>DATHMS010000133.1:0-27089 GCA_035486795.1 Candidatus Sulfotelmatobacter sp. | reverse complement strand
CCAGTTCACCTTAGGCGACTTCGTTGCGTTTTTTGCTGCGATCCTGGCTCTGTATAACCCCGTTCGTAAGTTTGCGCTTTTCAACAACAATTTTCAGCAGGCTCTGGGCGCATCGAGTGAAATCTTCAAGTTCATGGACATCGAAGATGATGTTCGCGAAAAGCCGCACGCCAAGCGCTTGCCTCCTTTCGCAAGAAACGTCCAATTCGATCACGTGAGCTTCACTTATGGCAGCGAAGGCGAAGACGCCCGTGTGCTGCACGACATCAACCTCGAAGTTCGCCGGGGAGAAGTCGTGGCGATCGTCGGGTCCAGCGGTTCGGGAAAGAGCACTCTGGTTCACCTGATCCCACGCTTTTTTGACGCCACACAAGGTTGCCTGCTCATCGATGGCTACGATGTGCGCGACGTAACGCTGGCTTCTCTGCGGGAGCAGGTCGGAATCGTGACGCAGGAAACCGTCTTGTTCAATGACACCGTCCGCAACAACATCGCCTACGGTCAGCCTCACGTGGCGCTGAAGGATGTTGAGGCCGCCGCCCGCGCAGCCCTCGCTCACGACTTCATCCAGGCCTTGCCCGCGGGATACGATGAGGTGATCGGGGAGCGGGGCGTGCGGCTTTCCGGCGGCGAACGGCAGCGCATCGCCATTGCCCGCGCGATTCTGAAGAATGCACCCATCCTGATTCTGGACGAGGCCACCTCGGCCCTGGACAGCGAATCGGAGGCGCTGGTGCAATCGGCGTTGCATAATCTGATGATCGGCCGCACCGTGTTTGTGATTGCGCACCGGCTTTCGACGGTGCGCCGCGCCGACCGCATTGTGGTGATCGAAAACGGAGCTATCGCCGACATCGGCGCTCACGAAGACTTAATGACGAAGTTGGGTACCTACCGGCGTTTGTACGAGTTGCAGTTCGCTGACTTCGAGCCGAAACTGGAGCCAGCTCAACCCAGTTGAGATTGCGAATCGGAAGTTCGGGAAATCACTCATGCCTCTGCGCTCCATGACGGGCTTTGCCCAGGTCAAAGGCGAACTTGCAAGCCGGATTGAAGGAAACGCCGGCACGCCGCCAACCGGCTCGAGTTCCATGATGTCCTCCAAGTCGGCCGCCATCCAAGGCAGCAACGGCCATCTTGCGTTCTCGCTCTCGTTGAAGTCGGTGAACCACCGTTTTCTCGACCTGCATTTCCGTCTGCCCTCGGGATCCGACTCGCTCGAAATGCAACTTCGCCGCCTGCTGAAAGAAAAGATTGCGCGTGGCCATGTCGAGGTCACGCTCAGCCTGGAGCGCGGGGGCGGTGAAACCCTGGCTCTCAATCGCCCGCTGGTAACCGCCTACATCGCAGCTTTTCGCGCGGCTGCTGCCGAGTTTTCCGTGGCCGCTGAACCAGATCTCAACACCGTCCTGCGCATTCCCGGTGCCCTCGATTCGGCCAAGGATCCGGAAGATGGAGCGCTGGAGTCGGCGGTGATGGCCAGGGCTGGCGAGGTGCTCGACCGGCTGAATCAAATGCGCGAGCAGGAAGGCCGCGGCATTGAGCATGAACTCCGCCAGCGCATGATCCACCTCCGCGAATCGGTGAAGACGGTGCAACTTCACCGGCGCACGGTGCTGCAGAGCTACGTGGAACGTCTGCAATCGCGCTTGCAGGAGCTGTTGGGCTCCAGTGCTGATAAGGAAAGGGTGCTGCAGGAAGCGGCGCTTCTAGTGGACCGCAGTGACATTCAGGAAGAAATCGTTCGCCTGGAAAACCACGTCCAGCATTTCCTGGGGCTGCTCGACGGAGATGGAGAAGTGGGAAAGAAACTGGACTTTCTGCTACAGGAAATGAATCGCGAGGCCAACACTCTGCTTTCGAAGACGTCTGGCCTGGCCGGCGAGGCGCTGAAAATTACCGAAGCTGGACTCATCATGAAGGCTGAGATCGAAAAATCACGCGAGCAGGTGCAGAACCTGGAATGAGTTCTTCTCCGCCCCACAAACCCCTCGTCTACATCATCTCGGCCCCGTCCGGCTCGGGCAAGTCGACCCTGGTCAACGAACTGCTGAACAAGGTGAGCAATCTGGAGTTTTCCATTTCTTACACCACGCGGGCTCCTCGGGGCAGCGAAACCAATGGAAGGCAGTACTATTTCGTCTCGCGTCCGGAATTCGAGAAGATGATTCGCGACGGCGAGTTTCTCGAGCACGCCGAAGTCTTCGGCAATTACTACGGAACGGCGCGCCGCTTCCTGCACGAGGCGGAACAGAACGGCCGCGACCTCCTGCTCGACATCGATGTGCAGGGCGCAGCGCAGATTCAGCAAAAACTTTCCGACGCTACCAGCATCTTCATCCTGCCTCCTGATCGCAGAACGCTGGAAGAACGCCTCCGCAAGCGCAGTGAAGACAGCGAGGCTGTGATGCAGCACCGCCTCATGAAGGCCAGTCGTGAGATTGAGAATTATGACCGGTACAACTACATTCTCGTGAACGACCAGCTCGAGGACTCAATCAAAGCATTGCGAGCGATTGTGCGCGGTGAACGCCTGCTGCGCGCGGGCCGGCCGCTATCCCCTGAGGAAGCCCAAACCCTGGCTCTTGCAGACCGCTGCCGCTTGGCCAATATGCGAGACCGCCTGAAGTCGATTCTGGACTCCTTTAAGCCTTCTGACGATTCCGGGAAGGGATAGTCCTCGGTAACCACATTGAAAGGTTGGAAGCCCCCACAACCTTCAATTTCGTGGGAAAATGGTAGGGCAAGCCCTTGGCGTCGCGGGCGAAAGAACGAAGCGCACCAATTTCGGCAATCAACTTTCGGCAATCAACATCTTGCATCCCGGTAGCAAGGGGAGAGAATCCATGAAATTGATCGAAGGCTTCGACAGCAACTATCGCTATATTCTGGTCGCCGCTCGCCGCGCCCGCCAACTGCAATCCGGAGCCCCGCCGGTGGTTCAAACCAACTCGCGCAAACCGTGCCGCATTGCGCAGGATGAAATTCGCGCGGGTAAGGTGAAGTGGGAGATCCCGGAAACTCGGAGCGCGGCGGAGCAGGCCGCAGAGGTTCTGGATAAGGCCTTTGGAGACGCGTGAGGGCGGCTCGTTGACGGAATCATGAAAGTTGCTCTTGGAGTGACGGGCGGCATTGCGGCTTACAAGGCGGCGGAGATTGTGCGCCTCTTGCAAGACCGCGGCATTCGCGTTCAAGTTATCATGACGCGCGCGGCTCAAGAATTCGTTCGCCCGCTCACCTTCGCAGCGCTTTCCGGTGAAAAAGTCATTACTGGAATGTTCTCGCCCGGCGAAGAGCAGGCCGCCAACATTGATTCAGCCATCGAGCATATTGCCGTGGCGCAGTCGATTGACGCGCTGCTGGTCGCTCCTGCGACCGCCGACGTTCTTGCCCACTTCGCGCAGGGCATTGCGAGCGACTTTCTTACCACGCTCTATCTCGCGACCACCGCGCCGGTTGTAGTGGCCCCGGCGATGAACGTTAACATGTGGAATCATGCCGCGACGCAAGCGAATCTGGATGTTCTTCGACAACGCGGGGTGAAGATCGTTGAACCCGACTCAGGATATCTGGCCTGCGGGATGACCGGCTCCGGACGGCTGGCCGAGAATGAAGTAATTGTGACGGCGGTTCTGGAAGCGCTTGGCGCATCACAGGATCTCGCAGGCGAAACCGTGTTGATCACGGCCGGGCCGACGCGCGAAAAGATCGATCCCGCGCGCTACCTCACCAACCGCTCCAGCGGCCGTATGGGATATGCCGTGGCCGAAGCTGCGCTGCGACGCGGCGCTCGCGTGCTGCTGGTCAGCGGGCCGACGGTGCTCACGCCGCCGGGAGCGGCCGAGCTCACGCGCGTGGAATCCGCCGAGCAGATGCGGGATGCCGTGCTCAACCTTCTGCCCCACGCGACTGTTGTCATCAAGACTGCTGCTGTCTCCGATTACCGTGCCAAGTCGGCTTCTCCGCAGAAAATAAAACGCAAAGGTCCGATTACGCTCGAGCTCGAACCTACAGCGGACATTCTCCAGGAAATTTCTGTGCGCAGGCAGTCGCAGATTGTCGTTGGTTTTGCCGCGGAAACCGAGAACGTCCTCGAGAACGCCCGCCAGAAGCTTGCAGCCAAGCACCTCGACGCCATCGTGGTCAACGATGTCTCTCGCGAAGGGATTGGTTTTGACTCCGATCGTAACCAAGTGACCATCATTACTCACGACGAAGTCGTCGAGGTGCCGGAAACTACTAAGTGGGAAGTTGCCCAGCGCGTGCTCGACCAGGTCGTCCGTCTGCTGCAGCGGCGCAAGGCGCCGGTGAAAGCCTGACGAGGAAGCCCCCCTGCATTCGATGGTCCGCTGGCGTACAATTCCGTCCAATCTCTTTTTTCTCTCAGGAGTGTGCGATGACCCAGAAAGTTATCGAGGTGATCGGAACGTCGAAAGAAAGCTTTGCCAAGGCGGCGAAGAACGCCGTAGCCGAGGCGGCGAAAACTGTGCGCGGCATCAAGTGGGCGCACGTGGACTCGCTTGACATGCAGTTGGACGGAGGAAAAGTTCTGCATTATCGGGCCACGACGAAGATCTATTTTGATGTGGAGCATTGAGGAAAGTGGCTCGCACACTTGACCCGGGATTGCGGCGCGTTCTGGCCGAACAAGTCCGCTACTGCCACGAGCTGGGCATTTACGATTTCTACCGGCGCGGACCAGGGTCGGCTGTTGCCGACGCCGTTCCAGAATCCTTGTCTCCTGCCACTCAATCAGAACTGCGAGAGGAAATGTCCGCCAGAAAAGCCGCTGCCGTCCCAGTTGAGGAAGACAACATTTTCGAGATTGTCGCCCCGAAGCCGGAGTATGGCGTGGCCGATCCCGTCGCTGCGCTCAAGCTGATTCGAGAAGACCTCGGCGATTGCACGCGCTGCAAACTGCACAAGCAGGGCCGCAAGCAGATCGTGTTCGGAGTAGGCAATCCGCGCGCCGAATTGATGTTTGTGGGCGAAGGTCCGGGCGCCGACGAAGACGCGCAGGGCGAGCCCTTTGTGGGCCGCGCTGGGCAGTTGCTCAATAACATGATCAAAGCGATGGGTCTGCGGCGCGAAGATGTTTACATTGCGAATGTGGTCAAGTGCCGTCCGCCGGGCAACCGCACGCCGGAGCGTGACGAGTGTGAAACATGCTCGCCGTTTCTTATGCGGCAGATCGCGGTTATCAAGCCTAAGGTTGTGGTCGCGCTCGGCGCGGTGTCGGCGAAGAATCTGCTGGCGATCAATGCGCCGATGTCTGAACTCCGCGGCCGCTGGTACGACTTCAAACCAGCGGGCGTTCGCAGCAGCGATCCCTCGTGGCCGGGCGCGCGCCTGGCCGTCACCTACCACCCCGCATTCCTGCTGCGCGATCCGCGCCAGAAAGGCGAAGCGTGGAAGGACTTGCAGATGGTGATGAAGTATCTGGGGATCGAACCGCCGAAGAAAGCTGCCGAGTAGCGATACCGCTGCAACAATAATTGTCATCCAGGTATAGCGGATGCTTCGCAACGCGAGACATTCACGAAGTCGAAGGATCTCTACCCCCATCACCGGTTCAGCGTGTATGCGCGTTTTCTAGTTTATCCTCCAACTAATGTCCGAATTCTGCGACGTTGCGTTGCCCGTGCCGCTCGACATGGTCTTCACCTACCGTGTCCCCGTTGAGGCTACTCCGGTGGTTGGCGGACGCGTGCTTGTGCCTTTTCGGCAGCAGCGGATGACCGGCGTCGTCGTCGAACTGCACGACCGCAAACCCTTGGTCAAGACGAAAGCGATTCAGAGCGTGCTCGATGTCTCGCCGGTGCTCGACGAGCAACTGCTGCGTCTCGGCCGGTGGATCGCCGACTACTATCTCGCTCCGCTGGGCGAAGTGTTTCGCACTATGCTGCCGCTCAATGCGGAGTTCAAACGCTCTATCGCTTACCGCATTACCAAAGAAGGTCAGCTGGCGCTGCATCTGGCTGGTGCGTCAGGATCATCAGCGCGGTCACGCCGCACTCCGGAAGAACAAGCCGCTGAATTCCGAGTGCTGGATTACCTGGCTTCCCAGGAGCCTGCTTCCGCGGAGGCCGTACAGATCCGCGAAGAGAACCTGCGCTCTGCTACTCGCGTCACAAAATTAACCCTGAATGGGATGGTGCGGAAGAAGTGGCTAGTGCGCGAAGATATCTCCGGTGTGCGCGACGCTATTCGAACAGTGAAGATCGCGCTGCTGAAGTCCGCCGACGGAAAACTGAGCGGCAATCAACGGAAACTTGTCGAAACTCTCGCTGCTTCCGGCGGCAAAGTTCCCGTGGAGACGCTGCAAGCGCTCGAGGTCCCACGAACGACGCTCGGCACCCTGGTCAAGCGCGGTCTGGTTGAAATCGTCGAAGAGCCTGCGGCCTTCGCCGTCTCGCGAACCAAGCCGCGGCCGTCGCCCTTTGCATTCGACCTCAATTCAGCCCAGCAGGCCGCAGTCAATCGCTTGCGCGAGGCCGCTGACGCGCGCCAGTTTTCCGGTATCCTTCTGCACGGTGTCACCGGCTCGGGTAAGACCGCAGTCTACCTCGCTGCCATGCGAGCAGTGCTCGAAGCTGGACGCTCCGCCATCCTTCTAGTTCCTGAAATCGGCCTCACTCCTGCGGTGGCCGCTGATTTGCACCAGGTCTTCGGCGATGAAGTCGCCGTTCTCCACTCCGCGCTCTCTGACAAAGAGCGGGCCCAGCAGTGGCACCGCATCAAGGGTGGCGACGCGCACATGGTCGTCGGTACTCGTTCCGCAGTCTTCGCACCGGTTGCCGATCTTGCGCTGATCATCGTCGACGAGGAACACGATTCTTCCTACAAGCAACAGGAGACGCCGCGCTACCACGCCCGCGATATTGCCGTGATGCGCGCAAAGATGGCGAACGCCGTTGTAGTCCTCGGTTCAGCCACGCCCTCGCTGGAGTCGTATTTCAACGCAAAGAAGAACAAGTACGCGCTGGTGGAGTTGCCGGACCGCGTGGAGCAGCGTCCTCTTCCGGAAGTCGAAATCATTGACATGCGGCAAGAGTTCCAGGAAACCGGCCATGAGCAGGTCATCTCGCGCAAGCTGGCCGCGGAGATTCAGGAGCGGTTCGACCGCAACGAGCAAGTCATGGTGCTGCTCAACCGCCGCGGGTATTCTCCCGTGGTGCTGTGCCGCACCTGTGGCAAAACTCTTGAATGCCAGAACTGCGCGATCGCGCTGACGCATCACAAGCGCGAGCACAAAATGGTCTGCCACTACTGTGGCTACACCGCACCAGTGCCCAAAGCCTGCGTCCATTGCGGCAGCGAGTATGTGTATTTTCTGGGCACCGGGTCGGAGAAACTCGAAGAATTGCTGCACGGAATGTTTCCGCAGGCCCGCATCGCGCGTCTCGATCGCGACACCGTCAGGGGACACGAGGATTTCGAACGCACCCTGAACGCCCTCAGTGAAGGTGAACTTGACTTGCTCGTCGGAACCCAGATGATCGCCAAGGGCCACGACATTCACGGCGTTACCCTGGTCGGGGTGGTCGGCGCCGACAGCGCGCTGGGACTGCCTGACTTCCGCGCCGCCGAGCGCACCTTCCAGTTGCTCACGCAAGTTGCCGGACGCGCCGGACGCGGCCTGTCACCCGGCAAGGTGATCCTGCAAACTTATTTTCAGGACCACTACGCCGTGCAGTACGCTGCACACCACGACTTCACTGGTTTCTACGAAAAGGAATTGCGCTTTCGCAGCTGGATGCACTATCCGCCATATTCCGCGCTGGCCAACGTCCTCATCCGCAGCAACAAGCTCGATGAAGCACTGCAGTGGTCGGGCACGCTGGGTAAATGGTTTGAGCAAAACCGCCATGAAGGCGTGCGCGTACTCGGGCCCGCGGCCGCGCCTATTTTGCGGCTGAAGCGTGATTACCGTTACCACTTCGTGCTGAAGTCGGCCAGCCGCGAGAAGCTCAACGCCACGCTGCGCGCCATGTTGGCCTATGCCGCAGCCAGGAAGATTCCCCGCACACAGGTCATTGTTGACGTAGACGCACTGTGGCTGATGTGAGAGATGAAATACATCGCCGAGGTCTCGATCAACTACTTCCCACTGACGTTGCCTCGAATCACGACTACCGACGCCGCCGGCAGGTCGAACATTGTGTCCTTCTCAGCAGCAACTTTGGTATGAATTATCGGCCCATCGGGGTCTGCCGTGCCTCGGGTTGTAGCCACGATCGTAGGTTGCGCGGCGTTTTCGGCGTGAGCCATAAAGCGCATCTGTGCCGGATGCCATTGGTATTGCGCGCTGCCGAAGGTTGAAACCTCTACCGGCCCAGAGAAGCTGCTGGTTTTCTCCGCGGCTCCCTCAAAGGCAATTCGAACCCGGTGCGCATTCTGCTGGTCTCGATTCACGGCCATCACCGCCCACGTTCCATCCGGACGCTTCACGGCATAAGCCGTCACTAATTCATGACCTGCGCCGTCCTGCACCTCGCTCTTCGCGGCAAAAACCTGATGTCCGCCACCACCGGGCTGTGCCCACTCCACATTGATCAGCTGCGCGACAAAAAACTGCGCCAGCGGCTGCTGAATCTGGTAGTTGGCGTCGATGGTAAACATCCCAAATGTTCCCGGAGAGCCGTTACACCCAGGCTCCATCTGCAGGGGCAAGTAATGGAAGAAATAAACGGCGTTGCCCCCTGAGTTGAGGAACGATCCAATGTAATCCGCAAGCCAGATTCCGGCAAAAATGTCCTGATAAGTCTCGCTGGCGCCCGACGAAAGATTCCCTTCGGTGATGAACATCGGCATGTCCGCAGGAACTCCGTCTTCGTGCCACACCTGCATGATGTGGCTCACTAGATCGGGTTCGTCATAGAGCATGCCCCACGGGGTGCGGCACGGATCATAGGGATAATGCTCAAACGAAAAGAAGGCCAGATCTTTCATTCGACCGCGCTGCTTGAGATAATCCAGAAACCGTCCCGTCCACGAAACTTTCCCGTTCGCATCCGGCCAGACTTCGATGTCCTTATTCACGCCCTGAAACGACGGTCCGCCCAGCTTCAGCGATGGATCGACGCGATGGATCGCCGTTGCCCACTGTAAGTACAGCGCGGCGTAATCTTCCGGCAGCATGTACTGGCCGTCGGCTTCCTCGCCCATCTCAACGTAGGAGATGGGATAGCCCCGCGCCTTGAGATATGCAATTTCCGCCGCGGCATTGTCGGGAGTGTCATACAGCAGCGCGATCGGTACCATCGCGGGCAGGCCGCGCGTTACTCCGCTGGTGAAAAAGAGATCGAATCCCATCTGCGCCTGCTTGGTCGAGCCGAGATCCGACGCCTGATGCCAGGGATCGACTGACGAACAATAAGTCGTTGTCTGCTCCTGGTCCGGCGTGTGCCGCAGAAGGTCGTGAAACTCACCGCCCTCGGTGGTTGTGCCGAGGTAGAGTTCGCGAATGGCATAGCCCACGCAATCGCGCGGGTCGTTATTGTTATTGTTCGATTGTGCCGGTTTCGCGTCCTCTGCTGTGCAGGTGTTCGAAGATTCAGTCATCCAGATGCGCACGAATCGCACTGCCACGGGGCTTTCACTCAAGCGAATGGTCTCGACCCGGCCTTTTCCATCAGTAACTGCGCCTTGTGCAAACGTCTGCCAGACTCCGCGCGTTACTGCCTTGATGGGATCATCACCCGTCCAGTACTGCACCACGTAGCTGCGGGCAAAAGGTTCTCCCCACGCAATGCGGATGCTGTTTACCGGCTGCACCTGCGCCAGGTCCAGCACCACCCACTGCGGATGCAAGGCGTCACTCTCTCCCGTGAAGCGCTGAGTAAGATACGGATTACTCTTCCAGAAAGTGTTCACATCTCCATCAGTCAGGCGGGAAAAGCCCACGTTGTCCGTGCCATCATTGCGGGTGAATCCGCGGCGCGGAAGCGCATACCCGTAGGAGTAACGAAGCATCTCCGTCGGTGTTGCCGAGCCGGTGAAATATCCTTTGCCGTTCGCGCCGTTCCCCTCGCTCCATCTTCCTTGCGGATTCCAATGCCACGCCTCGACTGCGAGCTCCGTGTTCTGGCGATAAGTAACCGGCTGCCAGCCCGAGGCCAGGGTCTTCTCGAGTGTCGGTTGCTGTAGATCTTTGTCGATCGCGTCCACTGCAATGCGATCTACCCCTGCGCCCAGGGTCTCTCTCGGCACGAAGTGATTCGTGGGATGCGAGGTGTCGACTTCAATTGTCTGTGCCGCCGTGATGCACGAGAAAAGACATCCGAGCAATGCGAGAACAGCCGTTCTCTGTCTCAACGCGAACCTCCGAGGCGTTAACTGAAACGATTGAATAAAGGAGTATACGAAAGAAATGGCAAAATGGGCGAGTTTGCTCCCAGGCGCTTGATAGGAGCCATCATCGGGCCGCTCGACAATCAACCATCAGAAATCATCGGCCACAAGTTGCCTATCGCGCCCGAAGCTGCTGTATGAATTCCGGCAGAGAGGCGTGGCCAAACGGCGCAGGGATCAGCGTGAGCACAAGCATCAACAATGCAAAGATAGCGAGCCAGGCTCGCCCACCTGAGACTCTTGGCCACTCCGCAACTTGAGGATGGCGGAAGCTGCTGATTTGCAGAAGAATCGCCCACAGAAACCATCCAATCCACAGATAGTAGGCCATGGGCAGAAGAATGAGGATAGTCAGCCGCGAGACCAGCTTGTGCACTCGCGGGGAAATCGAAAAGATGATATGTCCGCCGTCGAGCTGTCCGCCCGGCAATAAATTCAGCGACGTCGCGAACATTCCTACCCAGGCTGCAATCGCCATGGGATGCAGCAGCAAGCGATTCAAGGGCAGGGCCGCTGGTCCGCGCAGCAGATTCATCGACACCAACAGCCGATGCATCCCCTGAAAAACCAGCGGATACCCGAGGTCATACTGCGCCAGGCCGAAACCAGGGTGCGCCGGCCTCGACCAGCCGAGTGACATGATGAGCACAGCCAGAGCCACAACGAATCCCGCGATAGGGCCGGCAATGCCTATGTCGAAGAGCGCGGTTCGGGAGCGAATCCGCGAGCGAATCACAATGACCGCGCCCATGGTTCCGATCAGAGTTGGCATCGGGATGAAGAAGGGCAGCGTGGCGTAAACTCCGTAGCGGCGGCAATACAAGTAATGGCCCATTTCGTGGGCCATGAAGAACAGCATCAATGTGGCCATAAAGGGCAAGCCGCCCAGCAGGCGCGCGGGATGCGACAAGATCCAGCCTGCGGGAAAATAAGGTAGGGAATCATCGCCCATCGAAAGTGCCGCTTGACCATGCTGAAAGTTGTATTGCATGCGCGCACCCATCACCAGCGTGGTGAAGCATGTCGCCAAGAGCAACAACACATGCAACCAGTAGCGCTGCCGCGGCTGGGGTGCCGCATACACCGGCATCGGCCGCAAGTATTCCACGTTGGAGGATGCGACTGGAGGAGTAGGTTCCGACATGCGATTGTTGGCCTAGCGATTCCGCCGAGGCCTTTCTTAGATGCTACTACGACGGATGGGCGGGGGGTGCTGAGGACTCATGATCTCATCCGTAGAGACATTGCTTGCAACGTCTTTTCCGCCGCCGGCAAGACGTAGCAAGCTACGTCTCTACAGAGAGATAACGGAGAATCTGGAGCCGAGGCGCGCGGGCTGCTCTCAATCAATCGACTGCAATTCTTTCCCTGGCTTGAACCGGACGGCTTTGCCGGGAGGAATTGACACTTCAGCTCCGGTGCGTGGGTTGCGTCCGATGCCGGTCTTGCGCGGGCGCACGTTGAACACGCCAAATCCCCGCAGCTCAATGCGATTGCCGTGAGCCAGCGCCTTCTTCATGCTCTCAAAAACGGTTTCCACCGCCAACTCGGCTTTGGTCTTGGTGATGCCGGTTCTGGCTACCACTTCGTTGATAATATCGAGCTTGATCACGAACGGCTCCCGGACGGGGTCTGAGAATCATCCCTCAAGTGATTGATGCTATGGGAGATACCGGAGATTGTCAACGGGAGCATCAGCACCGTAAACGGGCAGGCCGCAGAGCCGTCTATTTCATAATGCTGAACCACGAACATCGCTGAGAAAGATCGCTGAGGTAGAAACATGAGGCAGTCCGAACGTTGGGCGCGTTTGCTGTTCGTCGTGGCGGCAACCGTAAGCGGTGCTGCGCAAGTGCAGTCACCCCCTTCTGCAGCTTTGTCTGCCGACTTGTCGCGCTACTATTTCAAAACGCCGGAGGAAGAAGTTGCCGCGCGCGCCGAATTGAACGCAGCCCTCGATCAGATGGCCCGGTTCAAGGGTCAACCTAATTCCGGGTCTCAGCTGCTCGCTCTTCTGCGGCAGTACGACGTCGTTCGAAGGCTTTTCGCCAGGCACGAAGCCTACCTGCACCTGCGCTGCGCTCTCAATCACAAGGACGCCGCTTGCGATGCCAACAACGCGCTTGAATCCGACGTAAATGCTAAGACCGCATTTCTCGATCCTGAAATTCTCGCTCTTTCCGAGGATCAGCTGCGCCACTTCTTGAACGAAGAACCGGCGCTGGCGGAATACCGCTTCGCGCTTGCCGGCATTCGCCGCGCCGCACCGCACCTGCTGCCGGAACCCGAGCAGGCCTTGCTTGACCAGTTCCAACCGCAAATTGGCGACTGGCAAAACGATCTGTACGAACTGATTACCGCCGGCATTTCATTTGGGAAAGTTCAAACACCGGCCGGGCCTCTGGATGTGATTCGACAGCGCAACCTCATTGCGACAAATGCCGACGGTAAGATACGCGAGGAAGGTTACAAAAAGAGATACGCTGGATTTGCCAGCCAGCGCGACTTGTTCGCCTTTGCCTTGCTTCACACCGTCGAGGCCCAGACCGCTCTCGCGAAAGCGCACCACTATGCGGATGCGCCCGCGCGCAAGTACGAGAGCCTTTATTTCAAGCCGGAGGAGACGCGCAGTCTTTTGGTTTTAATGGCGCAACATGGAGATGCTGTCAAGCGCTACGAACAGATTCGGTTGCAGGATATTGAGCGAGACTATCACCAGCCCGGGCGCGAGTGGGACCTGTCGGCTCCTGCACCAGGGTTTACCCCGCCGATAACTTCGCTCTCGGAAGCTCGTAGCGTTTTTCACGAAGCATTTGCGGGGCTCGGGAAAGAGTATCAAGCCGCATTCGATGCCTTGCTCGATCCCGCCAACGGGCGCGCCGACATTATCCCCGGAGGGGCGCCCAACCGCTACACCGGTGGTTTTTCCGAGGGACGAGCCGGGAGCACCAGCATGCTGTTCTACGGCCGCTATGACGGAACTTTCAAGGACCTGTCTGTAATTGCGCACGAAGGAGGACACGCGGTCCATCGCCAGCTCATGACCGCGAACGGCGTAGCGCCGTCGTACGCGGAAGGCCCACATTTTCTCTTCGAGTCATTTGCCGAGTTCAACGAGTTAGTCCTGGCTGACTTTATGGCCGAGCACGCTGCCACACCGGAACTGCAACGCTACTATCGCGAACGATGGATGAATATCAAGGGTCTCGACGCCTTCTACGGCGCGCAGGACGCTTTGCTGGAACAAGAGGTTTACGACGGAGTTTCGGCGGGCACGATTCGGAACGCCGACGACCTCGACCGCCTGAGCCTAAAGATTGACGATCAGTTCTCGCAGTTTCCGGATGCAACGCCCGAGGTACGCAGCCGTTGGGCCATGGTCGACCTTATGTTCGAAGACCCGCTCTACGATGTGAACTACATGTATGGAGGGCTGCTCGCGCTGAAGTATTACCAGCTTTACTCGACCAGGCGGGAGTGGTTTGTGCCGCGCTACATCGCACTCCTGAGCAATGGATTCAACCAGCCCCCTGCGGAATTGCTCAATCATTTCCTGGGTATCGATCTGTCGGGGTCGGCTCTGTTGAACGACGACGTGGAGTTGTTGAATCGCAGGCTGAACCAAATGGAGGCGAGCCACGCTGGAAAATGACCGGACTCGCCGCTCGCCGCGAACTTCTTACCGCCCCCTAGCGTCCATTCTCTTCTTCCTTGAACATGTACTTAATGGAAGGCTTGTAAATCATCAGGTTCGGGCGGCCGTCTTCGCGGATCACCTTGATGCAGGTCTTGTCGTACCATTCGATGATGCCGTGCACTTCTTCGCCGTCGCGCAGCACGATCACCATCGGCGTCCGTGTCTGCATTTGTTTCTGATAATAAAAATTCTCGGCGTTGGTCTGCTCCGGAGGCGCAGCCTTGCGCCCACCCCCTGGCCCCATGGCGCGATCGCCGCGTTCAAAGTTCCGTTCCGGCCGATCGTGGCGGTCATTTCTGTCCCGGCGTTCCATGACCTGGGGATGATTGGAGTTGTGGTTTCCGTGGTTGTGATCCGGGCGCGGCAGCGCCGGACGGATCAGCTTCCGGTTGGCAAAATTCTCTTCGTCCCCTGACCGATGGGCCGAAGTCGAGTCCATGATTTCCTTCATAGTGGCGCTACCCTTGCACGCGCATTCGCGCAGACCGCATTATTTTAGAGGGCCCTGAAAAAGAATTTACGAAGGCGTGAAATTTCACCTAACGTAACACAGGAACCTTCCCCTGACAATGCCACCATCGTGCCCCCTTCGAGTACGCCGAATCTTGCACACTCCTAACTTCTCAATGCGACCTCCAACATATCGCTAACTGGTATTCGACAAATCCATTCCTCTGCGTTCCCTCCCGCTTCCGGTAACCGCCGCCACCAGTGCCGCTACCAACAAAAGTGTCCAGGCGAGCACGGGTGCGAATGCTCCACCGTAGCGTTGCTCGGCGAGTTTGGATTGCACTACCCCGTTGCGCGATGAGAGCAGGTTTCCCAGTTGATACGCGAACCCCGGGAACGTTCCCCGAACTGCAGGCGGCGAAAGTTCATTCAAATGCGCGGGAATCACCCCCCACGCGCCCTGCACCATGAATTGCATCAGAAAGCCGCCCAGCGCCAGCATGAGCACGGTATGCGAGTATGCCCAGAGCGGAATCACCGGAATCGACAACAGCGCCGCGGTCACAATTGCCTTCCTGCGACCGATCTTCTCCGACCATGTTCCAAAGAGAATTCCCCCCAGCAGAGCACCAAGATTGCAAATGACGGTGATGAACATGACCGTAGGCGGCGCGAACTGATGCCCCTTTGTGAGGAATGTCGGATACAAATCCTGGGAACCATGGCTAAAAGAGTTGAATGCAAACATCAGCAGAACCAGGAAAGCGAAAGTGCCCACATAGGTTCGAATGTCCTTGCCCAGGTGACTCTCGGCTTTCTTGGAGACGCGACCCTGTAGCCATGCTGGTGATTCGTCCACTTTCGTGCGAATGTAAATCACTAGAAATGCTGGCAACGCCCCGATCACAAACATTCCGCGCCAACCGACGAAGCGGAACAGCGTCCCAAACACGAGTGCGGCCAGCAGATTGCCCACCACGTAGCCTTCCTGCAGCACTCCAGAAAAAAATCCGCGCCCCTCCGCCGGCAGTGTCTCAAACGCCAGCGCCGCCCCCACGCCCCATTCTCCTCCCATGGCAATTCCGAACAACGCCCGCGTGATCAGAAAAACCTTCAAAGAAGGCGCGAACGCCGACGATAGCTCAAACACCGAATACGCGATGATGTCGACCATCAATGTCCGACGCCGTCCGAACCGGTCCGCCGCCAGTCCGAAAAGAAACGCGCCCACCGGCCGAAACACCAGGGTCAGGAAGACTGCTTCCAGAACGGCAGAGACTTTTGCCTGGAATTCCGTTGCGATCGCGCTGACGCAGAAGGTCAGAATAAAGAAATCGAACGCGTCCAGCGACCAGCCCAGAAAGCAGGCAACGAAGGTATTCCGCTGCACCGGCGAAAGCCTGCGAAAATGGCCAACGAATTCCATGCAAGTTCCTCAGCGCAATTCCCCGCGCGCTGAAACGTCCTGCGGATGCTAGCATAGGTTTTCAATCAGCAATCAAGATTAAACAAATCGCTCACTCCATGCCCGAACTCGACTCTCCCCAACGCCAGGCGCCCGATTCGCTCATGCTTACCGGTTTCTGGTATCGCGCCCTGCCCGCCGATCAAATCCGTCGCAATCAGCTTCACAAAGCCACCCTGCTTGAGATTCCGCTCGTCATCGGACGCGACCTCCACAGAAAACCCTTCGCGCTGCGCGACGCCTGTCCCCACCGCGGCATGCCGCTAAGCTGCGGCAGGTTCGACGGAGAAAACGTCGAGTGCTCCTACCATGGGTGGACGTTCGCTGCTCACAGTGGCCGGTGTGAGCTTATTCCCTCACTCACCGCGGACCAGAATTTGAAAGTGGATCGCATCTACGCCGGTAGCTATCCCTGCGAAGAGCAGGACGGTTTCGTCTGGGTTTACATTCCCGACCCCGGTCCGGCAGGCGCAGGATTCAGCGCGAGAGAGGAAGCACCGGAACCTGCCCCTCGGATCGAGAAGTTCGAAGAAATGTCTGGCGACAAATACAAACTCGCTTACCTTACCGCCGACATGCCGGTCAGCATCGATCACGGCATCATCGGCCTCATGGATCCCGCCCACGGCCCGTTCGTCCACCAAGCCTGGTGGTGGCGCAGCCGCCACAGCATCCACGAGAAAAAGAAAAACTTCGAGCCCATTCCCAATGGCTTTCGCATGAGTGCACATACTCCCAGCTCAAACTCCGCGCCCTACAAGCTTCTTCGCCTCTACGCCGCCGCCGATTCCATCACCACGACGATCGACTTCGTCCTGCCAAACCTGCGCAAAGAGATCATCCGGGCAGGGAAGTACTGGTTTTCTTCGCTCACCACCGTAACCCCCATCACCTGCAATCAATGCCGCATCGACGTGGTCGCCGCGTGGAACATCTTTCGCTGGATGCCATTCGGCCCCGATCTGCTCAAGTTCGTTTTCGCAAAATTCGTCGAGCAGGATCGCCGCACCATGGAACTGCAAGCCGAAGGTCTGAAGCACAACCCGCATCTGATGCTGGTCGACGACGCCGACCGTCCGGCAAAATGGTATTTCCAGCTGAAAGCCGCGCATCTAGAAGCGAAACGCACCGGAGCGGAGATGAAGCATCCCATGCCCGGCCCCGTGACGTTGAAGTGGAGAAGTTAAGTATGGAAAGGGTAAGTGTGGCGCGGGCGCCCTCGCCCGCGAACGCCGATATCTGATACGAAGCGCAAGTGCGGCGCTTACTCGCCGCTCACAAGCCACTCCAACGCTTCCTCGCGCGTCTTGAACGCAGGAAGCTCGCGTTGCGAGAAGCTCTTGAAGTGCTCATAAAACACGTGCGGCAAACTCTCCGTGCCTACCCATGCCGACCGCTTCACATAAGGACGATCGAGCACCAAAACCTCTTTGATCCGCGTGGCCACTTGCTTGTCGACCTCCGCGCCGGTGACATCCACAAAAGTAAGAACAGATCCGGGTGCGTGCCGAGCGATATCGGCGCGGACCAGGTCAAGCAGCACTAGCAACTCCTTCGACGTGCAATGCGCGAAGTCAGCCGAGTAGATGGCATGGCCCTTGTGCTTGATGAATCGCAGGCGTGCTTCGAGCGAACTGTTGTTTGAGGTCATTCCAAAAGCGACTCCACCACCGCGTAAGCCTCGTCCAGCGCGGCATCCAGCACACTGGCATCTTTCCCTCCGGCCTCGGCCAGGTCGGGACGGCCTCCACCCTTGCCGCCCACTTTCTGGGCCACCGGGCCAATCACCTTCCCTGCCTGCACCCGGCCGGTCAAATCTTTGGTGACGCCCACAATCAGCGAGACGGTTCCATTGGAGGCAGAGCCCAGCACCACCACACCCGAACCGATCTTGTCGCGCAGTTGATCAACCAGCGTACGCAGCTGCGCACGCTCCAGATTATCCACGCGATGCGCCAGCACCTTCACACCTTTAACATCTTTCACGCGCTCGCCAATATTCGCCGTGCTGGACGAAGCCGACTTCATCCGCGCCTGATCCAGCTCCCGCGTAAGCCGCTTGATCTCCGAGTCTTTCTTCTCAAGCTCAGCCCTCAAAGCCTCGGCAGGAGACACGGTCTCGGCAAGGGCGAAACTCTCATCGGCGCGGGTGGAAGCCTTATCCGTGGAGGGTGTCCCATCTTTGCGCGGTTTAGGCGCAAAGGTGGGAGCGGCAAAAGTCGATACCACCTTTTCCAGTTCGTGATCGGTGCGGAAATGCGCCAGCGAGCCCAATCCCGTAATCGCCTCGACTCTCCGCACGCCCGACGAAACACTCCCTTCCTTAAGAATCTTGATCAACCCTATTTCCCCAGTAGCGCCAGTGTGCGTGCCGCCACAAAGCTCAGTCGAAAAGTCACCAATCCGCACCACCCGCACCCTGTCGCCATACTTTTCGCCAAACAAAGCCATAGCGTGATATGTATTGATCGCCTCGTCGATGGGAACATCAGTAATAGTCTCGACGATCTGATTGCGCAGCACTTCCTTGTTGATGATGTTCTCAATATCCTGCAACTCTTCATCCTCAACAGCAGTGAAGTGCGAAAAATCAAAGCGCAAATGATTCGGCGCCACCAAAGACCCCGCCTGCTTAACATGCCTCCCCAAGACCTCTCTCAGTCCGGCGTGAAGCAAATGTGTAGCCGTGTGATTCCGCATAATCGATTCACGAACGTCAGCATTAACGACGGCATCGATCTTGTCGCCCACGCGCAGCGCCCGTTTAGCGACAACCTGATGTGCCCGCACCCCCTGAATCGGTGAATAGCATCCCGTAACCTCGGCAACCACAGTGTTGTGATCGTCCGAATAGAACCATCCCCGGTCGCCAACCTGCCCACCGGACTCGGCATAAAACGGCGTGTGGTCCAGAATAACTTCGCCCGACTCGCCAGCCCTGAGTTCCCGCGTCCCCTGCCCATTGTGAATGATGGCCAGCAACTCGCAGCCGTCAGAGCGAGTCTGCCGATAGCCTTCGAAGGTCGATTTCGGAAGCTGCTGGTACACGGGGTTCGCGGTCTGTTTCGCGCCGCCTTTCCACGAGGCTCGAGCCCGCGACCGCTGTTCCTCCATCGCATCGTCAAAGCCGTCTTGGTCAAACTCGACACCTCGGTCTCGTGCCGCATCTTGCATAAAGTCGAGGGGCATGCCGAAGGTGTCATAAAGCCTGAAAGCGGAGGCGCCAGAGAGTCGCATCACCTCGGAGGCAGTTGCGGGGCCGTGGGCGGAACCCAGGTGAATGGCCGCCTCCAGTTCCTCCTCCAGCTTCTTGAGGCCCAGATCCAACGTATGTGCAAAGCGTGTCTCTTCGGCCAAGACCGACCTCGAAACCCGATCTGCCGTTTCTCTGAGCTCTGGATATGCATCCTGCATCAGATCCCGCACCGCAAACACCATCTCGTGCAGGAACGGTTTCGTCTGCCCCAGCAAGCGTCCGTGCGTGATCGCGCGGCGGATTATCTTCCGCAGCACATAGCCCCGTCCTTCGTTCGAGGGCAACACTCCATCCGAAATCAGGAACGTCGCCGCGCGCGAGTGGTCCGCGATTACCCTCAGCGACGCTGCTGACTTTGCCTTGGCTTCCTTCTCCAGTTCCTTGGTAAGCGATGTTCCAGTCAGTTCCGCAGCCCTCCGGATCAGCGGCACAAACAGATCCGTGTCGTAGTTCGAAATCACACCCTGCAGCACCGCCGTAACCCGCTCCAACCCCATCCCAGTATCGATCGAAGGCTTCGGCAGCGGGCTCAGCTTCCCGCTCGCGTCGCGGTCAAACTGCATGAACACCAGATTCCAAATCTCAACATACCGCCCGCAATCGCAAGGGAAGTGGCATTCCGCATGTCCCTGTTCGGACGCCGTCGGCCCCATGTCGTAATGGATCTCGCTGCAAGGCCCACAGGGACCAGTGTCTCCCATCTGCCAGAAGTTATCTTTCAACCCCATCTCAAAGATGCGATGCTTGGGCACGCCCCGCCCCACCCACAGGTCGTATGCCTCGATATCGCGCTCAACCCCAGCTTCGCCCTTGAAAATGGTGGCGTAAAGCTTCTCTTTATCGATCCCAAACCATTCCTTCGAAGTAATCAACTCCCACGCGTAAGCAATGGCATCTTTCTTGAAGTAATCTCCAAAAGAAAAATTCCCCAGCATTTCGAAGAACGTATGATGCCGGTTGGTGAACCCCACATTCTCCAGATCGTTATGCTTACCCCCGGCTCGCACGCATTTCTGCGAAGTCGTGGCACGGGAGTAGTCGCGCTTCTCGAGGCCGAGAAAAACGTCCTTGAACTGGTTCATGCCCGCGTTAGTAAACAGCAGCGTGGGATCATTCGCCGGCACCAGAGATGACGAGTGCACCTCCTTGTGCCCCTTCTGCACAAAGAAGTCGAGAAACTTGCGGCGGATTTCAGAGCCAGTCAGCATGGTGTGGGAAACAGTTATTCTAGCATCGGCTTTGCTCAGGGCAGGGACTCTCCGCTTACCTCCTCGAACGATAAATAAGAAAGGGGTCGCACCTTGGCTGTGCGACCCCTAATGCGGTTACTTTGCCGCTGTTACCGCTGTGGCGCGGGCTTCTCTGCAGGTTGATCCGTCGGCTTATCGGCGATTTTGTCCCCGACCTTCTTCAGTCCGTGCCCTGTATCTTCGGTGCCCTTCTTCACCGCGCTCCCGGTTTTCTCGGCGACCTTCTCGGTGCCCTTCGCGGTGTCCTTGGCTGCTACCTTGGTCGCGTGGCCTGTCTTGTCGGCCGCTTTCTCAGTGCCTTTCGCAGTGTCCTTGGCCACCACTTTGGTTTCGTGGCCTGTCTTGTCGGCAACTTTCTCGGTGCCTTTCGCAGTGTCTTTGGCTGCGATTTTCGTCGCGTGCCCGGTATCCTCGGCGCCCTTCTTTACATCCGTAGCTGCGTCCTGAGCCAGCAAGACCGGCACGGCGCTGAGCAACATTGCTGCGAAAATTGTCTTCAGACAGAACTTCATAGCGTCCTCCTCAGAAACTGTGTTGGGATCGGTCTTGCAGTATGCAACATCCGAAAGGCTGTTGCCAAGTCGATCTTCGGCAGTTAGATGCGCCGAAACGCGCAAAAGAGGTGCTGCCCCGGGGCCGGGGTCTCGCAGCGCTATGCGCTTTCGCTCTCCAACTCGGTCAGGGTCTCCTCGTCTACGTCCCATTTCTTCAAAATGGAGAAGATAGTCTTGGTCCCAAACCCGCCCCGCGCCAATTGCCGGAAGACGCGCGCCGCTGCTTTCTGATCTTTGGGTTTCGCCAGTCGCTTTTTCCGCAGATACTCCCGGGCCTGCGTCTCTTCGCTCACCCCTTCAAAAGCCGCGTCCACGGCCTTCTCGATAACATCGCTGTGCATGCCCTTCGCCTTCAGATCAGTGACAACACGCATCCGGCCGAACTTCTGGTTGTCCCGCCGCAGCGAAGAAAAATACGCGGCATACTGTGAGTCATTCAAATATCCGCGATCTTTCAATCGCCGGACAATGAGTTCCACCAGCGTCTGCCCATACTCGGTGTCAGCTTCTACACGCATCCGCAGCAGACGCTTCAACTCCGCCACCGTGCGCATCCGCCGAGCCAGCGCCCCCACGGCGTATTCATACAGCTCGTCCTCGGTATAGAACCTTCTCTTGGGACGCGGAAAGGCCATGCCTAACGATAACGCAATTTCGGGCTCGGGGCTTCGGTTTTCGGGCTTCAAGATTTGGATGAGATTCTGATAAAGGAAAGTCCGGCATCTGGCGGGCCGAAGCCCGAAGCCCGAAGCCCAAAAGCCGAAGCCCGCTTCTCTACCGCCCGCCGCCGAACCCGGCAGACTGCATCGACTGCCGCGAAATATCGGCCGTCGAAGCAATGCCCTGCATGCGCAGCTTAAAGTCATCGGCGTTGGAAGCATTCTCCAGAGCGGTTTCGTAGTTGACCAACCCCGCCTGGAACAGATCCCACAGCGACTGGTCGAAGGTCTGCATCCCGTATTGCGACGTACCAGCCGAAATGGCGTCGCGAACAGAGCGCGTCTTTTCCGGCACCAGAACGCATTCCCGGATGAACGCCGTATTAATCATCACCTCGACTGCCGGAACGCGCCCCTCGGTATCACAGCGCCGGACTAATCTTTGACTCACGATGGCCCGCAGCACCGCCGCTAACTGCAGCCGAATCTGCTTCTGCTCCGGCGGCGGGAAAATCGAAATCACGCGGTTAATAGTTTCCACCGCGTCAAGCGTGTGCAGCGTCGAAAACACCATGTGACCGGTTTCCGCGGCGTGCAACGCCGTCTGGATCGTTTCCAGATCGCGCATTTCGCCCACCAGAATCACGTCCGGATCCTGACGCAGCGAAGCCCGCAAGGCAGCACTGAACGAAGGTGTGTCCACCCCAATCTCGCGCTGGTTCACGTACCCCTTTTTGTCACGATGCAGAAATTCGATAGGATCTTCAATCGTGATAATGTGTTCCGCGCGGCTTGAGTTGACCCGATCCACCATGGCGGCCAGCGTAGTTGACTTACCCGAACCGGTCACGCCCGTCACCAGCACCAGTCCGCGCGGCATTTCGCAGATCTGTTCCACCACCTTGGGCAGAAACAACTCATCAAGCGCGCGAATCTTGGTCGGAATGACGCGCAGCACCAGTCCCACGTTGCCGCGCTGCTGAAAAATGTTTACACGGAACCGTCCCAGCCCGGCCACGCCGTAGGCCATATCGATTTCCGTGGTCTCTTTGAATTTCTGCTTCTGCCGCGCCGACATCATGCTGAACGCCATGGTCAGCATGTCTTCCGCGCTTACCCGTGGCTGTTCGGTCAACGGCGTCAGTTCACCATCAACGCGCAGGTGTGGATAGTTCCCCACCTTCAAGTGCAAGTCAGAGGCTCGCCGTTCCGTAGCAATCCGCAGCAGATCGTCAATATTCATTTGGAGAGGCTTCCTGGGAGGCGTTGGCCTCCAAGCTCTCCGTTATCATCGCCCGAATCGTCACCTTCCCCAAGATGACCTAGGTAATAACCGCGCCCCGGCAAGGGGACACCGCCTTACGTTCGCACCGACCGAAGGCGACGTCCTGGAACCAATCCCCTTGAGCATTCGCCAACTCCATGCCTTTCATTGACTTGCCCGTTTCACAGACGTAGGATTCTGCTCCAGTGATCGGCCAGACCATCTCGCACTACCGCATCCTCGAGAAACTTGGTGGCGGCGGCATGGGCGTGGTCTATAAAGCCGAGGACCTGAACCTCGGTCGTTTTGTAGCTCTCAAGTTTCTGCCCGACGACGTTGCCAAAGATCCACTGGCCCTCAGCCGCTTCCAGCGCGAAGCTAAGGCTGCCTCCGCCCTGAATCACCAGAATATCTGCACCATCTACGAAATTGACGATCAGCACGGCGAAGCCTTCATCGCGATGGAGTTTCTGGAGGGTGTCACGCTGAAATATCGTATCGGCGGCCGTCCCATGGAAACCGAGTTGGTGCTGTCGCTGGCCATCGAGATTGCGGACGCGCTCGACGCGGCCCATTCAGGAGGCATCGTCCACCGCGACATCAAGCCCGGCAACATCTTCGTCACCAAACGCGAGCACGCCAAGATTCTGGATTTCGGTTTGGCGAAGGTCAGTCTGGCAAGCAGTTCTTCGAGCAACATCGCGGCTCTTAACACGCAAACCCGCTCAATGGACGATCACCTGACCAGTCCAGGCACCATCGTTGGAACCGTGGCTTACATGTCGCCAGAGCAGGTGCGCGCAAGAGAGATGGATGCGCGCAGCGACCTCTTCTCCTTTGGCGCCGTACTGTATGAAATGGCAACCGGCACGCTGCCCTTTCGCGGCGAAAGTTCTGCAGTCATCTTCAAGGCGATTCTGGACGCCGCGCCCACCGCCGTTGTGCGACTGAATCCCGACGTTCCAGCAGACCTGGAGCGCATCATCAACAAAGCTCTGGAGAAAGATCGCAACCTGCGTTATCAAAGCGCCGCGGAGATAAGGACCGACCTGGCCCGCCTGAAGCGGGACACGGAGTCGCACACCTCGGTAGCCCCATTTCCGGCGGAACGCACCACGAAAGCCGCCGCTGGGCCGGTCGGCCGCGCGAAATTTTATCGCTCAGCTGCGGCCATCGTGTTGGTCGCTGCGCTCGTAGCGGGCCTCGTGCTTTATTCGCACCGCAGCAAACGCCTTACCGACAAAGACACCGTCGTGCTCGCCGATTTTTCCAACAGCACGGGCGACGCGATTTTCGACGACACTCTCAAGACCGCGCTCAGCGTTGCCCTGAACCAGTCTCCATTCCTGAATGTCCTCTCTGACAACAAAGTTGCGGATACCTTGCAGCAGATGACCCGTCCCGCGGGAACAAAACTGACTCCCGACTTAGCTCGTGAACTCTGCCAGCGCGCCGGCAGCAAGGCCTACATTGCCGGTTCAATTGGAAGCCTGGGCAGCGAGTACGTGTTGGGGCTGAAGGCAGTGAATTGCCAGACCGGGGACACGCTGGCGCAGCAGCAAGTCACGGCGCCGGCCAAGGAGAAGGTTCTCGACGTCCTGGGCGGCGCAGTTTCCAAGCTGCGCAGTCAAATGGGTGAATCGCTGGCTACCGTGCAAAGGTTTGATGTTCCCCTCGAGCAAGCCACCACTTCTTCGCTCGAAGCCCTGAAAGCTTACAGCCTCGGAGAGAAAGCCGATCGGGAAAAAGGGCCAGGCGCGGCTCTGCCCTACAACCAGCGTGCCATTCAACTCGATCCCAATTTTGCCATGGGTTACCTCGCAGTTGGCGGAGAATACTTCAGTCTCGCAGAGCCCGGGCGGGCCAGCGAATACTTCACCAAAGCTTTCCAGTTGCGCGATCATGCCAGCGAGCAGGAAAAGCTTGCTCTGTCCGCGAACTACTATCTCAATGTCACCGGGGAGCTGGGCAAAGCTGCCCAGGCCTATCAGGAGGAGATCGAGAGTTACCCGCAAAAATCCGCAGCCTACCTCAACCTGGGCGTCGTCTACGCCGAACAGGGGCAACATGAGAAGTCCGCGGAACTGACCCGCCAGGGATTGCGGCTCGACCCGGACAACGTAGCTCTCTACGACAACCTCGCCAACTCTTACCTGGCCTTGCAGCGCTTCGACGAGGCCCGGACCATCATCCACCGGGCGCAGGCGCTGAAGTTGGACGACTACATCACGCGCAACTCGGTATACGCTCTTGCCTTTCTCGCGTCGGACTCCGCTGCCATGGCGGAGCAGCAGCAATGGTTCTCGGGCAAGCCGGAAGAAAACTATGGGCTGTCGCTCGCCTCCGACACCGAGGCATATGCCGGGCATTTGAACAAAGCTCGCGACCTGACGAAACGGTCTATAGACTTGGCTGTTCGCTCCGATAGCAAGGAGACCGGAGCGATATGGCAGGAGAACAGCGCTCTGCGCGAGGCCGCGTTCGGCAACACTATTGAAGCGAACCAAACTGCAGCCGAGGGCTTAAAGCTGGCTCCTGCCAGTCAGGCTGTCGAGAGTGAAGCGGCTCTGGCGTTGGCTATGGCGGGCGAAACCGCGCGGGCTGACTCGCTGGCCAAGGATCTGAATGCACGCTATCCCTTGGACACTCAGATGCAGTCGCTCTGGCTGCCGGCAATCGAGGCGCAATTGGCGCTGGACCGAGGAAAAGCGCCAGCCGCATTGAACGCTCTGCAGGCTGCCTCTAGCAACGATCTCGGCCAAATCATTTTCGTCAGCAATCTTTCCTGCCTCTATGACGTTTATCTCCGCGGCGAAGCTTATCTGTCCGCCGGACAGGCCAGCGCGTCCGCAGCCGAGTTTCAGAGAATCATTGACCACAGCGGGCTCGTCTGGAACTGCTGGACGGGGGCGTTGGCGCATCTGGGACTGGCGCGCGCGAATGCTTTGCAGTCCAGAACCACGCAGGGCGCGGAGGCCGATGCCGCCCGCGTTCGCGCACTCGCCGCCTACAAAGATTTCCTTGCTCTCTGGAAAGACGCCGACCCCGGCATCCCCATCCTGAAGCAAGCCAAAGCGGAGTACGCGAACCTGCAATAATCGCGGAAAGTCACCGTCATCGCTTGCTGAGTGCCAGTAACCGTGCGAACTCGCCGACTCAAGTTCTACCAGCTACGAGCCGATCCGAGTTTCGTGCATTCCAGGCACCTGCTAAAATCACACGTCTTAATCGATACCTTCAATGCTCAACACTTTCGGCTCGGGATCTGCGCGTCGCATGACTCCCAAGCGTTCTTGCTCCGATCCGGCGAGATCTAATCAAACGATAAGCAGGAGATAATTCCGATGCGGCGTAGAGATTTTATAAAAAGTACTGTCGCTGTTGCCGTAGCTGCAGAACTCGGAATGGGGAAAGCCCAGGCGAAGGTTCCCGCCCACAACTGGGGAAACTACAATTTCGGCTCCGGTCCTGCGGTGGCCGATCGCCTCAATCAGGGTCCGTTCCCGCAATATCCGCCCGATGCCGTCATTCCCACTGACGATGTGGTCATGACCACTACTCCTTCCAATGAAGTCGTGCCGAACTATGGCAAGGGATTGGTCACCTATATCACGGCAGACAGCGGCACCGAGGAAATCAAGTCAGACAATATTCCCCAAGCCATCGAGGACCTGGTTCGATTTCCCCTGGGCCAGCAGCTTTATATCCGTCCAACCTGGAGAGAAGTGCAGCCCCGGCCCGGACGCCTGGAAATGCCCGATTACATGAAGCTCGTTCTTGATTTGGCGAAGAAGAACGACAAGCGGATCGGGCTGCGAATTCAAATGTGCGCTCCAGACTATACCCACGAAGCCGCCCTCCCGGATTTTGTCCTCGAGAAAGTACCGAAAGTCGATCTGGTTCTCAGCGATCAGGAAAGCAGTGCTGAGGCCAAGAGATACCTGCAGAACCCGCATTCGCGTTATCAGCCGCGCTATGACCATCCCTTTTTTCAGCAGGCATTCAAAGAACTGGTTGGCCTGTTGGCAGCGGAATTCAACGGCAATCCGCTCATCGAGTACATCGATACCTTCATGTACGGTTTTTGGGGGGAAGGGCACACCTGGCCGTTTGGCAACAATCCTTTCCCCGATTACCAGAC
>DATHMS010000132.1:0-12888 GCA_035486795.1 Candidatus Sulfotelmatobacter sp. | reverse complement strand
GGCCTCCTTACTGAGCGGATCAAATGTCGGCCCGGAAAATCGGGTGTCCAGGCGGCCGGTGGTGAGATTGCTTTCGTCCTGCAGGTTCTTCTCGAATTCTCCTCCATTGATGCGCAGGTCGGCCTTCTCGATGTATGCGACCGGCAGGCCGGTGTATTCATGAAGCTTGGCGGCGATGGCGTGCCGCTGGTCCGCGGGAAGGGAAGAGCCGGCTCCGAGAGCGAGGGCGTACTCGTTCATGGCAAAGTGCTCGACCTCAGTTAGTAGAGATTGAAGGTCGGGGTGCTGTTCCGGCAGTTTGTGGTGATACCACGCAGAGGCGGCGTAGGTGGGGAGATTGAGCTGATAAGGCACATCGATGCCGGGATTGAAGTTAGGGAAGTCCGAATCGAGCGAGAAGTTCAAGATTTGGGACAGAAGAATCACACCGTTGAAGTCGACGTCGCGTTCGTTCTCGAGGATATTGGATAGAACGGCGGAACGCGTGGTGCCGTAGCTTTCGCCAAACAGATACTTCGGCGAATTCCAGCGTCCGTACTTCGCGAGGAACTGCGAAATGAAATCGCCGAAGGCCTGCGCATCCTGGTCGACACCGTAGAAGGCTTTCTCCCGGTCTTTCCCGCTGAGGCGGCTGAAGCCGGTTCCAGGCGCGTCGACAAAGACCAGATCGCTCACGTCGAGCAGGCTGTACTCGTTGTTGACGACTGAATAGGGCGCGGCCGGCGTATGAGAGTCATCGGCGGTGACGACGCGCTTCGGGCCGAATGCTCCCATGTGAAGCCAGACAGTCGAGGAACCGGGACCACCGTTGTAGAGAAACGTGATCGGGCGGGGCGCGCCCTTGGTGTCACTCTTCATGTATGCGACGTAGAACATGCTGGCTTCCGGGCCCCTGTTCTTGGGATCCGGGTCGGCGTTCTGCGGAACGTCGTCCCAATCCTTGGGATGGACGACGATCGTGCCGGCGTACGCGTCGTAATTGACGACAGTTCCGCCAATCGTGACGGAGCCCTTGCTGGCCTGTTGTTCGGGCTTGAATTGTTCGGGCTTTGCCGAATCGGTCTTGGTGGCTTCGACCTTGACGGTTGACGTTTCCTCTTTTGCCTGGGCGTGAATCAGCATCATGGGCAGCGCGGCGGCGGCAATGGTTAGGGTGACAACTCTGAAGATGGGCATTCGCATCGAGCGTTTTTCTCCGTTCGGGGAAATAGACTGGGATTTTCCTTCTTGGTTAGCGAAGGTCAATGTTAGCGAAAGTCAATTTACCACGTTCGTCGGGGGAACGCTCAT
This sequence comes from Candidatus Sulfotelmatobacter sp., assembly GCA_035486795.1. GTDB lineage: Bacteria > Acidobacteriota > Terriglobia > Terriglobales > Acidobacteriaceae > Sulfotelmatobacter. Next base: position 11,598 of record DATHMS010000132.1, on the reverse strand, counting down.
CGCGTGCGGAGAGAGCGGCTGAACATTCCGGCATCTGGGAACGATCGAGGATAGTCGTCTGGAGCTTCGTCGTCTCGGCTTTCTCGAACTCATGCATGCTTGTGGATTTCCCGCTGAAAATAAATTCTCGTTGATGATTCCTAAACGCTGGTGCGTGCGTCGGGGAGAGGGGTACCCCCCTCCCCCGATACCTCTGTAGACCTTGTCCAGCGCGGGTTTCGCAAAAATGGTGTGGCAAAATCTTGAGGTCAAAGAGCTTAGATATCAAAATCTTCAAAACAAAAGACTTCAGACTACGTGACTCGGTCTTGCTGGACCGTCACTGCCTCGACCATGATCGCGCAGCTTCGACGGTGGGTGCAAGGTTGGATGTCACAGGCGAGTTGTGGAAATATCCTATGCGGTCGTGGTCGGGCTGAGAAAGTCAACAGGAGGTTCCTTACCGGGCCTTCTGCCCGGTTCGGAAATGACAAAGATTAATTCAATTTGGCTAGGTTGGCTATTTTGCTGTGGCGGCTTCTTCTGCTATGGCCTTGCGGAAATAATCGAGTGACAGGCGGAGGCCGGCTTCCAACTGAATCTTTGGTTCCCAGCCTAACAACTGCCTGGCTTTGGTAATGTCGGGACGGCGCTGTTTGGGGTCGTCCTGCGGCAGAGGTTCGTAGGCGATCTTGCTTTTCGAGCCTGTCACTTTGATTACATGCTGCGCGCACTCAAGGATGGTGAATTCGTTCGGATTACCGATGTTTACCGGCAAATGTTCCGAGGACTTTGATAAACGGATGAAGCCGTCGATCTCGTCGCTGACGTAGCAGAAGCTGCGAGTCTGGCTGCCGTCGCCGTAAACGGTGAGGTCTTCGCCGCGCAGTGCCTGCTTCATGAAGTTGGGGACGACGCGTCCGTCGTTGAGTTGCATGCGGGGGCCGTAGGTGTTGAAGATGCGGACGATGCGCGTATCGACCTTGTGATAGCGGTGGTAGGCCATGGTGACGGCTTCGGTGAAGCGCTTGGCTTCGTCGTAGACGGAACGCGGTCCGATGGAATTCACGTTGCCCCAGTAGGTTTCTTTTTGCGGATGCTCGAGCGGATCGCCGTAGCACTCGGAAGTGGACGAGACGAGATACTTTGCTCCGTATTTGAGGGCGACATCGAGAGCGTGGAAGGTTCCGAGCGATCCCACTTTCAGCGTGGGAATGCCGTGGATGGTGTAATCGACGGGGCTGGCGGGGCTGGCGAAGTGAAAGACGTAATCGACCTTACCCACGTCGAAGGGTTCGCAAATGTCTTTTTCCATGAAATCGAATCGCGAATCATTGGTTAGGTGGGCGAGATGATCGAGATTGGCGCGGCGACCGGTGAGCAGGTTGTCGACGACAACCACACGCCAGCCTTCGCCGAGCAGGGCATCGCAGAGATGGGATCCCAGGAAACCGGCGCCACCGGTGACCAGAGCGCGTTGTGGGTTCATGCTTTCTTGGTGCCGTTGCGTAGAGCGGCGGCGGGTACGCCATCGGGATGAGAAGCTGCACGTCCCACGCTGTAGTAGGTGAAGCCGTGTGCCGCCATCACTTCGGGATCATACAGGTTGCGGCCATCGATCACGATAGGATATTTGAGTTCCTGGTTGAGACGGCGGAGATCGAGGTTGGCAAACTCTTCCCACTCGGTGAGGATGAGCAGGGCGTCGGCGCCGCTGGCGGCTTCGTAGGCGGAGTTGGCGTATTTAAGACTCGAGTTCATTGCTTCCTGGGTGCGTTCCATGGCGGCGGGATCGTAGGCGGTGATCTTGCAGCCTTCCTGCAACAGGGCCTGCACCAGGAAAAGGGCAGGCGATTCGCGAATGTCGTCAGTGCCGCCCTTGAAGGCGAGGCCGAGTACGCCGATGTGCTTGCCGCGGAGCGTCCACAACGCGCTGCGCACTTTGCGGAGAAAGCGTTCGCGCTGGTCTTCGTTGATACGCATGACTTCATCGAGCAGACGGAAGTCATAACCACACTCGCGGGCGACAGCGCGAAATGCCATGACATCTTTGGGGAAACAGGAACCACCGTAGCCGATACCGGGATTCAGGAAGCGCGGACCGATGCGAGAGTCGGTGCCGATGCCGTGGCACACCTGGTTGACGTTGGCGCCGACGGATTCGCAGATGGAAGCGACCGCGTTGATGAAGGAAATCTTCATGGCCAGAAACGCGTTGGAGGCGTGCTTGATGAGTTCCGCGCTCTTGGTGGTGGTCACGATGATGGGAGCGGGGATGGAGGCACGGTCGGGCTGTGGGATGGCGTCAGTGCGTTCGTAATAGCTGCCGCTGGTGAGCGGTTCGTAGACCTGGCGGAGAACCTCGGCGGCGCGTCGACTGTCACAGCCGATCACAATGCGGTCGGGAAAAAGGAAGTCGGTGACGGCGGTGCCTTCGCGCAGGAATTCGGGGTTGGAGGCGACATCGAAGGATTCTGGGTCGGCGCCGTTGCGCAAAATGATCTTCCGAACCCACTCGCTGGTATAAACCGGGACCGTGCTTTTCTCGACGATTACTTTGTACCCGTTGATGGCGCCGGTGATTTCGCGAGCGACCGACTCGACGTAGGAGAGATCGGCTTCGCCGCGCTCGGTGGGCGGAGTGCCCACGGCAACGAAGATGACGGAACTGGCGCGTACGGCTTCCTGGAGATCATCGGAAAAAGTAAGACGTTGCCCGCGGTGGCGGCTCAAGAGCTCAGGGAGAAAGTTTTCGTGGATGGGAACTTGTCCGCTGGTGAGGGCGAACAATTTGCGTTCATCGTTGTCGACGAGAATGACGTCATGACCGAGGTCGGCAAAGCAGGCGCCAGCAACCAATCCTACGTATCCGGAACCAACGACAGCGATCCGCATGTTTCAAACTCCCTGGGTTATAAGGTCTTGGAACGGCTTTGTTTTCGGGTTGTTTTCAAAGAGAAGCCACGGGGAGGAAGTTACAGAAACGAACCTGGGAAGCATTCTCACGTACCCCAAGATTGGATGATTCTAACATTTTCCTGTACGAAGAAGAAGATACAAAATACTCGCGTGCAGGCGTCTTATTGCCGGTTTTCTGCCGTTTTGGGACGAGGATTGCCGAAAGGCGGGGTTGTTAGGGGGCGCGGAAAGTCACTTTCGGTGTCCAGGTTGCCTCTGGAAGTCAGTCCCAGATTCCTGATCCCACTAAAGAACCTCAGCAGACATATCGAGTGTTGAATCCATATTGACAACCCCCTGGTTTGGGGAGAAACTCCGCTACAGAAGAAAGTTTTCCATCGCTGTTCCTCTCGGTATGGCACACAATCCAATATTCGGGTCTGATCCCGTAAAGCCAGCACCTTCGACGGCCGCAAGAATTACAGAGAACGATGCGGCTTCGGGGGCAACGACTATGGGGGAATCAGATCTGGCGGAACTGGCGGCGCAGTTGACCGCGCACGGAGGCGGGCGAGTGTCGCCGGAGCTTTCGGCAGACCTGGCGCTCGAGATTCTGTTGAATGAAGTAGTGGAACAAGCCCGCTTGGCCACGGGTGCGAGCGGCGCAGCGATCGTGCTGGGGCGCGACGGGGAGTGGGTTTGCCGGGCGAGTGCAGGGGGCAACGCTCCGAATTTGGGAACGAGGCTGGATACGGCCTCGGGGCTGTCGGGCGCGTGCGTGAAGACGCGGACGGTGCAACGCTGCGACGATGCGCAAAACGACCTACGCGCGGATATCGAGGCTTGCCGGATTCTCGGAGTGCGCTCGGTGATTGTTCTCCCCTTGCTGCAAAACGGTGAACTGGTGGGCGTCTTTGAGGTGTTTTCAACGTCGACGTCGGCGTTTGGAGAGCGCGACGAGCGAACGCTGGAGGCGCTCTGGCAGCGAGTGCTCAGGAATCTGGAGCGCGGAGCTGAAGCGATGGCGGCCGCTGCCGAATCTTCCAATGGTACGGAGTCCATTGCGGAGGGTCTTCTGGCTGTTTCTGACGGGGAATATGGTTCATCGGAGCTGCGGCTGGGAGAACCGGCGAGCGAGACTTCCTCCGGTCGAGGCATGAATCTGACGACGTTGGCGCTGGGCGCCGTGGTTCTGGCGTACGCCGTACTGCTGACGGTGTTGGTCTCTCATCGCCTGAGTGGACAGAAAGCTACGGTGCGTGTGCGTCCGCCGGCTGCGGTGGTTACGCCATCAACCGGCGCGGAGACTCACCCGGCAGGGGCTGCAGGGACTGTGGGTTCTCCTGCTTCAGGAAGCCAGTCTGGGAGCGGCTCCAGCGCGCCGGGTTCCGGAACACCGAACTCTGGAATACCGAGTTCCGGAACACCGGGCTCCGGAACCGTGAGTGCGGCGCACGCTGCGGGAGCAGCTCATCAGCCTGCCTCGCCGCCGAGCAGCCTGCTGGTTTTTGAGAACGGAAAAGAAGTTTTCCGGATGAAGCCGACCCCGGAACAAGTTGGAGCGACCGCTACCGGGGATAGAAATCGAACTGATGACGCGAATGCGCGCGGAACCGAAGTGCAGAGCGCGTCCGCCTTGGAACCGGCGGCAGTCCTGGAGCTGCCGGCGGAAGTGGCAGAAGGCAGCCTGCTTCATCGGGTGGAACCGGAGTATCCGGAGGCGGCCCGGCAGCAGCAGATCCAAGGCGGGGTAGCGATGGATGTCCACATCGGCCAAGACGGGAGCGTGCAGGAGGTCACCGTGGTGAGCGGGCCGCCGCTTCTTGCCCAGGCTGCAAGCGCGGCTGTGAAGCAATGGCGATTCAAGCCTCGCATGGTGGGCGGGCGTCCGGCGGAAATTCAGACGAGGATCATCCTCAACTTCAGATTGCCTCGGTAAGAAACCTTCCAGCAACGATGTTTATGTGAATTGCTTCGTTAAGTGGGTCTCTTGCGGATTGCGACGGACATGGCTCCAGGTTTGGCGGGAACGGAAGCTACGGGCCGAGATCGTCCGCTGGAGGGAGAAGCGTTGGTGCGGTGCGTAGCGCCGCCGCGCAAAGCGTAGAGCACTACCTCTACCCGACTGGAGACACCCAACTTGTCGAAAATACGAAACAGATAATTCTTGACAGTGTGTTCGGTGAGTTTGAGGCGGCGAGCGATTTCACGGTTGCTGAGACCCTCGGCCAAACATCGAACAACATCAATTTCGCGGGCGGAAAGCAGCGATCCGCCATTGCTGTTGAGGTGAGCGAGCGCAGGTTGAGTCAAGGCTTCGAGCAGGAACTGCAGTTCGGTACTGCTGGCCCAGACTTGACCTTGTTCCACGCACTGAATGCACTTGGCCAGCAAACGGAAGGGCTCTGTCCGGCAAAATACTCCCTGGGCGCCCGCGCGGAAAGCCTCAATCACCGCGGCCCGCTCGGAAGAGTCGAGCAGCATGATCACCCGCGGTGAAGAAGCCTGCGCTCGAAGCTCGCGAAGCAAATCGACCCCCCCTGCGTGGTCTTCACCCATCTTCGCACTGATCACCACCACTTGCGGCTTCTCGCGCTCGACCAGGTTAAGAATTGCTGCTACATCGGAGGGACATTCGATCATCTGAAACTGTGTGTCGCGAGCCAAGGCTTCCACCAGAAGCTGTGTGCTCATGGCAGTGCTATCGGCAGCTAGAACACGAAGGCGGTCCGGTTTAGGAAGAGCTGTCAAATGAGCCATATGATGACAAAGTCTTAAACTACAGCGAGTATTTCAGACAGAAACAAGTGGCGGCCACACGACGCTGGCGTAACACCCGTGAGGGAGAGATCCGAAACCCAAAAGACAGCGGGCAAGACCCGCCAGCCATTTCTCAAGGCGCCAGGTCCACAGCACTTAGTGATGACGGTATAGGAAGGAAGTCTCAGAGTAAATGGCACTATGGTGCAGGTCCGAAACGGCGGCAAGTCGAGCCCTGCCAGATGTTTGGCGGTAGGAGAAGCCACAAAAGTTGCAAGTCTTTGCAGCTTTGCCAAGCAGCCTCTATCCCTAAAACCCCGCCCTGCTCGTGCCGAGATGCGTTTTTCTCAGTTCCAGGAGATCGGTCACCGGAGGGTCCGAGGAGCAATTCGCCATGCCGGGGTGTCGAGGGAGGTTCCCCGGATGGCCCACAAGTGGGGCCTGGAGCACTAATAATTGACCATTTTGCCCCCAGGTGTAGGCCAGGACAACCAGCTTGTTTTCACTTGGTTGCATATGGTTGCCTGAGCAAAGAGGCGAGGTCCCGGGGGTCTTTCTTCTCTCCTCTTTTCACCTCTTGCACGTTTTTGCGCAGCTGTCTAGAATCAGCACAATGTTTCAGGGGTACTGAATCCCCAACCGACAAACTTCAGATTAGTTGTTCCCCCCCACTTCAGTCAGTAAACCGGGCGACTGGCTTGCAGCTAGACGACGGTGCCGGAGGTCTCTTTCCCGGAGTCACGGAATGTGACTCAGAGGGCGAAGCTATGAATAGCGGTCAAGCACTTCCGACGGGTTCGGGCGCCTTTGATCTGGACCCGCTTGCCGGGCTGCCCCAGTGGTATGCGATCCGCACACGATCCCGCCACGAAAAAATGGTGGCGGAACAACTGGAGAGGCAGGGCATCGAGAGCTTTCTTCCTCTAGTGAAACGAACGCACAAGTGGAGCGACCGGAAAAAGGAAGTAGAACTGCCGTTGTTCTCCGGCTACAGCTTTGCGCGTTTGGCGTTCTGTTCTCGAGATCGAGTGCGCGTGCTGCAAACTCACGGGGTCGCCGGTTTTGTGGGAGTACGCGGGGCAGGGATTCCGGTTCCAGAGGGACAGATTGAAAGTTTGAGGACTCTGCTGGCAAATCAGATCCCAATGCAGGATCGTCCTTTTCTTCAAGTAGGTCAGCGTGTACGTATCAGGGGAGGGGCGCTGGATGGAATCGAAGGGATCCTCGCCGCCCAGGATAATCGCAATCTAATCATCTCGGTTGAACCAATCCATCGCTCGTTGTCAGTGTGCATCGAGGGATACCGCATCGAACCGATCTAACTGCAAAATTCCTCTACGTAAGCAAACATGTTTCAGACGGGACGCGACGGACGTCCTGTGGGCAAGGATCGTCGAAATTCAGGGTCTGTGGGGTAAATATGAATAACACCGAAGGCAAGAACGAGAACAACGGTAATGTGAGTACACGGTCCGACGAGTGGCAGGCGAGCCGCGGCGGGATCGCGACGGTAGCGGAAGAGCCGGTAGTTGACTGGTCGCTGCGCAGCCATCGCAACGAAGCGGAAGTCCACGCGATCAATTATGCTCTGCAGCAGACTGGCTGGAATCGAAAACGAGCTGCCAAGCTGTTGAGCATCAGCTACCGTTCTCTCCTGTACAAGATTCGCCAGCACAACATCACGCCTACCGTCGAACACGGTTAACGGTTGTCCAGCGGGGAAGAAACAGCATAAAGAGCTTTCCGGAGCGGCCGTTTTCTTCTTTGTTACGCCGGCGGAAGTGACGGCGTCAGCGAAGGCCAGCGGACCACTATCCAAATTTCTCTACGCTTTCTTTGGCAGGAGAGCTTCTGCAGGAAACAGGTTTTGGGTAGAAACAAGCTTTGGGTAGAAACGGGTAAGGACGGGAAAAAATGTTTCTAGAATTCTATGGATTGCGGGAACAGCCTTTTGGGGTTACGCCTGATCCTCGCTTTTTGTATTTGAGTCCTGCGCATCGCGAGGCTTTGGCGAGTCTGTATTACGGGGTCGAGTCCGGGCGCGGTTTTATGACGTTGATTGCCAAGCCAGGCATGGGAAAGACGACGCTGCTGTTTCAGCTGCTGGAGAAGTTTCGCAGCACGGCTCACACTGCGTTTCTGTTTCAGACGCAGTGCAGTTCGCGCGAGTTCATGCGTTTTCTGCTCGCCGAACTGGGCTCCGAGGGCCATGAGCAAGATTTTGTGCGCATGCACGATGAATTTAACAAGCTGCTGTTGCAGGAAGCCCGTGCCGGAAGGCGCATGATTATTGTGGTAGACGAGGCGCAGAACCTGCATCCCTCAGTGCTGGAGACGATTCGACTGCTTTCGGATTTCGAGACTCCGAAGGCAAAGCTGTTGCAGATCATTCTCGCCGGACAACCGGAACTGGCCGATAAGCTGGCCAGCCGCAAACTTTCGCAACTGCGACAGAGGATTTCGCTGCTGAGCGGCCTGACGCAGCTGTCGGTGGCAGAGAGCAGCAACTACATTGAGCATCGTCTCCGCATCGCAGGGTATTCGGGTGCTCCCTTGTTTGCGCCGGCAGCGAGGCACGCCATCGCGCAATTCACCGAGGGAATACCGCGTACGATCAACAACTTCTGTTTTAATGCACTCTCCCTGGGCTGCGCTCTGCGCGAACGAGTGATCAGTCTTGCAGTGGTCGAGGAAGTAATCTCGGATCTCGATATCAAGAAGCATGTCACGGAAATAACTCCCAGAGAGGCTTTGGATCCGGAGCTGGTCATGGCGGCGTCGAACCGGCGGTCCGCTGCGTCGCGGGCCAGTTCGTACAGTGCCGAAAGCGAAGTCGACGGCCCGCTCACCTCAGCCCAGGCCAAGGCCTACATGCAACAACTGGCCGTGCAATTACGAGATTGGAAGAAGAACCTCGATTAAAAGAACCTGGACTAAGCGGACTCCTGATTTGGCAGCTAGGAGAATGCCAATTCTTTCGCTCTTTGCGTCGCCCTTACTACTGCCTTGATGAGTGTCACACGCAATTTGCCTTCTTCAAGTTCCATGATTCCGTCGATAGTGCAGCCCGCAGGCGTGGTTACGGCATCCTTGAGCAGCGCGGGGTGGTCGCCGGTCTCCAAGACGACTCTGGCTGCACCCAGCGTGGTTTGCGCCGCCAGCAGGGTAGCAATATCGCGAGGCAGGCCGACTTTTACTCCGGCTTCGGCCAGCGATTCGAGAATGATGTAAATGTAAGCAGGACCGCTAGCCGATAGACCGGTGACCGCGTCCATGTGCTTTTCATCGATGACAACCGTCCGACCGACTACATCGAACATCCGGCAAGTCATGGCAACCTGTTCAGCGTCAGCGTATTTGCCTTTGCACACCGCCGTCATTCCACTGCCGATCGAGCAAGGCGTGTTGGGCATCGCTCGAATGACGGGGATGTTTGGGGGAAGGCTGCTCTCAATCATTGATGTCGGCACGGATGCCGCGACGGAGACGATCAACTGGGCGGGAGTGATTTGCGCACGGATTTCGCGTATGACTTCCTGGACGACTTGCGGCTTTACAGCGATCAAAATGATGTCTGCTCCCTTGACGGCGGCGGCGTTATCGGTTCCGACCTTGACGCCCAGCTTTGCGCCCAGCGTTCTGGCGCGCTCTTCGTGTTGCACGGTGGCGCGGGTGAGCTTTGGTGAGAGCATGTTGTTCTTGAGCAGGGCCTGGAGAAGGATTCCACCCATCTTGCCAGCGCCGAGGACCGCGACGCGTTTTTGCTGGAGTTCATTTCCCATAACGTTGCCTCTACGGAATCAGGAGCAATTCACGTCGCTAGCGCCGACGGTAATGGAATCTTACAGGATGCCTTCAGTTGCCTGGCGGCGACGATCGACGTTCTCCATCCAGTTCCAGGCAGTGGAGACGGAATCTCTCAATGATCGTTTGGCTTTCCACTGCAAGAGACTCTCGGCGCGGCTGGGATCGGCCACCAACGAAGGTGGATCACCGGGACGCCGGGGGCCCAGGCGCAACGGGACTGGATTGCCAGTGACTTCTTCCACGGTGGTGATGACTTCCCGAACCGAATGGCCTCGGCCGGTACCCAGGTTGGCGGCGAAAGATTCTTTGCCGGCTTGCAGATGTTCGAGAGCCTTCACGTGGGCCTGAGCGAGATCCGTGACATGAATGTAGTCTCGAATGCAGGTGCCATCAGGGGTGGGATAGTCGGAGCCGAAGACCTGCAGTTCCGGTCCGGTGCCCGCTGCGGCCCGGAGAGCAAGAGGGATGAGGTGAGTCTCAGGCAGGTGGAGTTCGCCGATTTCTCCGCTTTCGTCGGCTCCGGCGGCATTGAAGTAGCGCAGACAGGCGAAGCGTAAACCATAAGCACGATCATAAGCTTCCAGGGCATGCTCGAAGAAAAGTTTGGAAACGCCGTAAGGATTCACGGGCTGCCGGGGCGTATCCTCGGGAATAGGAACGCCGGATGGTTCCCCGTAAACCGCACAGGTGGAGGAAAAGATTATCTTTTTCACTCCGGCATCCACCGCGGTGTTCAGCAGCGAAAGTCCCCCTTCGACATTGTTGCGAAAGTATTTTCGCGGGTTAGTGACCGATTCACCTACATAAGCGTGAGCGGCGAAGTGGATAACGGCATCTACTCGTTGGAGGCACTCGAACAGGGTTGATTGATCGAGGATGTCGGCTTCGACGAGTTCGAACCCCTTCGCCAGGAAGCTATGGCCAGTAGAGAGATTGTCGTAGATCAGCGGGGTATGGCCCAGGCGGTTCAATTCCCGGGCAGTATGACTACCGATGTAGCCGGCGCCACCAATTACCAGGACGACCATGTAGCGTCCTTAATCATGATTCAAAGAAGTTCCAGACGGCGAAAAGTAAGGGCGTCAGGGACAGTCATTTTACACGGGGCTGGAATAAAATCGAAAGCAGCGGTTGTGCCGGCGTCGGTTCAGGAGACAGGGCAATGAATAAGAGATGTGCAGGAATGTTATTGCTTGTGGCCGCTGCGACGGCGGTGTGCCTGGGGCAGGCGGGCTCGAGTCCTTTGAGCCAACCAACCGCTCCGATGGAGGGGGCCAAGACGGCGGCCTTATCCAACGACACCACGGTGGGACCGAGCTTTCAGCAGCGTTATCCGCGGTATAAGTTGGAGTTTGGCGACCAGTTCGATGTTTCTTTCGAATTGAGTCCGGAATTCAACCAGACGGTGACCGTGCAACCGGATGGATACATTACGCTTCGAGGCGCCGGGGACGTCCACGTGGCCGGTCAAACGGTGCCGCAATTAACCGAGACTCTGAAGGAGGCGTACGGCAAGATCCTGAAGGACCCTGTAATTTCAGTGGTTCTGAAAGACTTCGAGAAGCCTTATTTCATTGCCGACGGGCAGGTTGGTAAACCCGGAAAGTACGAACTACGAGGGGACACCACTTTGACCCAGGCGATTGCCATCGCCGGGGGTTTCCAGGACAGCGCCAAGCACTCCCAGGTCTTGTTGTTCCGCCGCGTCAACAGCGATTGGGTTTCCGCCAAGATTATCAACGTGAAAGAAATGGAAAAGAAAGGGAACCTGCACGAGGATCCCTTTCTACATCCGGGGGACATGCTGTTCGTGCCCAAGAACCGCTTCTCCAAGATCAGGCCGTTCATGCCGACTGCATCCATGGGCACTTTCTTGAATCCCTACTGAGAAGCTGAGAAGCCAGAGGTTAAGAAGCGAGGAAATGATGAGCGAAGACTTAGATCCAGTCAACGGCAAGACCACCTTCAGTTTCAGTCTGCGGGACGCATTGACGATTGTATTTCGTCATAAACGTGTCGTGGTGCTCTCCTTTTGCGGGATTCTGACGGGGACGGTCCTGGCGGCGGTGCTACATGCACCGGAGTATCGAGCCTCCACCAAATTCCTGATCGAGCGCGAACGACTGGATCCGGTCATAAGTCCTGGACAGAGCA
>DATHMS010000131.1:0-13304 GCA_035486795.1 Candidatus Sulfotelmatobacter sp. | reverse complement strand
GAGACGATTGCGAAGGCGAGCCCCCCCACCCTTTCGCAAGAGACGCGAAAGGATGGGGCACGGGAGGCGTTGTTGTGAGTGCTCGCACAATGACGGTAGCCGGCGTGATGAGCGGGACGTCCGCCGATGGCATCAATGTGGCACTGGTGCGAATGGACTCGCGAGCTTCGGGTTCGCGTCGAATAGCCAACAGCAAGTTCGAATTGCTGGGACACGCGGAGTACTCCTACCCGAAGAGGGTTCGCGAAGCTGTGCTGGTCGCGATGAATGCTTCTCGGGCGAGCGTGGCCGATCTGGCCCGGCTGAATTTCCTGCTGGGCGAGCTTTATTCTGACGCAGTGCTGGCCGCCGAGCGGCGGTTCCGGGTGAAAGCGGACCTCGTCGGCTGCCACGGGCAGACGCTCTATCATCAAGGCGAGGCTCAACCCTTTCTTGAGCGCAAAGTGTCTGCGACGTGGCAAACGGGCGAGGCGGCGATCATCGCGGCGAGGGCCGGCGTTCCAGTGGTTTCGGATTTTCGTCCGGCGGATATCGCAGCTGGAGGCAAAGGCGCGCCGCTGGTTCCCTTCCTCGATTACATGCTATTCCGCGATGCGCGCGTGGGCAGAATCGTCCAAAACATCGGCGGCATCGCGAACCTCACCGCGATTCCTGCCGGCGCTGCGGCAAGTGACGTGGTCGCTTTCGACTCTGGGCCGGGTAACATGGTGATGGATGCCGTCACCGAGAAGTTGTTCAGGAAACCGTTCGATCGCGGGGGGAAGATCGCGACTTCTGGGAAGGTTCTGAATGAGGTCGTCCACGCAATGTTGAAGCTCGAGTTTTTCCGAAGAAAGCCTCCTAAGACCGCGGGGCGCGAGGAATTCGGCCGGGAGTTTGTGCTTGAATTCCTGCGCAGCTGTGGACGCCGCCCAAAGCAAGACGCTGTGGCAACGGCTACGGCACTGACAGCGAAGTCAATTGCGGATGCGGTACGGCGGTTCGTCTTAAAGAATTCGAGATCGGCGCGGAAGACGGGCTTTCAGGAACTGATTCTTTCCGGCGGGGGAGCCAAAAACCGTGCACTCGTGGCGATGCTGACCAGCGAACTCGCTCCGCTCGGATTGCGACTGCGATTTTCCAACGAATTCGGCCTGCCATCGGAGGCGAAGGAAGCCGTTGCATTTGCGGTTCTGGCGCACGAAACCTGGCACGGACGGCCATCAAATGTTCCGTCGGCGACCGGAGCAAAGCGCGCAGCCGTGCTCGGTAAGATTTCCTATCCATACCCCGAAGCGAAAAAAGATTCGTAAGCGAGACTTGTTAGCCTATGCCTATATACATTTCAATGCTCCGCGGAATCAACGTTGGAGGACACAAGCGAGTCAAAATGGACGATCTGCGAAAATCGTGCGAAGGCTTGGGCTTCGAGCAGGTGAAAACTTACATCCAGAGCGGAAACATAGTTTTCAAGGCTGGCAAGGCTTCGCCCCTTGCGTTGGCCAAGAAGATCGAAGCCCGGATTGTCAGCGATTTCGGCTTTTCAGCCTCGGTGATTGTGAGAACGGGCGCTGAGTTGGGCGAAACGATCGCCGCCAACCCCTTCTTGAAACAACACGGCATTGACCAAGAGAAACTTCATGTCACCTTTCTTTCGGGCACTCCCGCGACACCCGCCCTGAAGAAACTAGCCGAGTTTACGGTCGCTCCCGACCGATCGCAGTGCGTCGGCAAGGACATCTTCCTCTATTTGCCGAACGGATTCTCCGCAAGCAGCCTATGGAAAGTCCCTTGGGAGAAAGCACTCGGAGTGGTCACCACAACCCGCAACTGGAAAACCGTGAACGCTCTACATCAAATGTGTGGGGATTGCGAGTAATGGCGGACCGAGCGAGTTCCAGCGTCGGAGGTCAAACCCCGGATCGCGGGTTTCGCGCTCTCACATCCAAGGTCCGGCGCCGCCTAACCAAGGACGTCGCGACGCTCGTCTTCCTCGCATTCTTTCCACTGCTTTCGTGCTCCAACCAGCCCGATCCCAACACGCTGGTGATGGTGATCGAATCGAGCCCCACGAATCTGGACCCTAGGGTCGGTCAGGACGCATATTCGGAGCGCATCGACAACCTGATCTTCGACGATCTACTGTCGCGCGGCGACAATCTGGATGTGGCGCCGGGACTGGCCGAGCGTTGGGAGATACCCGATCCACTCACCTACATTTTTCACTTGCATCATGGTGTGAAATTTCATGATGGACAGCCACTCACTTCGCGCGATGTGAAGTGGACCTTCGACTCCCTGCTTCAGAGCAAGGTGCGGAGCATTAAGGCGGCGGCGTATCGGTTTGTCGATCATATCGACACCCCGGATGACTATACGGTTGTTTTCCACATGAAGGAAGCGGACACGCCGCTGCTTTGGAGTCTCTCGGATGGAGCGGTGGGCATTGTGCCCGCAGGGAGCGGAGACGAAATGACGCGGCATCCCATTGGCTCCGGGCCCTTCCGGTTCGTCAGCGCCGAGACCGACAAAGAAGTGATCATCGAACGCAACGACGACTACTGGGGAGAAAAAGCGCACCTTGCCCGCGTGCGCTTCACGGTGGTGCCCGAGGCGACCACGCAAGCCCTCGAGTTGCGCAAAGGTAGTGCCGACGTCATCATCAATGCCTCGTTCTCGCCCGATACCGTGCTCACTCTGGCGCAGGAACCATCCCTGACCGTTGAACATGCACCCGGCACTGAGATGCAATATATGGGGTTCAACCTGCGCGATCCCATCCTCAAGGACGTTCGGGTACGGCAGGCCATTGCGTATGCTCTCGACCGCCGGCCGATGATCGAGTATCTGTGGCGTAACGAGGCGGAACCGGCGCGCAGTATTCTTCCCCCGCAAAGTTGGGCTTACAACGGAGACGTACCGACGTACGACCACGATCCCGACAAGGCTCGCGCACTGCTCGATGCTGCCGGCCATCCTGCGGCCAACGGTGTGCGCTTTCACATCACGATGAAGACTTCTACTACCGAGAGTACCCGTCTGATGGTTGCCGTCATGCAGCAACAGTTACGCGAGGTGGGGATCGTGCTCGACATTCGCAGCTTCGAGTCGGCAACGTTTTTTGCTGATGTGACGCACGGGTTGTTCCAGGTTTACAGCCTGCGCTGGATCGGGGGTAATGAAGATCCCGACATCTTCGAGCTTGCGTTTCACTCCGCCAGGTTTCCGCCGAACGGCGCGAACCGCAGCTACTATTCGAATCCGAAAGTGGACGCCCTTATCGATCGAGGCCGTCGCGAAGTCGATCCTGCCGTGCGCAAGCCGATCTATGCCGAGATACAGCGCATCCTGGCTGAGGAACTGCCTTACATCGACCTGTGGTATCTGGACAATGTTCTGGTGCACAACAAGCGGGTGGTGAATCTGAAGCTGAATCCCGCCGGAAACTACGACTTTCTGCGCACGGCGGACCTGGCACCGGATAAGAACTAGCCGGTCGCTAGAGGCATACGGCTTTGCTTGCGGCGTTCCATGGTCGCTAGAGAGACGTTGCAAGCAACGTCTCTACGACGCAACCGTGGTGCTCGCCAAATTAGCTGCAAACTTCGCGTGTTAACATCGAACTTCGGGTGAAGCCGGCGGGACGCCGGCGCTACGCTTCGTGATCATATACATGCGGATTCTCTTCATCGGCGACATCTTCGGGCGGCCGGGACGGACCATCGTCAAGGACCGCCTCCCGGGCATTGTCCGCGATCAGGCGATCGATCTTGTCATCGCCAATGGGGAGAACTCGGCGGCTGGTTTCGGAATCACTCCGGCGCTTGCCGAAGAGCTGTTTGATCTGAACATCGACGTTATCACCACCGGCAATCACGTCTGGGATAAGCGCGAAATCCTCGATTACTTTCAGATGGCCGAAGGCAATGGGCATGGGCCGCAACGGCGTGTGCTTCGTCCCGCAAATTATCCCGCGGACATGCCCGGCTGGGGTTTGTATCAGGGTCACAAAGGGAAAATTCCTTATGCCGTGATCAACCTGCAAGGCCGGGTATTCATGTCATCGAACGACGATCCGTTTCGCGTCGCCGACCAGCTTTTGCAGAAGGTCACCGCCAAGGTGATTTTCGTAGACTTCCATGCCGAGGCGACCTCGGAAAAGATTTCCCTCGGTTGGTACCTCGACGGACGTGTGACCGCCGTTGTGGGTACTCACACGCATGTGCCTACAGCCGATGAGCGCGTTTTGCCCAACGGAACCGCATATGTCACAGACGTCGGCATGACTGGTCCTTATGACGGCGTGATCGGAGTGAAAAAGGAGTTAGTGGTTAACAAATTTCTCAACGGCATGCCGGTGCGCTTCGAGCCGGCCACGGGCGACGTGCGCCTGTGCGCTGTAGTGATTGACTGCGATGAGAAAACCGGCAAGGCCCGGGATATCGAGCGGCTGATGCTGAGCTAGGTTGGCGGGGAATGCAGGGTCCTAGCGCGTCGTTTCGTCGTCAATCCAGTATTCTCGTCGGGAGTTTAGCACCAGCTCCGAACGGCCCTTAGTCTCTACATGCAGCGCATGCAGTCCAGGCGTGGGCACTGTCGGGCGGAAGCTCAATACATAGTAGTTGGGCACGTCATTCGACACACCGATGAGACCTTCCTTCAAATCCTTAGCATCGTGGAAGGGAAAGAATTCGCCTCCGGTAAGCTGCGCGATGGATTCTGCGGTCTTGGTGCGCAGCGCATTGCGTGCCGTAAGAAAAGTCATAGTCGCCAACCGAAGCGGCGGAGCAAGCTGGCTGATACAGTCGAACACCTGCTTGCTGTAGTGCCCTTCGTACTCAGAATCGGCGCCATTTCGGCTAAAGCAGCCGTGCGCAGGGCCTGGATCTGTGCTCCCGAACCCAAACTTTGATGCTTCATGGGAGACTGCAGAGCGTGTACTGGAAAAGCCGAAGCTGTACATTGCCGTATTCGTGTCACTGATGAGGCGCAGAGCCTCATCGAGTGTTGTCTTACTGCCCTGATCGATGGTTTCACTGAGCAGTAGAATCGCACGGCGATAGCGAGCGGGCTGTGCTCGCAGCTGCTCGATGGCAAATGCAATCCCATCCAGAATGGCTGCCCCCTGGTCACCTTCGCCCAGGCTTGCAAGTCGCTGAGAGGCGTCATCTGTCCTGGGTGTGAAAGGCATAAGCAGATGCGGCATGCTGTCGAAGCCGATGATGGCGACGCGGTGTTCTACGTTGCCGATCAGCGCCTCCAGAATCGAGTCTAACTGCCGGTAGTCAACAAGATGTCGCGCTCCTGCGCCCCCCGTTTCCACAACGATTGCCAATGCCAGCGGCTGGGAGTCCGTGTCCTGATCAAGGGTGAGGCGCTGCGGTACGCCGTTATCGGTGACGAGGAAGTCGTCAGCCGTGAGACCAAAGACTACTTCTGCTCCCTTGGTCTTCAAGAGTATAGGTACCTCCACTAAAGTGGAGCGCACGGTCAGGGTGGGCTGGCCCTGATCACTCTGCTGCGCGCTTATGCCAACGGCGGCCAGGCAGAGTAAGGAAGATAACGCACAGGCAGATCTCATAACTAAGCCTTCATTGTAAGCGCGACAGCACGCTCTGACAGGGCCTCCTCGACAGGTTTACCGCCGCAAAGCGCTCCCCACAGGCATGGGTGCAAGAAAGCGCCACTTTCCCGTTCTCTCCTGTGTTCCAAGGCAATGCCGTTACAACCGAAGGTACGGGGACTATTAGCTCTCGGCAGGGATGAGGCCTCAGGTTAAAATCAAATCCATGCAGCGAGTATGGATCACCGCGGCAGTGGGTCTTCTGGCGGCGATGCCCGGCGTTGCGGCGTTCGCCGCGGACGATGCTCCCGTCAGTCCTCCGATCCTCTCCTGCAGCAACGGAATTCCCGGCGGCCTCTACTGCGCTCCTTCGAAGAAGGACCTGAAAGAAGCCCGCAACGCTTACGCCCGCGGATTGAAATTGGAGGGTCAAGATCGTTTGGAGGAGGCTCTTGCCCAGTTCGACGAGGCCTCGCGACTCGCGCCGCAAGACCTGGCATTCCTTTCGGCACAGGAACTGACGAAGTCGCAGCTGGTGTATCGGCACACGGAGCGCGCCGATTCTCTGCTGGCCTTGGCCAAGCCAGCGGAGGCGGCGGCTGAGTTCCGCGCCGCGCTGAAACTGGATCCTGACGACTCTTATGTCGAGGAGCGCCTCGCGCAAGCATTGCGGGACCCGGGGACTTCCAGGCTAAGTGGAGTGTCCGCGGTGCTAGCCAATGCCGCTGAAATCGATCTTCAGCCCAAGGCGGAACGGGCCACGTTTCACTACCGCGGCGATGTTCGCGGCCTGTTTAGCGAGTTGGCATTGGACTATGGCGTAACCGTTGAATTTGATGATTCGGTCGCGGCAAAGCCGGTGCGCTTCTACGTGGACGATGTTGACTTCTTTACTGCTCTCCGGCTGGCATCTCGAGTCAGCAAGACGATGTGGACCCCGCTGGACGCGCATGAGGTGCTGATCGCAGCGGATACTACCGAAAATCACAAGCAGTTTGACCGTATGTCGCTCGCGACTTTTGTCTTGCCCGGGGCGAGCACGCCGCAAGAGATCACCGAACTGGTGACTTCGCTGAAGAATATTTGCGAGTTTCAGAAGATGACTTCTGGCCAAGGTGGAACCCTGGAAGTGCGCGCACCGCAGGCGACGCTGGAGGCGTGCACGAAGCTGATGCGGCAGTTAACCAGTGCTCGTCCGCAGGTGGCACTCGATGTTGAGGTTTACCAGATCAGCCACAACTTCACGCGCGAAATTGGCATGCACATTCCGAATACGTTCAACATCTTCAACATCCCAGTGGCGGCCGTGGCAGCGGCGGTGGCGGCGCTGGGAGGACAGAGCATCCAGTCGCTCGCCAACCAACTAATTTCTTCCGGCGGCATCAACGCTGCTGGGAGTTCGGCGCTGTCCGGACTTCTGGCGCAACTGCAAAGCCAGACAAACGGCATCTTCAGCCAGCCCCTGGCGACGTTCGGTAACGGCATTTCGTTCTCTGGAGTGAGCCTGGATCACCTAACGACGGCGCTTTCCCTCAACGAATCCTGGGCACGCAGCCTAAGTCGCGTTACCCTACGTGCTTCGCAAGGCAACGAAGCAACTTTCCACCTTGGCGAGCGCTATCCTGTCCTGAACGCCTCCTACGCGCCCGTCTTTAACTCTTCGGCGATTTCGGCGGTCCTGGGGAATCAGAGCTACGTCCCGCCCTTTCCTTCGGTCAGTTACGAAGACCTGGGATTGATGCTGAAGGCCAAGCCTGTTATCAACGGCAACGGCGAAGTGAGTATGTCGATTGAACTGCAGGTACGCTCCCTCACCGGGCAAAGCTCGAACGGTGTGCCCGTGATTTCTAACCAGGAATACAACGGCAGCATACGTCTGCGCGATGGCGAGCCAGCGGTAGTAGCGGGAGAAATCACTACCAACGATCAGCTTTCGATAAGCGGAATTCCAGGTATTGCAGCCATTCCCGGCTTAAATCAGGCGGCCAGCGACAACAACCGAATGAAAGAGGAAGATGAATTGCTCATCCTTATTACGCCGCACGTGCTGGCTAACCAGGACCGGACTACGGATGAGATCTGGCTGAGCGAGAAGTAAGTTCTATTTCCCTTGCTTCGCAGCAAAATCCACCAGACCCTTCAACGTGTCAGCAGGAACGTTACTCACATTTCCGATAACGCGACCGTTAACGAAAAGAGTCGGAGTACCGGTCACATTGACAGCCTTGCCCAGGGCCAGGGAAGCATCAACATGCGCCTTGGTTACGGGAGTGCCGGCACACGCGGCAATGTCCGCACCTTTCACGCCCGCGGCATTGGCCAGCGCAGTCAGCTTTTCGTCGGCGTTTTCAGCCGTGATGTCGGCTTGAGTCTCATAGGTCTTGGCAATGAACTTCCAAAATGCCTCGTTCGACGCTTGCGCAACGCAATCAGCGTAAGCGGCCCCTTTCGCCGCCCAATTGTGCATCTCCAGCGGAAAGTTCTGGAAGACGAAACGTGCGTTGGGCTCCGCCGCGATGAGCCCCTCGATTGCGGGCTGCGCCGCTTTGCAGGCCGGACACTGCAGATCGCCGAATTCGACGATCGTGACCGGCGCGTCCTTCGGTCCGCGCGAGGGCCCAGTCATTCCCTTCTCCAGCGTCTTTCTCGCCGGATCGAACGGCTTGGCGCCGAACGGAATAATTTCGCCGATCACAGCATGGTCGCCATCGGCCGTAACGTAAAACCGGTTGAGCGCCTGGCCTTGGGGGGTCGCGAGAATCACATCGACCTGAGCCAGGCCCGGCACCGGCGCCGGTTTGATGCTCGAGATCTTCCAACTCACCTGCGACTCATAGCCGAAGGTCTGCTGCATGAAGGAATCTACCGTGGCTTCCGAGGGAAGATTCACGGCTGCTCCGGAGGCCGGAGACTTCGCGGTCGTTGAGGTTTGAGCCGGAGCCAGACCGCAGGCCAGCAGAAGGATGAGAATTAGATTGATAGAACTGCGCATGTCTTCCTTTCATTCCAACAATTGTGGAGCAGGATACACGAGGATTCTCTGACCAATCTCCGAGAGATTCCTTTCAAACCTCGCTTTTCGCAGCGATGGGAAAACGCCGGCCGTAACCGAACGCCTTGGGAGAAATCTTAATACCCGGAGCCGCCTGCTGGCGCTTGTACTCGGCCCGGTCCACCATCCGTACGACTCGCCGCACCACCTCGAGATCGAAACCGCGATCGGCCGCAATCTGTTCGGCGGAGTGCGCGTCTTCCACGTAGTCCTCTAGCACCGCATCAAGAATCTCGTAGGAGGGCAACGAATCGCTGTCTTTCTGGTTGGGCCGCAGCTCCGCGGATGGCGGCTTCTCCAGCGTGGCCTGCGGAATCACTGCACGTCGCGAATTCACATAATGGCTGAGACGGTAAACCAGTGTTTTCGGCACGTCCGAGATGACCGCCAGGCCCCCGACCATATCCCCGTAAAGTGTACAGTAGCCCACGCCCAACTCGCTCTTGTTGCCGGTGGAAAGCACGATGGCGCCGAACTTGTTGGAGAGTGCCATCAGCAGAGTGCCCCGGGCGCGCGACTGGATATTCTCCTCAGTGA
This sequence comes from Candidatus Sulfotelmatobacter sp., assembly GCA_035486795.1. GTDB lineage: Bacteria > Acidobacteriota > Terriglobia > Terriglobales > Acidobacteriaceae > Sulfotelmatobacter. The sequence continues at coordinate 4,173 of DATHMS010000131.1, read as the reverse complement.
CGTCTTCCTTCTGACCCTCGAATACTTCCCGCAGGGTTTGCCGGTACGCTTCAAAAGTCTGATTGATGGAGAGCAACTCGAAGCGCATGCCAAGATTTTTTGCCAGTGCGCGGGCATCTTCAATCGAGCCGGGTGAGGAATAGGGGCCTGGCATGCCTATGCCGACCACGTTATCCGGCCCTACGGCATCGACAGCGATGACGGCCGTAAGCGCCGAATCAATTCCACCGCTAAGGCCGATGATGGCTTTTTGAAATCCACACTTGCGCATGTAGTCGCGGGTGCCCAATACCAGCGCCGCATAGACGCTGGCTTCCTCGCCTTCGATCTGCTCGTTCAGGTCGCCTGTGAGGGTTTTGGAGTCAAAGTAGATCAGATCCTCTTCGAACGATCGTCCCTGCGCGATGACCTTCCCGTCCGCATTAAGAACAATGCTGGAGCCGTCGAAGACGAGGCTGTCATTGCCGCCAACCTGATTGACCAGTGCGACTGGAACCTTATGGTGGCGGGCGATCGAGGCGAGCATGTCGCGGCGCAGTTCGCGCTTGCCAATCCAGAAGGGTGAAGAGGAAATGTTGAGCACAAAGTTTCCGCCAGCGCGGACCAGAGCCTCGATGGGATCGACCGTGTACAGGCGCTTGTGCCAGAACAGCTTGTCATTCCAGGCGTCTTCGCAGATGGTGAGCGCCATCTGGTTGCCGCAGAAAGGAAACAGTTCCTGGCTTTTGGCGGGCGCGAAGTTGCGCATTTCGTCGAACACATCGTAGGTAGGCAAGAGCATCTTCGATTGCACGAAAGCGATTCGGCCATCCTGCAGCAGGGCGGCGGAATTCATCGCCGACTTGCCGGTTTCAGAGTGCGCGGGAGTCACCAGGCCGCAGATGACCGCGATGCCTCGGGTTTCGGCGGCAATCTGCTCGGCGGTCTCACGATTACGAGCAACGAAAGATGGGCGCTCCACCAGATCGCGCGGCGGGTAGCCGCATACCGACAACTCCGGAAACAGGATCAGGCCGGCACCGTCCCATTGTGCGCGCCGGGAAACCTCGATGATCTTGGCTCGATTGCCGGAGAAATCTCCGACGGTGGGGTTGATTTGGCCGAGCGCAATCTTCACGTATTTAGTGTAAAGCCGAGGCGCGCGGAGGCCAAGTTGCAGGGCGGATGAGCCCCCTTCGGCTTGGTCAGAGCGGGTTCCGTGGGCGCGATCTATGCCTCGGTCAGTGAGGAATTACACGGGTTTGGAGCCGACAGCTGCGGCGCTGGTGGCTTTCGCCATGCCAACATCGGAGGTCGAGGTGTTGGCGGGGGCGGTCGATTTCAGACACAACTCTACGGCGTCGGCCATGCCTTGGCGCTCCTGCTGCTTCAGCGTCACCCAATTGTCAAACGTGGCTCGCTCCCGCGCTACGCCCTCGAGGGTGCGGCTGATGCGCGCGTTGTAGTGGGCTGTTATGCTCTCCAGTTCCGCCTGAATTTGGGCAATTTCCCCGGCCTTCCGCGCCCACTCCACCTCAACCTGTGTCCTCTGCTCGGCCTCGTAGGAGTCCAGGGCATCCTGACGCGCTTTGGCGTCCTGTTCTACCTGGTCGACCGTGATGCCGGCCGCATCAAGAGCCATCAGCACCGCGGCTCGCTGCATCTCCTTCGATAAGGGGCGGATGTGTACGCTGCGCAGCATCTCGACCACTTTGTTAATGCTGTATCCCTTCCGCGGGAGCATGATGCCCGCCGCGCGATAAATATCTTCCATCGGCGAGAGCTCGACTTGGAAAGTTGGGACCTCTCGTGCGGAATGTGCGGAAGCTTTTTTCGCGTGCGGGGACACCTGGAGCATAAGATTCTCCCTCTCGCCATTACCATTGCCGTTGCCGTCGCCACCTGGGTCGCCTCCTGCGCTGAGGTCGTCTTCCTGATTGCGCCAGGTCGCCAGTCCGAGCCAATTGCGTCGCATAGGTTTCCTTTCGTTGCCAGCTTCCTTTGGAGGCTGGTTGCTGCGAAGTCTAGTCCGTCGAAGAGCATCGAATTCTGGAGGCCGCGCGATGCGGGGCCAGCCCCGGTCGTCCATTTCGTAACCCACTTGGGCCGGAGGTGTAGTCGTCGCGGTGATCGCGGAGCTCGCCGCGCGCACGATTGGCGCTGCTTCTACTTTCCGTTCGGCTTCCGGAATCTCGTTCGCATGGCTCTCTGGCCGCGCCGGAGAGTCTTGAGTTTTTTCTGTCGAAACCACGGGACCGCCGCTTCTGGGGCCGCCGCTTCTCATAGTTTTCTGCCGTGGAACGTCCGCGGAAGCAGGCTGGTCGAAGACCGGACTGTTCGTGGCATCTCGCTGAATACCGACAACATAGTCCCATCCCTCGCTGCGGCAGTACTTTGTGATGCCCGAGAACTGCCCCCAGCGCCATTGAACTTTGAGCTTTGAGCCCACTCCGATTGGTGCTTTGAGTCGTATACATGCCCCTCCGTCAGACTTGTCTTCCATGCGCGCGGGAACCGTCTGCAATTTGCCGCTTTGGTCTTGCCAGCACGCTTCCACCAAAATCATCACCGCGGTCCGCAGTTCGCCCATACTCCGCTCTGCAATACCTATCGGCAACAAGTGGAAATAGTTCACAGCGGGACAAGTCCCAAAATTGGCCAGGTCGCTGCATTTTCCCCTTCTGGGTCACATTTCGAAGGTTGGATTGTTGGGCTTGCGCAATCTAGCCACGCCTCACCAGCTTGTCGTGCTGGCGGGACCAAGCTCCTAAGTGCTAGTCGCCGCTCGTCGGAAAGATCGTGTGCTTTGGCGCCGGAGCGGGGACATCGCCCTTCTGATCGCGCCAGAGGACTCTATTCAGACGTGCGGCTCCGGCCGCGTCGGGGCGGGAAAAATCCATCTTCGCCGACTCGCTGGCCCCTCGGGCGTCGCGCTTGTTGGTTTCGTAGATGAGGCCGTTCTTTAGGTTTCTATAGTCCGCCTTGAAAGCAGGCTGGGTACCTGCGCCCGAGAACATGGGTCCCATCGCAGGTGCATACGCGTCGTTCTGGTTCATCGGCGGCAAGCCCAGCAGCATTTCCAGGGTGTGAATCATGTTCACGGTGGTGTAAAAGCGGTGATCCACGTAGGGCTCGGCCGCAGTGCTCGGTGAATACTTGCTGACCACGAACGCGATGGACCGGTGGGCGTCGACGTGGTCTCCGCCGTCTTGCGCGTCGTCTTCGAGGATGAAGATTGCAGTGTCGTCCCAGTACGGGCTATGCGAAACGGCATCGACTATTCGGCCCAGAGCGAGATCGTTGTCGGCCACCGAGGCCGCCGGCCGCGGCAGATTTGGACGTGTGCCACCAGTGTGATCGTCAGGAAGATAGAGCAGGATGAATGCGGGAAGCTGGAGTTCAGAGCTCTCTTTTTCTTCGCGAGCCCGCGTATAGGCCGCGAATTCGTTAAGGAACTCATCAGCGCGAAACTGGTCGGGATAGTCGGTGTTGAAATCCGGATACAGCGGATCGAAATGATCGCGCAGCACCGCCTTCGTGGGCTTGACACCCTTGAACAGCGGTACGGTCCAAGGGAACGGACTCGGCCCGGCGTGCGGATCGCCGACATTTGGCGGCAGAGGATCGCCCTGGTGGAGTTCGGTGCGTGGGCAGGGCGATTCGCGCGCTGAAGGAGTTCCCTGCTTCGGGGTCGATGCCTTGCGGCTTGTGTTGCACCATTCAGCGTTCACGAACTCGCCGTAGTCGCGATAGCTCAGACCATGATGCGCGACGTTATCCCATACGAAGCCGGTGCCGGGATCATCGACGTCGGGCTGGTTGTGCTCGAGCGGTACTTCGTCCGCAACGCTGCCCCCGAAGTCATACGTTCGTTCATGGCCGCGGTAGGCGATCTGCCAGGTCTTCTCGTTGTAATCGCTGGTGATGGCGGCGGTTGACCAGAGATGCCCGTCGCCGGAAACTTCTCCGCTGTCGTAGAAATTGTCGAGCACGCCAAATTGCAGCGCCAGCTCATGTTGGTTCGGCGTGATGTCGGCGCCGTACATGGTGAGCGAAGGGTCGCCGGCGCCGACCGGTTTGTCGCCGACCTTTAGATCGCCGAGAATCTGATCGTAGGTGCGGTTTTCTTTGATGACATAGATGACGTGCTTGATCGGATTCTTGCCGCCGGTGAACTGGATTGTTCCAGGGTCG
>DATHMS010000130.1:0-10347 GCA_035486795.1 Candidatus Sulfotelmatobacter sp. | reverse complement strand
TTCGAGCTGCTCGATGCGGTCACGCTGGTTGCGGTAAGCGGCCTGCAACTGCTCATTTCGCTGCGTCTTCTGCGTGAGGAATTTGTCGTAGTTGCCGGTGTAGAACCAGAACCGCTTGTTCCAGATTTCGGCGATCTTGTTAACCACTACATCGAGAAAATAGCGGTCGTGGGAGATGAGCACCAGGGCGTGTGGATAGTCGTGCAGATATTCTTCCAGCCAGTTGCGCGCTTCCAGATCGAGGTGGTTGGTCGGCTCATCCAGCAACAGCAGGTTGGGCTTCTGCAGCAGCAGCTTGGCCAGTGCCAGCCGCATCTGCCAGCCGCCGGAGAACTCATCCGTCTGCCGCTCCCAGTCTTCTTTGCGGAAGCCCAGTCCCTGCAGCACCCGCCCCACCTCGGCTTCAATCGAGTAACCATCGCGGGTGCGAAACTCGTGCTCCAGGCTGTGATACCGGTCGGCTACGTCGGCATACTCCGGGCTGGCATGATCGAGTTCGGAGATGCGATGCGTGAGCGTTTCCAGTTCCCGCTCCATGGCGTGGAGTTCGGTGAACACTGCCATGCATTCGGCAAAGACCGTGCGGCCGGAAAGCGAGAGGCCATCCTGGGGCAGATAGCCCGCAGTCGTGCCTTTGGCGACGATGAGGGAACCGTAGTCGAAGGTGTCGAGGCCGGCGAGAACCTTCATCAGCGTGGATTTTCCGGTGCCGTTCGCGCCCACGAGGCCGACACGGTCGTGAGGCGTGATCAGCCAGTCAGTGTTTTCAAAAAGAAGTTTGTGGCCGAAACGTTTTCCGGCGCCGGAAAGCTGGATCATGGGCTGGATTCATCGTCTCATAAAAAGCGAGTACCAAGCACCTGGTACCGAGCGGCGAGAGATAAATCAGGAGTGCGCGGCAGCGCGGGCGCTGCGGTTTTCTGGATACTTACCCCACAACTCACTGCGGAGGTGAATGCGCTCGAGGGCGCGATCGATCACCGCTTCCAGTTCATGCGCGTACTTTACTTCGCGGCCTTTGGCGAGCCGTTGCCGGGCTTCTTCCGGGCTGAACCAGGTGGGGCGGCGCATCGGCTCGTCGGGCCGGCGCATTTCGTGGACTTCCATCAGGAAGGCTTTTACGACAAACTCCTGCACGCCGCCCGGCTGCCAGAACACGCCCTTCGAGTGTATGTAGAGATGAAAATGACGAGGCTCGATGGTGCCGATCGCGCCAGCTTCTTCTGCAGCCTCGCGCTCGGCGGCCTGGCTGTGAGAGAGGCGGGCTTCCGGTGAACCCTTGGGGAAGGTCCATTTGTTTCCGCCGTTGGTGTTCACCAGCAAGAATTCCACCGCCGCACCCCGCTTGCGGTAGCAGATCGCAGCCACCTGGAGCGGCAGCGATTTCGCAATGCGCGGCGAACCCATGGGGCGCCCTCCTTAGAGAGATGCTACTTGGAGAATATTTCAGGCGTGTTAAAGTGCAACGAAAATTGTGCAGGTGAGATAGTTACGAAAGGTGGGGCTGCGACCTTTAAAGCCTCCGGAGAGCGAGAAACTGATGTCGAGAATGCCGGGTAGGTTGAGTGAGGGCTTTTAGGGAACCATTTACGGAACCACCACCTCGACGCGGTTCGAGTAGGCGCTCTCTTGCCCACTTGCGCTCACCGCTGTAGTTGCATAGTAGTAGGTGCTGCGGCTGGCTATAGTGGCATCCGTATACATAGTCTCGGGATCGACCTTTGCATTGATCCTGGTCAGAGGACCGGTGGGAGACGCGCTTCGGTAAACGTTGTATCCCGATACCTGCGACGTGCTTGGGTTCCAGGAGAGGGTGACATAAAGAGCGGTGCCCGCACCGGCCAAGGGCTCGGACGACGGGGAGTTCCCGGCATCGCTGGCAAACGAAAGCATCGCCGATTTGTTCCCGCTGTTCTGCGGCGTAAAGGTGACGTTGAGTGAGAGCTCGTGTCCCGGCTGAATCGTCAAGGGAAACGTCACGCCAGGCACGGCAAACTGCGAACTGCTGCTGGAGACCGAAGAAATGGTTACGGCTTCGCCGGTAGCGCCCAGACCAAGCGTTAACGTCTTGGTGGTTCCCACGCCCACACTGCCAAAGGTGAGTGTGGCGGGGACAACGGTCAGCAGCGGCTTGCCGGCGATTGTGCCATTGCCTGCAAGCGATATCTTCAGCGCCGGACCGCCGACAAAAAAGCTGCCGTAGGTCGGCCCCTCCAGCTTCGGTCTGAAGGTGGCGTCCAACCTTACCGCTTGTCCACGCGCTAGGATTAGGGGAAACTTCGCACCGCTGACGGAGAACGCGCTGCCCGTAATTTCCATGCTCTTTAGGGTCACGTTCGAAAGGCCGGTGTTGGTTAGCACGACCGGCAACGTTGAACTATCTCCCACGCTCACCTTGCCGAATGATACGCTCGCTGGACTGGCGGTCACCTTGCCACCCACGCCAGTGCCTCCTACCTCACCAGTGCCTCCTACTTGAAAAGTAAGGATCCGGTTGGTGGCGTCGCTAACGACGGTGAAATGTCCGCTCACCCAACCTGCCGCGGTAGGGACGAAAGACAAACTCAGCTCAAGGCTCGCCCCCGCGGCCAGAATCTTTGGCAGCTTTAATTGTGAGACTTTGAAATTGCTATCGCTCGAATCTATGCCAGAAATCGTCACCTCTGACCTGCCGTGATTGGTCAGGGCGACGGAAACAGTCCGGGTGAGCCCTACGTCGACATGGCCGAACATCAGGCTGGCTTGAGAGAAACTCAATTCGCTCGCGGCGGCTTGCGCGTGCAAGGGCAGCGCTGCCAGCAAGCACAGTACGATCGCTGGGACGACCGTCGCGAACAGGCGGTTTGTCGCTCGGGGGAGGTTCACGAAGCAGACAGTCTATAGACAGTTGGGGAATCTGGGTAGAGTCAGAAGTACATGGTAGACAAGCCAGCTTGGTGCACAACTTTGAGTGCAAATGCTTGCCGATGGAATCGAAGGGAGGGTCCGATACCGTGCCGGGAAACTGGATCCAAGCAGGGATGGTCAAAGGTACAATAGCTGTAAATGCGCATGATCCTAGACATCTTCGCGCAGATTTTCCGCACCCTGTGGGCGCACAAGCTGCGCTCATTCCTCACCATGTTTGGGGTGGCCTGGGGTGTGGGATCGTTGCTGCTGCTGGTCGGTCTGGGGGAAGGTTTTCGCTCGGCAAACAAGCGTGGTCTGGCCGAATACGGGGAGAACATCATGTTTATCTTCCCCGGCCGCGCCCCCGTAATTGCCGGCAGCATGAACTCCGCCCGCAATTACCTGCTTACCTACCAGGATTATTTGGACATTCGCGGGGAAGCTCCTCACGTCCACGATTCTTCGCCGGTTCTGTCGCGTGATGACTTGCACGCAGTGAGCGAATTCGCCAGCGCCAACGGGCAGACGGTGGGCGTCGAACCCCAGTATTCGGTCATCAGATACCTTCCGCTGCAGCAGGGACGATGGCTCAATGGCTTGGACGACGCCCAAAGACGGAACGTCATCGTGCTCGGCGACGAGCTAACCCGGAACCTCTTTTCTGGACGACCTGCCCTGGGCTCATTCATCCTGCTCAATGACATTCGGTTTGAAGTGATCGGCACACTGAAGCGCATCGGCCGGGGTGACGAAAACATGACCAACATGCGCGGCTACATTCCCTTCCAGACGATGGCAACATCCTTCCCGCTCAAAGGTGAAAACCATCAGAATTCCATCTCCCTCATCAACTATCAGCCGCGCGTAGCGGCTGAGCACATGCTGGCGCGGGAAGAAGTCCACAAGATCATCGGCCGGAATCACGGCTTCGATTACCGCGATGAAGACGCATTCGAAAATCTGGATACAGTTGAGCAAGCCGAGATGATGGGCAAGATTTTCGATGCCATGAACTTATTCCTGGGCACCGTGGGGCTGGTGACTCTGGGCCTGGGCGCCATTGGCGTTATCAACATTATGCTGGTGGCGGTGAGTGAGCGAACCCGTGAGATCGGATTGCGCAAGGCCCTAGGAGCCACCAATCGCAGCATTCTGCTCCAGTTTTTTCTGGAAGGAGTTTTGCTTACGTTGCTGAGTGGATTGATCGGCATGGGGTTCGCCGGCGGACTGATGGCGTTGCTGGGCACGCAGCAGTCGCCCGGGAATTTTGACCCTCCCAAGCTAGTACCCGCGTCGGCGATTCTCGCGATCGGCTGCTTGACGCTGGCGGGCGTGGTTGCGGGACTGTACCCGGCGCGCAAGGCTGCTATGCTGGCGCCGGTGGAAGCGCTCCGGCAGGATTAGGACTAGAGCATGTTCGGTGATTTGCTTAAGGAAGCCTATGGCGCCATGCGGCACAACCGCCGCCGCACCGCCCTCACCATGCTCGGCATGGCTTGGGGCATAGCGACGGTTGTCATGCTGCTTTCCTACGGCAACGGCTTCGGCGAGGCCTGTGCCAACATCTTCGCCAACTTCGGCACCAAGGTGATGATCCTGGCTCCGGGCCGTAGCTCGATGCAGGCTGGTGGCCAGAAAGCTGGCGTGCCCATACGCTTTACTCTCGACGATCTAGAGACGCTTACGACTAACATTCCGCAGATTGCCCAGATCACACCAGAAGCCGACAAGCAGGCCAACATCCAATACGAGACGCGAACGTTCACCTTCGACACGACCGGCAACTATCCCAACGTCTTTTCCATCCGCGCGCTCAAGCTGGCGCAAGGCCGCTTCTACAACCCTGAAGATGAGATACAGCACGCCCGAGTCGCCGTCATTGGCTCCGAGGCCAAAGAAAAACTTTTTTCGGGACGGAACGCATTGGGCGAACGAATCCGCGTCGATGGTCTTGGCGTTGAGGTTGTAGGGGTTCTGAGCCCCAAGATGCAGGGGGGAGGCGGAGGGCTAGGAGGCGATGCCAACATCAACCGCGTGATTTATCTCCCCTTCACCACCATGAGCGAGATTAAAGATGCACACTACCTCGACGCCATCTGGTTCAGCTACGAGACTCCTGCGTATGAGGATCTGGAACACACCGCGCGATCGGTGATGGCCATCGAGCACAAGTTCAACCCCACCGACCGGCGAGCCATGTATGTGTTTAACGTCATGAAACAGATCCACCAGTTCGAAATGATTACCCTCGGCCTCAAGATTCTGCTGGGCTTCATCGGTACGCTAACCTTGGGCATCGGAGGGGTCGGCCTAATGAACATCATGCTGGTCTCGGTCACGCAGCGCACGCGCGAGATCGGCGTGGAAAAGGCGCTGGGCGCGCGCAGGAGTGACATCCTGCTGCAATTCCTCGCCGAGTCTCTGACCATCACTTTCATCGGTGGCGCGCTCGGTGTCATCCTGGCCTATGCGGTCTCGCTTTCCGTCGGAAGGCTCACGCTGTACAGCGCGATGGCGAAGAACGCGGAAGCCGGTGACATCCGTCTGGTCATCGCTCCGGGCACGCTGATCGTGGCCACCTTCATCCTCGCGGCAGTAGGATTGGTGAGCGGTATGGTACCCGCCGTCCGCGCCTCGCGTCTTGATCCCATCGAGGCTCTCCGGTACGAATAGCTGAAATGGCGAAGTCCGATTCGCCCATGGACTATACTTCTCGGCCTATGCGAAAGTTCCTCTTTCAATATCTATTGCTGCCAGGTTTTTGTCTCGGACTGCTTCCAGTGAGCGTCAGCGCTCAAACATTGCTGGTAGTCAACCAGGGTGACACCGATCTGAGCATCGTTGATCCTGTTTCCGCGCGACAGGTTGCGACCATAGCAGAGAAAACGACCGGGGTTCACGGTCATGAAATCGCGGTTTCCGCGGATGGACGCACTGCATTTGTGCCCATCTACGGCAGCTCCGGTGTGGGAAAGCCGGGCATCGATGGACACGAGATGCTCGTCATCGACCTGCCCTCGCGTTCGATCGTCGGTGACATCGAGTTTGGCCACGGGGTACGACCGCATCTTCCGGTTCTGGATCCTGTGAGCGGGTTACTCTATGTCACGACAGAGTTAGATAAGAGTGTGACGGTGGTCGATCCGCGAACGAGGAAGATTGTGGGCGCGGTTCCAACCGGGCAGGAGGAATCGCACATGCTCGCCTTGTCGCATGACGGGCGGCTCGGCTATACAGCTAACGTTGGACCGGGCACGGTCTCGGTACTCGACATGGTGGGCCGGAAAACAGTTGACGTAATTCCGGTGTCGGGACAGATACAGCGGATTGCAATCTCAGCCGACGACAAGCTGGTGTTTACAGCCGATCAAACCAAGCCGCAGCTTGCCGTGATCGATACCGCGACCAAGCGGGTGAAAACATGGGTGGCGCTCCCTGGGTTAGGTTACGGGACAGCCGCAACGCCGGACGGCCATTGGCTGCTGGTCGCGATCCCCTCTACAAACCAGGTGGCTGTCGTGGACTTGGGAAGCATGCAGGTGACGCGCCGTATCGAAGTCGCGACAATGCCGCAGGAAATCCTGATTCGTCCGGACGGAAAAATGGCTTACGTGTCGTGCAGCGCGGCCGGGAAGGTTGCGGCGATTGATCTGGCACAATGGAATGTCCAGAATCTGATTGTTGCGGGCAAGTTTGCAGACGGTTTGGCGTGGGCGAAGTGATTCAGGAGTGGACGTTCGGTCACTGCCTGGAGAATGGAAAAGCCCCGGTACCCAACCGAGGCTTGAAGGATAGTCTGGCAGGACAGCGCTTGATCAGGCAGCCTTCTTCTCGCGCTTTACCCTCAGCCATCTAGCGCGCTGGGCGGCGGCGATTCTCCTTCGACCGTCTGCCGAGATGGTTCGCCTTGGACTCGCTTTTTGCCTGGCCCATCGCGCCTTCTGTGCCAGGCTGATCTTCCGACGGGCGCCTGCAGACATCGAGTGCCGTCGTGACGAGCCATTAGAGGTGACACTTCCCAAGGCTGCAAGGGCCGCATCGATACGTTGGGCTTCCTCTTGGACGCGTTCCCGTTCTTTCCTCAACCGCTGCACAACAATAGACAGGTTCCCCATGTCAGTTTCCCCCCTCGGGCAACGATGATAGCAGGACGGACGAAGAAAAGGCACGATTGCCAAAGCTCAACAACGGCATCGGCCAAGTAGCCAAGCATGGTTTCGGGTTCGAGATCTTTGAGTTGGCTAATGCGCTGAGGCGGCGTGTTCTTTGACCTTGGCCACGAGTTTGTCGAAGCGCGGGTCACCGTGAAGCGATTTGAGATCGGGATCGGTTGGCATGTCCAGACCATCGCCGTGCTCGACCGCGTCTCGTAGCAGCGACAGCGCCTCGTCACCTCTGCCCTGACGCGCCGCGTAACAAGCCAGGTTGTACACCGACTTGATGGTGTAAGGATGCTCCGGCCCGAGTAATGCGGCGCAACTGGATGGTCTGCATCACTCCGAACGCAATCAGCAGCAGCGCCATGGCGCTTACCGCGGCTACTCCAAATTTGTGGCGTTGGACATACTTCTTTGCCCGATAGGCCGCGCTTGCCGGACGCGCGGTTACGGGCTCGTTCCGCAAGTAGCGGCCGATCTCCGCGCTCAATTCTGAAGGCGTACCGTACCGGCGGGAGCGGTCTTTCTCCAGGGCTTTGAGAGTGATGCAGTCCAGGTCGCCACGCAGCAGACTAGCCAGCTGCCGCGGATCCGTTGTGCGATTGGCTGCCGTGGTGGTCGAGAGGGGATCTCCGCTGATTCTCGCACTCGGATTTGGTGGATCGTCCTCATGCAACTGGCGCAGCACCTCGTGGAACGGCTTCGTCCGCCACTGTGTCACATCAAAGGGCAAGACGCCGGCGAGCAATTCATAAAGCACCACGCCTAGCGAGTAAACGTCAGTGCGGGTGTCAACATCCGGGATGCTGGGATCGGCTTGCTCCGGGCTCATATAACCCGGCGTACCCACATTCCTCCGGCGCGTCATCAACATCTCGTCAGGCTGCTGCGAGATCGCCTTTGCGATTCCGAAGTCGATGATTCGCGGTACCGGTTTGCCATCGACTTCGACAACGAGAATGTTAGAGGGCTTCAGGTCGCGGTGAATGATCGCTTTCTGATACGCATGTTGCACGCCCTCACAAACTTTAACTAGCAGCGCCAGCCGCTCGCGGGCAGGCAGCCGCTTCTGATCGCAGTAAGTGGTGATAGGCAGACCCGGCACATACTCCATGACAAAGTAGGGCTGGTCTGCGGGGGTCGAGCCGGCTTCGAATACCTTGGCGATGGCGGGGTTATCCATGATCGCCAGCGATTGCCGTTCCGATTGGAAGCGGTGGACGACCGCTTCATCGTACATTCCGGCCTTGATCAGCTTGAGCGCGACTTGCCGTCGCACGGGAGAGGTCTGTTCGGCCAGCCAGATTTGTCCCATTCCTCCTTCGCCAAGCTTGCGGACAAGTTGGAAATGCTGGGTGAAGATCTGTCCCGGTTCCAAGGCAGCGACCGTGTCGGTGCGATCTGAATCGGCGCGCAGCGGTGCCGATTGCAGGAGCCGGAGTGGACATATTCGCCGGCCAGCAGAAGTGACTCCACCTCGGCGCGCAGGGCAATGTCGGAAGAACACGGCTTGTCGAGAAACTGGGCGCGCTGCTCCGGAGCAAGTTGCATGGCCTGGTGTAGTAGTTCTTTGACCTGCTCCCACCCCTGGATGGTCATGGTGACGCTGTCCTGCTCATCTGCCGATGCAACCAGACGCGGGCGGTAGGCCAGTCGCGATCGACAGTCGCGCGCGAGATCCCCAGCACCTGCGATATCTCTGGAGCCGACAATCCGCCGAAGAACTTCATTTCTACGATCTTTCCCTGACGTTCATCGAGGGCAGACAGCTCGTTCAAGGCGTCGTCCAAGGCGAGGAGCTCAGCGTCTCCCTTCACAGGCAAGGCATCCAGAAATTCGAAAGCGATCCGGCCTCCGCAATCCCCGGGGGGGAAGGTCAACAGGATATTCGCAGACTCCACCATCGTCAAATCATCTTTTTCTTCTGTCTACGAGATGGTCGATGCCGCGTTCCGCCCGCACTTTATGCCCTCTGGCACAGGGCGATGCAATTCAGCACAGACCTGGTGGAAGACAAAATGCCAGGAGCAAACCGACTCCAAGGGCCGTGTCCATAACCTGCCTATGTGCTAGGCGAAAACTGAGTAACCTCGGTACATCTCAAAAGTAATCAGCGCAGGACGATAGCCGAAGTTGATATGGGATCACTCTATTTACGGCCACCCCGGGCCTTGAACTTTGGTTTGCAACAAAGATCGCGATTCCGGGTTTTAATGAATACGCCCGCGGAGTGCGGGCAGACGGGGAGATATTGCCGTTTTGGGCCCCGGCACAAGGAGAAATAACTATGTCTCTTCGTTCAACATTTCGCAATCTGTTTGCAGCTGCTTTGATCATGCTGCCGATGCTGGCGCTGCCCACCGCGCAGGCACAAATTGGAATCGGCGTCGCTATCAACATCCGCGTTGCGCCTCCCGTTCTGCCGGTGTATGAACAGCCACCACTGCCGGCGCCCGGTTATCTCTGGACTCCCGGCTACTGGTCCTACGGGGATGCGGGCTATTTTTGGGTTCCCGGCGTGTGGGCGCAACCTCCCGTCGCTGGTCTCTTGTGGACGCCTGGCTACTGGGGCTATGAAGGCGGGGTGTACGGCTGGCACGGCGGTTACTGGGGACCGCATGTTGGGTTCTACGGTGGCGTGAACTACGGCTTTGGCTTCGGCGGCGTCGGCTTCGTCGGCGGCGAGTGGCGGGGTGGAGTGTTCGCCTATAACAGTGCCGTCGCGAACTTTGGAAGCGTACACGTCACCAACGTGTACGAGAACCGAACCATCGTGACGGAAAACACCGTCGTGAACGTGAACCACGTAAGCTTCAATGGCGGCGAAGGCATTCAGGTGCATGCCTCGGCAATGGAAATGCAGGCGGCCAACGAGCACCACTTCGAGGCTACTGCCGACCAGGTGCAGCATGAACACTTTGCCGCGCAGGACCGCGCGCAGTTGGCGTCAGTGAATGGAGGACGTCCGGCGACCATGGCGAGCGCGAATGTAAACGCGTATCACCAGGTGGCGCAGCAGCACGCGCAATCGCAGCCTATCTCGGCGGCCGATCGCTCAGTGGGGCGCAACTACAATCCCAATACTCGTGAAGCCAATCAGGACCAGCGCATCGCCAACGGCTTGCGCAGCGGCCAGATGACTTCCGGCGAAGCGGCCCGTGCCGAGCAAACGCAATCCAACATTGACCAGCAAGTGCACAACGATCGCGAAGCGAACGGTGGCAAGCTCACCGGCGCGGAGCGTCAGCAGATCAACGGCGAGCAAAACGCCGCCAGCCGCCAGATCTATGACGAAAAGCAC
>DATHMS010000129.1:0-27852 GCA_035486795.1 Candidatus Sulfotelmatobacter sp. | reverse complement strand
CATTAGCATCGCGGCCGCCGACCAACAGCATGCATCTGCCAGCTACCGCGAACTCCGAAATAGCTACATCCCCCAACTGAATGCGGGAGCTGGAATTGGCTGGTCCGACGGTTTTCCCCTCAGCCTTGAAGGCGCCGCTCCCTCGCTGTTCAACGTAAACGCGCAATCAGCGCTCATCAATCCCGCGCTCAAGGATTTCATTCGCGCCGCTCAATCCGACGTCACAGTCAGTGTTCTGCACACCAAGGACCAACGCAATCAGGTCATTCAGGAAACCGTATTGAGCTATGCCGAACTGGCGAAATGGGAGCGGCGTTTGAGCGGCCTGCGCGAAACCATGGCAGCCGCGGAACAGACTGAGATAGCCGTCGGGCAGCGTGTCAAGGAGGGTATCGACAGTGAAATGGATGGCAGCAAAGCCCGCCTGTCAGTGGCCCGTCTGCGCCTGCGCGTAGCCGAGGCGGTCGGCGCAGCCGACGTTCTCCGCGAACGTCTCTCCCGGCTGACCGGATTGCCAACTGCCTCCGTCGAAATCGAGCCGGATTCGGTGCCAGCTCTGCCCGCGCCAAGGCCAGAGGAGAACTCCCTGGCCAAAGCCACCGATGCAAACCCAGCGGTTCAGGCCGCCGTCGAACATGCGCGCGCGCAATACTTGCGGGCAGCGGCAGAACACCGATCCCTGTGGCCCAGCGTGGATTTCGCCGCCCAGTACGCTAACCTCGCCGACTACAACAATTACGAGGCCTACTACAAGCACTTCCAACCCAACAACGCCACGGTCGGAATCGCCATCCACCTTCCCTTCTTGAACCTTGCCCAGCACGAGCGAGCTGAAGAGGCGGAGTCGGAAGCGCGCAAGGCAACCAAACAGGCGGAGGCAGCTCGAAACCAGGTCTCCGAAGAAACCTTGCGGCTGCAGCGGTCTGCCACCCAGATGCAAGCCGCCCACGATGTGGCGGAACTCGAGTACGAGATCGCCCAGAAGAACATCGAAGCCACGCGCACTCGCATGGACTCCGGCACCACGAATCTCCACGATCTGGACGATGCCCAGGCTCAAGCCAGCGAACGCTTGATCACACTGCAAGACGTCAGTTTCGAGCTGGAACGCAGCCAGGTCGAGCTCATGCGCGCAACTGGAGACCTGGAAGCCTGGGCCCTGGGAGCCAAATAACCCGCCAATGCCTCTTTTCATCCACTCGCTGCATCAAACCCGGCATTCGACGACGAACCTGCATAAACACTGGTTTTTCAACGCATAAGCATCGTCCCGATGTTAAAATAGGTGCTTACCCAATATGCCTCTTAAAACACTATTTTTGAATCCGCCTTCTTTCGAAAACTTCGACGGCGGGGCTGGCTCCCGTTGGCCCGCAACCCGCGAAATCGAGTCATACTGGTACCCAGTGTGGCTGGCTTACCCGGCCGGGATGCTGGAGGGCGCGCGCTTGCTCGATGCCCCCCCGCACTATATTTCAGCCGAGCAGACCATCGAGATCGCCAAGGACTACGAGTTTCTGGTGCTCTTCACGTCGACTCCCGGCTTTCCTGGCGACATTGGCCTAGCTGCCGCCATCAAGGCCGCGAATCCAAAAATCAAGATAGCTTTCGTTGGACCGCATGTTAGCGTGCTGCCCGAGAAGTCTCTGCGCGACTGCCCGGCGATCGATTTCGTGGTCCGCAAAGAGTTTGACTACGCTGTGGTCGACTACGCCAAGGGCAAGCCCCTGGCAGAAATTGCCGGCATTTCCTTCCTGAAGGATGGCAAGGTCGTGCACAATCCGGACGCGCCCCAGATCCAGGATCTCGACGCTCTGCCTCACGTTACCGACGTCTACAAACGCGATCTCGATGTGACTCGTTACAACGTGCCATTTCTGCTGAATCCTTACGTATCGCTCTACACTACGCGCGGCTGTCCGGCGCAATGCACTTTCTGCCTGTGGCCGCAGACTTTGAGCGGACATCCATGGCGCAAGCGTTCCACTGACGACGTGGCGGCTGAAATGGCGAAGGTGAAGCAATACTGGCCGGAAGTGAAAGAGTTTTTCTTCGACGACGACACTTTCAATATCCAGGCGGCGCGAACCATCGAGTTGTGCTCCAAACTGAAGCCGCTCGGCCTGACCTGGTCGTGCACGTCGCGCGTCACCACCAATTACGAGACTCTCAAGGCGATGAAAGAAGCCGGTTGCCGGCTGCTCATCGTCGGCTACGAATCCGGCGATCAGCAGATTCTGAAGAACATCAAGAAAGGCGCAACCCTTGAACATGCCCGTGAGTTCACCAAGAACTGTCACAAATTAGGCCTGGTGATCCACGGCGACTTCATCATGGGCTTGCCGGGAGAGACTCGCGAGACCATTAACAACACGATTGCGTTCGCCAAAGAGCTTGACGTGGAAACCATTCAGGTCTCTGTCGCCCACGCCTACCCCGGGACCGAGCTTTACGACTACGCTGTGAAGAACGGATTCATCGTCGGCGACAACAAGATGGTCGATGAAGGCGGCCACCAGCTGGCTCACATCGAATATCCTGGCCTGCCCGCCGATGAAATTCTTTCCGCGGTACACCGCTTTTACGACGAGTATTATTTCCGGCCCAAGGCAGTGTTCCGAATCCTGAAGAAGGCAGCCTTTGATAGCAACGACCGCAAGCGGCTTTACAAGGAAGCTAAGACTTTCCTGAAGCTGCGTTCGGCGCGCAACAAGATGGTCAAGCAGCACGGTGAAGAGGCTGCAGCCGAACTCGCCAAGGCGTAGAGCGACTGAGGATGCGCGCCAAAGCGGGCGTTTCAGGATGACAACGAAGCTGCACAGTCGTCTAAACTTCCAGTGACCTTTCGCAAGTATCTTGTGCTGGTCGGAGTCACGGTCTTCGCCGCGGCCGGTGACTCCTTGCTTTCCCACGGGATGAAGCAGACTGGCAGTATCTCCGTCAATCACCTGCAAGGCGTCATTTTCGCCGTGCTCAATCCCTGGGTCGCCATCGGCATTCTTCTGCTGCTGGCTTTCTTTGCTACTTACATGACCGCGCTTTCCTGGGCCGATCTCACCTACGTTCTGCCGGCAACTTCGCTCGGCTATGTGTTGCTCGCTCTGGTCGCGAGATTTGTGCTGCACGAGCATGTCAGCCCGCTGCGCTGGCTAGGCATCGCACTGATCACCGGAGGAGTGGGATTCGTGGCCGGGGGCCCGGAACTCACTAAACATCCCCACACGAAATCCGCGGAAGAGAAAAGAGCTGCAGTCGCTGCCACTGGAGTCGAATCATGAAAAGTCTCTACACCTGGAGCGCAATCCTCGCGATTGTCTTCGCCTCGGTAGTCGGCGACGTACTTCTGGCCCGCGCCATGAAGCAGGTCGGGGACGTCGGAGCCCTATGGCGCCGCTCCGGCCTCGGCACCGTGATCCGCCGCACGCTTGGCAATCCTTACTTTCTGCTCGGAGTCACGGCCATGGCCGTAGCCTTTTTCAGCCTGCTGTTCGCACTTTCGTGGGGAGACGTAAGCCTGGTCGCCCCCGCCGCCGCTTCCCTGACCTTCATCGGCAACGCCGTCGCTGCGAAAATCTTTCTGCATGAGAGGGTAGATCGGCGGCGGTGGATTGCAGCTGGTCTCGTCGCTGCAGGCGTGGCTCTGCTGGCAGGCTGACAAATCCCCTTGTCATTCCGAATCGAGCTGAAAGCCCGGTAAGAGTTTGCCCTGAGCGAAGTCGAAGGGAACTTGTTCTCGTCGAGACTGCCCTAACGCCCCGGCCCGAAGTTTCGAGTGAAAGACTTTGCTCATACTGGTTCACCCACTTGCACTATCCCGCGAGAGGAGGCTGCGCAAACCGGCCATAGGAGCCGGGTTTGGCGGCAACCAAAGCACCTTTTTCTTCACCTAACATCATTGATCGCAAGATGAGCGTTCTTGCTCAGAAGTGTGGCACGCAGAGTGCTAATGTCCACAGTGCCTTGCGATCGAGTCGTCAGGCAGACGCTAAACCTGGCGCTTGTGGGACTGCGGTATGGCGAAATTTGCATCCCTCGGGGTCGTTTCTCTTGTGCTGTTCGCTGCCTGCGGAGCAGTGTGCCAGGGCGTACGTCACTCGCTGCCCGATGCGCCTTCGGTGCAAGCCGTTACTCCGGAGCATAACTTTAACGGGTTAGTCGACAAAGCACGCCCGCCTCTCAGATTCGACGCGACCGCCGGTAACGCAGGCTTGATGCGCCAACTCGTGTTCACGGATTCTGACAAGGCCCTATCCAGTCAAAAAGAGCCGGATGGTATTTTTCGCAAGTACCTGTATCCATCCTCGCTGAAGAAGCCGCTGGGATATCACCCTGAGAGCACCGGCAGCCTGATGGGCCGAGCCACGTCTGCGGCTTCGCGTCCTCTTATCACTCGCGACGATTCCGGAAAGGCCAGGCTGAACACCTCATACCTGCTGCGAACGCTGACGGCCGTCGCCAAGGATACCGCCTCAACTCCATATTGGAGGCGGTCTCTCGGGGCTCCGTTCGGCGATTTTGGTTCAACCGTGGGCAATGACGCGGGGATGAACCTGTGGCACGAGTTCGGACCTGCCATTGAGCAGTTGATGAAAAACCACACTCCGAGATTCGTTTCCAGGATCGAAGAACGTATCGACCATCGTTAGCCCCCCTCCCACAAGCACGCCTTTACAAAACTTTGCTTTAATCTACGTTCTGCATCATTAGTTGCTGCATCCTCCCGACATACCCGAGCATCTTCCTTAGCAGTGGACCCTCGTTTCTGAACTGACCGTCTCATAACTCGAAGCAGGATAAACCTGCTTCCTTAGCCCTATCTAAAGGAGATCCTGGAAATGAAAGTTCGAAACTACATGGCACTTTTGTCGATTCTCGCTGTGATGGCGCCGCTCAGCGCGTTCGCGCGGGATAAGAATCAACACTCAGTAGCAATTCTCGAAGCCGTACAGGTGGGCGGCAAGCAGCTCGACCCCGGCAACTACAAAGTCGTGTGGCAAGGAACCGGCCCTGCCGTGCAGGTGACCTTCCTGCGCAGTGGGAAGACCGTGGCCACGGTGCCCGGAACCTTGAAGACGAATGACAGCCAGGTAACGCAAGACGCGATCCTCACTGACTCGTCGAATAAGACGCTCAGCGAGATTGACTTCGGCCGTGACAAGGAAGCCCTTGTCTTTGAGAGCGGGATGTAAGTAGCTTCATTCTGGCTGCCTCATCTTTCGCGCCCTCCGGCGAAAGGTGAGGTTTTCTATTGGGACCTGACCAGGTTCACTTAAGGCACAAGGTGACTCACTTCCCGAACCAACGCATCAGGCCGCTGCTGGGCAGGTCGGGGACGAGGAAGTGAGTATCCTTTATCCCCGCAGCGCGCGTTAGGGCTGCGGCCGCCAGATATCCGCTGCGAACTGCGCCTTCCATGGTGGCGGGCCAGCCGGTGGCGGTCCAGTCTCCGGCGAGAAAGACCTGGGGCCACGTTGTCGACTGCTGCGGACGGTAGGCATCAATCCCGGGACGCGGCGAGTAGGTGGCGTGAACTTCCTTAATTACGGTGGACTTCAGCAGATTCGCCGTGCGCGCCGCTGGGAAAAACTCGCGGACTTCTTTCACGGCGAGATCTACAATTTCGCCGCGCGACTTGTCGATGAGGCTCTTCGAAGCGCTCACCACTAGTTCGATATAGCTGCCGGTCGATTCTGCGTTAGCCCCGCCGCGAGTCGCCAGAAGCCGCGACTTGTGGAACATCCATTGAATAGTTCGGTCGAGGAGAACAGCGTGGTCGAGGTTGCTGATCTGGCGATCGAACCACAAGTGAATGCCAGTGATGGGAGAGGTCTCGAAATGGTTGAGTTGGTCACGCAGGGGTGCGGCTTCTGGGCTCTGCGGCAGGACGCGAGCGAGACCATCGAAGGGCAGAGCCAGGACCAGATAGTCGAATGTCTCCTCCTCTTCATTCTTATCGCTGACGCGAATGCGTACTTGGGAGGGCTCGGGGGAAAACGCTTCGAGCGACGCGCGGAATCGAATGACGCCGCCGCGGGCGCGAATGTAGTCCCCGGCGCGATTGTAGAGGTCGGTCAACGGAATGCTTGGAACACCCATATGACGCGCTGTGCGAGACTTCATCGATTCGCGAACGACCTGGGCCGCGGAAGAGATTGCAATCAGGTCGAGATCTTCACTCAGAGCGCTGACCAGGATTGGCTTCCAGAAGCGTTCAATCGCGTTCTCAGTTTGTGCGTGCTGTTGACACCATTCGAGAAACGAGCGGCCGGTGTCACGCTGGTCGGTCAGAGCGAGTACGGCAAGAGCGCGCGAAATTACCGACTTGTCTTTAGCAGAGAGAAACGGAAACGCGAGAAACGATGGCGCGGTGTGCAGAGGGGCAGGTAGCGGAGAAGCCTTCATCACGCTGGTGCGGCCGCCGGGCTCGATGAAAGTCATTTCGTCGAACCAGCGGATTTTGTCCTCCACACCGATGCGCCGGTAGAACTCGACCAGGTTGGTGCAGACACGGAAAAGCACGTGCTGGCAGTTATCGACGACCTCGCCGGTGCCGGGATGCTCGTAGGAGGAAGCGCGTCCGCCGAGATAAGGGCGTCGCTCGAATAGAGTGACGCGGAAACCGGAATCGGCGAGGGCGCAGGCCGCGGCGAGTCCTGCCAGGCCGCCGCCGGCTATGGCTACTGTAGGTTGGGTGGAGTTCTGGATCATGCGGGATTCAGACTTAGCGATTTTAGCTATACCAGTTTCGTCGACAGTGTGGTGCGAACACCCTTAGGGGCTGAAGCCCGAATCCACTATGGCGATTTACGGCACGACTGAAGTCGTGCCCTTCCCGATCGTGCAGGCCTTGGGCCCAGTTCGGAATCACAATCACGTGAGGCGTTGCAGGAAGCCTTTTCCCAGGACGCGCAGCTTTTCGCTGACCGTGAGGCTCACCTTTCCGTTGAAGACATCGTACTGGCGCTCGGCGATTTTCTCCAGTAGCCGCCGGTAGATGTTGACCAGCACCCACAGGGCGGGCTGGCTGTCTTCCGAGATGTAGGGAATCAACTGCTCACCGGACTGGTAGAGCTGGCGGGCGCGGTCGGCTTCGAGCGCCAGTAAGGGCCGGAAGCGGGCGGGATCCGGCGTGGAAAGCAATTCGGCGGCCGACAGGCCGAACCTGGCCAGATCTTCTTCCGGCAAATACACGCGGCCCATGACGGCATCTTCTTTCACATCGCGAACAATGTTAGTGAGCTGGAAGGCGAGCCCGCATTGCTCGGCAAGAGGCTCGGCCGCTGGATCGCGATATCCGAAGACATGGATGCACACGAGGCCTACCACCGAGGCCACCCGGTAGCAATAGACCTTGAGATCGTCGAACGTCCGGTACTGGATGGTCAGGCCTGGAACAGCATTCGCGGAGAGCCGACTTTCCTCGCCCGCGGCTTCGGGGTCGACCACATCCATCGCAGTTCCCATCGCCAGTTCATCGAGCAGGCCGGCGGGGATGGTATAGCGGCGTTGCGCATCGGTCAGGGCCAGCAGAATAGGATCGTCGCTGGGCTCGCCTTGCTGCACGCGATGCAGAGCATCGAGCCAGGTATCGAGTTTGTAGCGGCGCTCCTCGAGACTGAGATTGGAGTCGTCGGTAATGTCATCGCAGCGCCGCATGAAGGCATAGACGGCGCAGAGCGCCTGCCGCTTGCGCTTGGGCAACACCAGAAATGCATAATAGAAATTCTTGGCGTTGGCGCGGGTGATGCCGCGGCACACTGAATATGCCATGGTGAGCTGCGCCGGAGCCGGACTCCACGGAAGCAGCACCGGTTGAGCTCCCGCAGTCATAAGAACTTCCCCAGCGCGGCCCGAGCCACCAGCGCCAGCTTGCGAGTCTTGGAGATCACTGGACGACGGCCGAGCACGGCATAGCGCTGGTGTTCGATGGCGTTCAGAATCTCCTGCCCGCCGCGGCTGAAGAGTTCAATGTCGACCGCCAGTTCTCTGTCTACTTTGCTTACAAGCGGCAGGCCGCGATCGAACCACTGGCGGGCCCGTTCTACTTCAAACTTCATCATCTCGCAAAACGCCGGCGTATTGCGCTTTTGCGCCAGGTCCTCCTCGGTCACCGAATAACGCCTCAAATCTTCGAGAGGCAAGTAGATTCGATCCTTCGCGTAGTCGACGCTCACATCCTGCCAGAAGTTTGCCAACTGTAGCGCGGTGCAGGTGTAGTCAGCGAGTTGCTGCCGGTCGGCATCGTGATAGCCGCACAGGTACAGGACAAGGTGGCCGACGGGATCGGCTGAATAGCGGCAGTAAGCGAGCACATCGTCAAAGGTTGGGAAGCGTGTGACGGTCTGGTCCTGGCGGAAGGCGATCAGCAGATCGGAGAACTCGTGCTTCGGGATGCCAAACTTCTTGACCGTATCAGCCAGCGCCACAAAAACGGGATGACGCGGATTACCCTCGTAGCACGCATCCAGTTGCGCCTGCCAATCGTCCAGCAACGCCAGCGCTGCCGCCGCGTCCCCGACCTCGTCTCCGAGATCGTCGGAGATGCGGCAATAGGCGTAGACATTCAGAAAATCCTGACGCAGCTTCTTGGGAAGAAACCAGGTGGCGACGGAAAAATTCTCGTAGTGAGTACGGGCCAGACGGCGGCAGTATTCGCGGGCCTCTTCGAGCGTGGGAGCAGACTGCGGGATAGCGTACTCGGCGGGCAGGCGGCTCCAGCCGAGCGCGGCGACGGGGGCGACGGACATATGAGAGTCGGCGCTGGTTGCAGAAGTCATTTAGCAAGAAATCATTTCAGGATTGCTCGGCACGCGACCAGAGAGCTTACCTCAGCGGCAAAAGCCGAGATCCATCCCGGAGCCCTCACCGCACGACTGAAGTCGTGCCCTTCCCGATCTCGTGCTCTAGTGGCCGGGAATGATCGCAGTCTTGATGTCGCCGCCACGGTTCAGCATGTGGCGGAGCACCTTTTGCAGGCTCGACAGCGGGGCTTCGCCAGTGATGTAGTCGGTCGGCCGGATTTTTTTGGCCGCGATCAGCCCGAAGGCGCGGCGCACGGTTTCCGGCGTGTGATGGAATGTGGCTTTCAGGGTGATCTCGGAATAGTGCAAACGGTTGGTATCGAGTTGCACTTTGGATCCGCTGGCGCATCCACCGAAGAAATTTACGGTGCCGCCCTTACGGACCATCTCAACCGTCCACTCCCAGGCCTCGGGACGGCCCACCGCCTCGATTACCACATCGCAACCGCGTTTCTGCGGAGTCAGTGCGCGCACCGCCTCCACCACGTTCTGCACCTTGGTGGTCTGCACAATTTCGTGCGCTCCCATGTGCTTGGCGGCTACTACCTGTTCGTCACGCTTCACCACGGACACCACATTGCAACCGATCGCTCGAGCCACTTGCACAAACATTAGCCCGATGGGGCCGCCGCCAATGATGGTAACGGTGTCGCCGATTTCGACGCCGGTTTCGTGCAAGCCGCGCAGCACGCAAGCCAGCGGCTCCGTCATCGCCGCGTCTTCGAAGCTCACGTTAGCCGGGATGACCAGCATATTGGCTTCGACAATGCGGCGCGGCACGCGGATGTATTCCGCATACGCTCCATTGTTGAACAGCAAGTCCTCGCATAGGTTTTCCTGGTGCTTGGAGCAATAGAAGCACATCTGGCAGGGCGCCGAATTCAGCGCCACCACGCGCATGCCCTTCTTGAAGCCGTGTACGCCCTCGCCGACTTCCTCAATCACTCCCGCCAGTTCATGTCCGAATAATGCCGGGGGAACAATCATGCGGGCGTGGTAGCCGCGCTGAAACACCTTGAGATCGGTGCCGCAGGTGAGCGCGACCTGCACTTTGACCAGCACCTCCCCCTTTTCCACGCGGGGGATAGGCACTCTTTCAATCTTCAGATCTTCTTTGCCGTATAAGACGGCGGCCGTCATTTTTCCATTCACTGCTTGCTTCCTTCCCGCTCACGTTGCCAGGTACTTCCGGGCTGAATCACGATCTTCATCGACGCAGGCTGCGGGTGAGCCGCCAGTTCCAGCCCCTGCGCACCCTCCTGCAGCGGAAATCGGTGGCTGATCAGCTGTTCCAGGTCCATTTCCCGGTTCATCACAAAGCGAACTGACTCTTCCTGCAAATCCACAGACGCGCTATAAGAGCCCACCAGGGCCTTCTCATCAACGCAAATCGCCGCCGGATCGACCATCACCTCTCCGTGCTGCGTTTGCGCAAACAATAACACCCGCCCGCCAGGACGGGCCGCCTCCATCGCAGGACGGATCAAGCTATTGCTGCCCACCGCCAAAATCACGGCGTCCACGCCACGACCTTCGGTCTGCTCCCGCACAGCTCGAACCGAGTCGTTCTGCGAGGCATCGATAGTATGTTCGAAACCAAGGCTTTTAGCTATTCTAAGCCTCTCCGGATACAAATCGGAAGTAATAACCGTGGCCCCTGCCCGGCGAGCCAGCACACTGAGAATGATGCCGATTGGGCCCTGTCCAATGGTGAGGACGGTCTCACCTGGTTCCAGGCGCAGAGCCTCGATCCCCTTCATGCAGGTATTCACCGGTTCGACAAAACAGGCCTGCTCGAAAGAGATGCCCTGTGGGATTCTTACGGTTCCCTGCTCGACGATCCAATCCATGACCCGGACATACTCGGAGAACCCTCCGCCGGAGGGCTCAAATCCAGCCGTACATCCCACCTTCTTATAGGTCGGGCACTGCGCAAAGGTCTTGTGCCGGCAGTAGTAGCAGTTGCGGCAAGGGATGTGATGAAACACCACAACCCGGTCGCCCGGCTCGAACTTCCGTACGCCGGCACCGACGGCGGCGACCACTCCGGACGTTTCATGGCCGAAGATGCGCGGCGCCGAATGAGAGCCGGAAGCAATCTTTTTCAGATCCGTACCGCAGACTCCGCAAGTATGCACCCGCACCAGCAACTCTCCTGCGCCGATCGCGGGCACCGGAACGGTCTCCAGACGGACGTCGTTGACACCGCGGTAAACCGCCGCCAGCATGGTCGCCGGAATCGACTGGCTTCGGTCTTCGATTGCGATTTGTCCGGCAATCCCCATTAGCTCCCATTACGACTTAGATGAACTGCATTCAGACGCGCTTCAAATCCCGCTCGATGTCACAGTGTCGATGCGAGCACCCGGACGCTATTTCCCGGAACCTTCGGTCTGTCTCGGATCGGTATTTCTGAACTGCACCTGCACCGTCATTGAATCGAGGTACGGCGATTCCGGAGGCGTGAAGTGATACGCCTTCACCTGCAACACCACATAGAAATTATCCACTTTCATGATGCGCCTTGCGCCCACTGGCACGGCCGCGAAGGTCGAGGGCCACAGCCTGCACAAAGCGTTTTTCGCATCATCCTTTGGATCGTTGGAGGGATTCGGCGAAACCAGCAGCACGTTATCGTAAATCGGGTGTACCAGGTCCGCCATGGTTGCTTGCCAGGATGTAATCTTGGTATCGCCCTCCGGTCCCTTCGCAATAATCGAGAACGCATAACGGTCGGCTCCGCGCGAATCTTTGATGCGCTCGCGGTAAAGCGGATCTTGCGGCGTGAGCTTGACCTCAAAGCTGTCTTCCACAACACGGGTCGAGCCCTGGCGAAAGCTTTCCGCGTAAACTTCAGGGGCGGTCGACTGCGCGGCCAGGCGCACCGCTGCACAGAAGACGATAAGGGCCAGCGGCCGTAGCTTCATGGGCATATTCATTCTGGACCTCGGGCACTCGACTCGCTTACCGCCGCAACTGCAGCCGCCACGGTCTTTTCTGAGCTTTGGCCTGAACCCTGGCCTGACGCCCGGCTCAATTCCTGCCGATAGCGTTCGAGATGCTCGCCCAGGGCACGTGCTGCCTTGCGGCTGTTGCGGGCAAGCTGGGCAACGCGCCTCCACAGCGTTGGCCGCAGCGCTACAAAAGCCCCGAAGCTCGCCGTCCTGAACTGGCCTCTTGCGTCGAAGAAGCGGGCCATGTGCGGCATTTCAAAAGTGAGCTCATCGGAAATCACTTTGGTTGCCGCAAAAGCAATCCCATGCGCGCGCGCTGCCGCTGCCACCCCGGCCGCTTCCATATCCACCGCCTGTGCCCCGTAGGACTTCGCCAGGCTCGCTTTCTGATGCATTCCCGCCACGTCCATAAAAGTCACTAACGAGCTGCTTCGCTGCTGTGGTGCGGTTGCGCCATCAATTTCGACTTCGACGCGGCTGCTGTCCCGCGAATCGATCACCACTGTCGGGATGAAAATGTCCCCTACTTGCAGACTCGAGTCGAGCGCCCCGGCAAACCCAACCGACTGCAGCAGCGCGGGATGATACAACCCGATCACCGCCTCGGCTGCCCGACGCGCCGCCTCTAAGCCGATTCCGCCGCACACGACAACCATGTCGTCCCGCTCGAAAAAGACAAAGCTGCGGCCGTCATGGCGCTGCTCAACACGACTCCAATTCCTGGTCAGCCCGCTGACTTCGCGCTGCAACGCGGCCACAATGGCGACTTTAGGCATACCCGTTGGCCCGGAACCACTCCACCGCGCGACGCAGCGCTCCGTAGGAGGGCGCGCTCTTCCATCCCAATTCCCTCTCGGCCTTATCGGAGCTGGCCCACATCTTTTTCTTTCCCATGCGCACCGTCTCAACCGTGGCGCGCGGTTCCCGTCCCATCAGGCGGCCGGTCACAGTTTCATCCACCGCGCCCGCCGCGTAGGCAACAAAGTAAGGCAGCTTCATGGTGGGCGAGGGCAAGCCGGAGATTTCGCCGAGCCTGTCGAGAATCTGCTTCAGCGTCAGATTTTCTCCGCCCAGAATGTAACGCTCGCCACTCTTGCCTTTCTCCAGGGCTGCAATGTGTCCCCGCGCACATTCCCGGGCATCCACCAGGTTCAACCCCGTCTCCACGTACGCGGGAAATTTCTTTTTAAGGAAATCAACGACAATTCGTCCCGTCGGAGTCGGCTTAACGTCCCGCTCGCCCACCGGAGTCGTCGGATTTACGGTCACCACCCGCATGTGTCCGCGGCCCGCTTCCATTGCCACCTGCTCAGCCATGAACTTCGAGCGTTTGTAATGGCCAATCATGTCGGCCAGCGAAACCGGCGAGTCTTCATCTGCCGGATGGCCGTTCCCCGTGAAACCCATGGTCGCCACGCTCGACGTGTAGACCACGCAGCGCACTCCATTCTTTTGTGCCGCTTCCAGAATGGCCCGCGTTCCCTCTACATTCGACCGGTACATCTCCGCGGGATCCCGTACCCACAGCCGATAGTCGGCAGCCACATGAAACACCACCTCGCAACCCGCCATCGCCTTTTCCAGGGAGGCTGAATCGCGCAGGTCGCCGGTCACCGTCTCAGCCTTCGTCGTCCCGGAGTTCAGTCCCTCCAGGTTCTTCAGATTGCTGGTCGGGCGCACCAGGAGCCGCAAATCCGCTCCCTGCTCCGCCAGGACCCGTGCTACGTGGGAGCCCAGAAATCCGGTCGCGCCTGTGAGGAAGACTTTCATGCGTCAGCAACCAGCCTTTGGCAATTAGCGTCTGGCTCTTCAGGGACTTCGCCAGAATGCAGAAAAATCCTGCGCTGCATAGCAGGACAAATGCCAAATGTTAAGTGCCAATTTCTAATTGCCGGTTTTCTCCATTACCTTGGCATAGGTCGTCAACGCGAGCAGCGGGAAGTACTGCCGGTAGAGGTGATACATCAGATAAAACACGCGGGGAAAACCCGTGCCCGTGAAATAAGGCTCATCCCACGACCCGTCTTGCTTTTGAGTACGCAGCAGGTGGGCAACGCCGCGAGCCACTGAATCGCTGCGCGTATCGCCTACCGCGAGCAGCCCCAGAATCGCCCAGGCGGTTTGCGAAGGTGTGCTGGCCCCGACGCCTCGCTGCGTGGCGTCGTCATATGAGGCCACGCTCTCGCCCCAACCACCGTCCGGGTTCTGTACCATGCGCAGCCACTCCGCCGCCTGCTGAATACAGGGCTCGTGGTTATCCATGCCAATCGCTTCCAGGCCGCGCAGCACCAGGAACGTGCCGTAAATGTAATTCACGCCCCAGCGCCCGAACCAGCTTCCATCCGGCTCTTGCTCGTCGCGAATAAACTGAATCGCCCGCTTCACCGCAGGATGGTTCTGGTCATGACCGTAGGCCGCCATCATCTCAAGGATGCGCCCGGTAATATCCACGGTCGGCGGGTCCAGCATGGCGTTGTGATCAGCGAAGGGAATATGCTGGAAAACCATCTTGTCGTTGTTTTTGTCGAAGGAAGCCCATCCTCCGTTCTCGCATTGCATCGACAGGATCCAATCAATCGCCCGCTCCACCGACTCCCGCTGGTATCGTCCGTTGGGATGCTCCACCCGGCTCAGCGCCAGACAAACCATCGCGGTGTCATCCACATCCGGATAAAACTCATTGTTGAACTCGAAGTACCAGCCGCCTGGCTTGCCTTTCCTGTTCTTGATCTGCCAGTCGCCTGGGTTGCGCACCTGCTTCTGCAAGATCCAGTCCGCACACTTCACCATTCGCGGATCATTCGCGGGAACACCCGATTCACCCAGCGCGAACATCGCATACGCCGTGTCCCACACCGGCGACATGCAAGGCTGCATGCGGAAGGTATCGTCCTCCTCGATCCCTAACTTCTCAAATTCATCCAGCGCCCGGATGACCTGCGGATCATCCACCGAGTAACCCAGGCAACGCATGGCGATGATGGAATTCATGATCGAGGGATAGATACCGCCCAGCCCGTCGCTCATCTCGAACCGTTCCAGCATCCACTTCTCCGCAGTCCGCAGCGCGATTGAGCGCAGCGGACGAATGTGGACCCGTTCGAACCAATGCGTCATGCGGTCAAGGCAAAGAAAGAAATTTCGCCACGACACCAGCTTTTTCGACCAGCGCAGGTGCATCCGCGACTTCTGCATGCCGCCGACAAACAGCTCTTCGATGCCCATCTCGCGTGGAATCTTCTTGAATGGCTTCTTGGCGTAGCAGATCGAGAGCGGCACCAGGATGGCCCGTGACCACGAGGAGATCTCGTAGATATTGAACCAGAACCAGTTGGGAAACAGCACAATCTCCGGCGGAACCGCCGGCACCGCGTCATAATCGTACTGCCCAAAAAAGCACAGGTAGATCTTGGTGAATGTATTGACCTCGGTGACTCCACCGAGTTCCAGGATTTTCTTCCGCGCGCGCTGCAGCACCGGATGATCCGCCTGGTATCCCGCCAGCTTCAGCCCGAAATACGCCTTCACCGACGCGCCGACGTTCGACGGGCCCTCGGGATACGTGTTCCATCCGCCGTCTTCTTTCTGATGCTGGACAATCCAGTTCGCCGCCTTCCGGAAGCGTTCGGGATCGCCCGTCCCCAGTAGCGTGTGCAGCAGAATGTAGTCAGATTCCAGTGTGGTGTCGGCTTCCAGTTCGCCACACCAATACCCACTCTCGTGCTGGGCGGAGAAGAGAAGCTTGCGGGCGGCGTCCATCGCAGCGCCCACACGGCTGGCCAGCCCGTCGATCTTGCCAAAGCGAAGTTGTGGTTCGGAAGCTATATTGGAATCAGGGGAGTTTGTATCCATCTCCATCAATGTGCGGCTCCGTTAATCCGCGGTAACACTTGCCGGAGCGGCGGCAATGGCCTCGACAATCTCCGGCGGCAGCCCGAAGCGGACGTTTTCCGGCATCACTTCGAGTTCCTGCACATTGTCGAAGCCCTTGGTGGCCAGAAACTTCATGGTTTCCTCCACCAGGCACTCCGGCGCCGAGGCGCCCGCCGTAAGCGCGATCGTCTTCACATTCAGCAACCACTCGGCCTCAATGTCTTTGTAGCTGTCGATGAGATGCGCGTTCGTTCCCAGGTTGCGCGCTACCTCGACCAGACGATTCGAATTTGAGCTATTCTCCGATCCCACCACCAGTAGCAGATCAGATTCCGAAGCCACTTCTTTAACGGCAACCTGCCGGTTTTCCGTGGCGTAGCAAATATCCTGCGCCGCCGGCCCTTTGATGTTCGGGAACTTCTTCTTCAGCGCTGCGATAATATCCTTGGTTTCGTCGAGGCTCAACGTAGTCTGCGTCAGGTAAGCCACATGATCAGGATCCGGCACGCTTAGCGTCTTCACCTGCTCCGGATTTCCCACGACCTGCGTGACCAGAGGAGCTTCTCCCAGCGTTCCAATCACCTCGTCGTGATCATGGTGCCCAATCAGGATTAGCGAATAGCCTTCCTTGGCAAACTTCACCGCTTCCACGTGCACCTTGGTCACCAGCGGACACGTCGCATCAATCACGCGCAGCCCACGCCGGGCGCTGTGCTCGCGCACCTCGGGCGAAACCCCGTGTGCGCTGTAGATCACGCGCTCGCCATTGGGGACTTCATCCTCGCTGTCGACAAAAATCGCGCCTTTGCCCCGCAACTCGTCCACCACAAAGCTATTGTGGACGATCTCCTTGCGCACGTAAATCGGAGGACCGAAGGCCTCCAGTGCAATGCGGACGACATCAATCGCCCGAACCACCCCGGCGCAAAACCCCCGCGGCTTCAGCAAAAGCAGAGTCTTTTTCTGGTTATCTGGCACCATCAAACTCCCGTTCTTGTGATCTTCCCCAGACGACTTAAGATGCAAAACCTGTGCCTTGAACCTGTACGGTCAGGGTACACGAACCCATTGAAGGCAATAGTAATAAACTACCGGAAAGTACCCTTCTGGTCAACGTAAGCCACAGAAACGGCGGGGATTAGCAGCGAAGAGTAGATTCCGGACAGTGAACGGTTCCCGCAGACGAGGATCCCGCTGGGCAGCTACTGAAGCCAGGCTATTCGAAGCCTAAATCCTTCAGCTCCTGGACACTAGGGGGCGCAAAGGCGTCGGCGGCCCAAGAGATCTTGCCTACCCGTTCGCCTTAATCATCTGCTCCGCGTGCTTGCGTGAAGTATCAGTCAGCTTGGCTCCGCTCAGCATCCGGGCTACTTCCTCGGTTCGCTCTTCGCCCATAACGGCGCGAATACTGGTCCGCGTGCGGCCACTGCGTTCCTTCTTCTCAATCACGTAATGCTGGTCAGCGAACGTGGCGATTTGCGGCAGGTGAGTGACGCATAGAACCTGATTCGCGCGAGCCAGCGCTTTCAGCTTCTTTCCTACCGACTCGGCGGCCCGACCGCCGATGCCGGTGTCGATCTCGTCGAAGACCATCGTGCGTTGCGCGCCCGGGCGCTTCTTGCGAAGACCAGATTCGGTTCCCGCTTCCACGCTGACCTTCAAAGCCAACATCACACGCGATAATTCTCCGCCCGACGCAATGTGTTCCAGTTGACGCATGGGTTCGCCCGGATTAGTCGCAATCATGTAGACGACCTCATCGATTCCCGCCGACGCCCAGTTCCCTTCTTCTTCGCCGGTCGTCATCTGAATCCGGAACACCGACTTCATCGCCAGATCGTTGATCTCGGCTTCTACCATCTTCTCCAGCTTGCGGGCCGCGTCCCGTCGAGACTTCGACAACGCCCGCGCCGCCCGCAAATACTCCGCGCCCGCTTTCGCCAGCTCGGTCCGCAACCCGCGCAGGATCTCGTCCTTATTCTCGATTTCCGAAAGCTTGCGTGCCACGTCCGCTCCAAACCCGATTACATCCTCCAGCCCCGGACCGTACTTGCGCTTCAGTCGGTCCAGCACAGCTAGGCGGTCTTCCACCTCGGCCAGATGTTCCGGCGAAGCATGAATTCCGCCCGCGTAATCCCTCACCGTGGCTCCCACATCTTCCACGCTGATGCGCGCGGTCTCCAGCGCGGCCAGCGCCTCTTGAAACTTCGGTTCGTAGCGCGCCAGTTCTTCAATCTGCTTCTGCGCGGCCCGCATCGATGCCGTGGTGGAACCGTCGCCTTCATACAGCAGATCGAAGGCCTGCATGGCAGCGTTGTAAATCTTCTCTGCATTGGCCAGCACGCGTTTTTCTGTCTCTAGTCGCTCGTCTTCGCCGGATTGCAGCTTGGCCTCTTCGATCTCGCGCTTCTGAAACGCCCACAGATCCACCAGTCGCAATCGATCCTGCTCATCTCTTTCCAGATCGTCGATGCGTTCGCGAATTCCCTTCCACGATTCAAACGCCTTGGATACCGGCTCGACCTGAGTTCCGCCAAATCCATCGACCAGCCCCAACCGCGCCGGCGCGTCGAACGCCAGAATCGACTCGTTCTGGGCATGGATGGTCGCCAGATGCGGCGCAAGCTGCCGCAGCACTGCGACCGTCGCTGCCTGATTGTTCACGAACACGCGGCCTTTGCCTCCCGCTGCAATCTCCCGACGCACAATCAGCGAGCCATCTTCCGATTCGTCGAGCCCGTTGTGCTCCAGCACCGTCTCGATCGCGTCCCCGGCGGCGCCGTCGCTCTCGAAAACTGCCGACACCACTGCGCGCTCCGCCCCGCTGCGAATCACTTCACTCGACGCCTTTTCACCGAGCAACAGCGCCAGCGCATCGATCAGGATGGATTTCCCCGCGCCGGTTTCTCCCGTCAGCAGGTTCAGCCCGGAGGCGAACTCCACCGCCGCGTTGTCGATCACCGCGTAGTTTTCCAGCCGCAATTCAACCAGCACAGCACTCCTCGGTGGACCAATGTCGAAGTTTTGCGCAGCATAGCACGAAAGGGCACGAAAGTTTACGGATGGGATACGTGCCGCGAAGCACGTGCCTCAATCATCTATAATCGCCTCAAGGTATCATCCAAAAATCAAGATGCAACTCCTCTCATACTCTGCACTCTTCGTCGGCGGCGAAATTCTCGACCTCGTTTCCAGTACTGGTGCCGTCGCCAAGTTCGTCCTCCTCACACTGCTCGCATTCAGCCTGATTTCCTGGGCAATCATCCTCACCAAGTGGAGCTTGCTGAGCCGCGCCCGCTTGCAGAGTGGACGCTTCCTGCGAGCTTTTCGCCGGGCCCAGCGCCTGCAGGATATCGCCTCGGTCGCCGAACAGTTCCGGCCCAGTCCGTTAGTCGGCGTCTTTGAGGGCGGATTCCAGGAATACAAACGCCAGCTCGCCGGGACCGGAGCCGCGCTCCGCAGCCTGACCGCGGTGCAGCGTGGCATGCAGATCGGAGCCTCGGAAGAGATCACGCGCCTCGAGCGCAACGTTCCCTGGCTCGCGATCACTGCCGCCGTCACCCCGTTCATCGGACTGTTCGGCACGGTCTGGGGCATTATTGACGCTTTCCACGGGCTCGGCACCGCCGGTGGCGCCACTCTGCGCGCTGTTGCCCCCGGTATTTCGGAGGCTCTGATTACCACTGCCGCCGGACTCGCCGCCGCCATCCCGGCAGTCATCGCCTACAACCTTATCGGCAACTCGATTCGACAGTTCGCCGCTCGCGGCGACGACTTCACCCTCGAAGTGCTCAACACCATCGAGAACCTTCAGCCGCAAGCGGCGGCCGAGGGGAGGCGCTGATGGCTTTCACTTCACCCGATGGCCGCACCCAAACCGCTCTCGCCGATATCAACATCACTCCGCTGGTCGACGTGGTCCTCGTCCTGCTCATCATTTTCATGGTCACCGCGCCTGTTCTTCAGTCCGGCATTGAAGTCAGCGTCCCCAAAACCCGCACCGTGAAGGAGATCACCGAAGAGCGGGTCGTCATCACCATCAACAAGGATCAGCGCGTCTTCCTCGGCAACGACGCCATTAACATCAATCAGATCGCGGCCAGCCTGCGGCAAAAGATTCGCGATCCCCGCAACCAGTTCATCTTCGTCCGTGCCGATGAGAACGTGCCTTTCGGCGCTTTTGCGACGGTTATGGACGCAGTCAAACAATCGGGCATCACCAACGTGAGCATAGTCACTCAGCCTTTGGAAGAAAATGGCGCAAAACGCTGAGATATTTTTCGAACACGACAACTGGGGACGCGCCCTCACTTGGTCCGCCGGCTTTCATATTGCCGTGACCGGCTTCATTCTGCTCTACTCCATCGTATTTACGGGATCGCACGGAGCAGACTGGGGCGCCGGCGGCGGGGGTGACGCTATGGGCGTCACATTAGTCAGCAACGTTCCCCTGCCCTCCACGGCCGCGCAGACCCAGAACGTGTTGGCCAATGAATCCAAGGGCATCACCAAGTCTCAGCCCAAGATTGAAGAGAAGGAACCCGACGCCATCGACATTCAGGGCAAGAACTCCAAGGTCATTCCGAAAAAGCCTCCCGCTCCAACCAAAGCCAAGCCTCAGCCAGCGCCGGAGCAGGAAACGAACCAGGTCGCTTTCGGCGAAGGCGGCCCGGTCAGCGGACCTTACGGCAGCTTTGCTGCTGGCGGCGCTAAGGGCGGTTTCGGCGTCACCGGCGGCGCTGGCGATTTCGGCACAAGGTATGGCTGGTACGTTCAAGTCATACAGCAGAAAGTCTCCGAGAATTGGCTGAAGTACGAGGTCGACCGTAGCATCGCGGGTGCCGAACGCTGCTATATCACCTTCGACATCGCTCGCGATGGTCATCCCTATAACGTGCGAATCGAGCAACCCAGCGGCGTGCCCTCGCTCGACCAATCCGCAGTCCGTGCGCTGCAGCGGATCGACACCTTCGGCCCGCTGCCCCCGGACTACAGCGGCAGCAAAATCTCAGTGGAGTATTGGTTTGACTACAGCAAGAAATAAACTTGTGTACCCACAGGCCGGTGAGGGCATCCATGAAGCAATGGCGGAAAAGGCCGATGTAGAAGATCAGGAATGTTATGGAGCATCTAGCTGATTATTCCTGAGGTTCCATATTCGCGACTATGATCGACCCTAGCTTGATAACAAGAACATATCGGAGTACGATATTGTCGTATACAGTATCTTTTCGCCTTGGTTCGCGTAACGGCTCCAACCGGATGGACGATAGACATAAACAAAGACAAGTCCCGCACTTTCCCGGAATCTCCGCCCCAACCGGCGCACGGCTTCTGAGCGCCCTTAGCTTCTTGATCCTGCTTTCGTCCGTCTTGCTGGCTCCCTCTTTCGCCCAGGATTGGGTGCGCACCGGCTCCGGCCTCGGCGTCGAAAAAGCCCGCCTCGCGGTCCCCGACTTCAAGCCCGCGAGCGCTGATCCCCAGAATGCCGCTTTGTTGAAGACTTTCAACGACACGTTCTGGAACGACTTGGACAATTCCGGGGTCGTCGAACTCGTCTCCAAAAGCTTTTACCCCCTGCAGGTGCCCGGCCAGCCCGCCGAAGTCACCTCCAACCTGTGGAGCGCACCTCCTCCCAACGCCGCCATGCTGGCTTTCGGCAATCTTGGCGTCGCCGGCGGCAAAGTCACCGTCCAGGGCTGGCTTTACGACGTAAAGAACACAGCTTCGCCCCAGATTCTCGGCAAGCAATACACTGACGTTCCCACGGACGACGCTACCCGCCTTATCGCCCACAAATTCGCGGACGAAATCATCTTCCGGCTCGGCGGTGGTATTCCCGGCATCGCCGAGAGCAAGCTCTACTTTGTCAGCGATCGCTCCGGCCACAAGGAAGTCTGGGCGATGGACTATGACGGCTCCAATCAGCATCAGATCACTCACCAGGGGTCCATTTCTCTTTCCCCCCGCATTTCGCCCGATGGTTCCCGCCTCGCTTTCAGCTCTTTAACAAAAAGTGGGTGGGATATTCTCATGTTCTCGCTCGATCTCAACCGCCTGATCAGTTTCCCTCGCTTCGGCGGCACCAATCTCTCGCCCGCCTGGTCGGCTGACGGCACGAGTCTTGCGTTCTCGTCTTCTCGCAGCGGCGATTCCCAAATCTATGTCTGCGATGCTTCCGGCAACAACCTTCGCCGCATAACCGCCGGCAAAGGTCCGGACGTTTCTCCCGTCTGGAATCGCAAGACCGGCGCACAGGTTGCTTTCGTCAGCGGCAGCACCGGCTTGCCTCAGGTCTATACCATGGAGGCCGATGGCACCAACCAGCAGCGCATGACCGACCAGGGTTACGCGGTCTCGCCCGGCTGGTCGCCCAACGGCCAGTTCCTCACTCTGGCTTGGATCCGCAAGTACGGCCCCGGTGAGCCCGGCTCTTCCGACATTTACCTGATGGATATCGCCAGCAAGCAGTGGGTTCAGCTCACTCACGACGGCGGACGCAACGATTTTCCTTCGTGGGCGCCGGATGGCCGCCACATCGTTTTTCAGTCCAGCCGTTCCGGCAAGGAAGAAATCTGGATGATGCTCGCCGACGGCACCAAGCTTCATCAGCTCACTTTTACTGGACGCAACACGCAACCAAACTGGAGTTGGAAATAAAACATTTCGTCTGAACTCGAAACGATTCGGGCTCGCAGGAGGATCAAACGTGAAGAGGAACAACGTGAAGAACATCGATCTAAAGCCGCAGACTCTGAAAACGCTCGCAACCGTAACCGCATTGGGCGCAGTCCTTATGCTCGGAGCGTGCCACAAGAAGGCAGCTCCGCCGCCTCCACCGCCTCCACCGCCAGCGGCCTCACCGACCGCCGCCATCTCCGTCAGTCCGGATACCATTCAGCCGGGGCAATCCGCCACCTTGACCTGGCAGACTTCCAACGCCACCGACGTTTCCATCGACGGTATCGGCGCCGTTCAACCCAGTGGATCGCAGTCAGTCAACCCTACCGACTCCACTACCTATCACCTCGTTGCCAAGGGCTCCGGCGGAACGCAGGAGGCCAGTACACGCCTCACCGTCACCCAACCGCCGCCGCCAACCCAAGCCGTCACTCCATCGCCCACGGACGAAGACTTGTTCGGCCGGAACGTCCAGGACGTCTACTTCGACTACGACAAGTCCAACATCCGCGGCGATCAGCAGACTTCCGTGCAGGGCGACGCGCAATTCCTCAATCAGCATCCCAACATCAGCTTTACGATCGAAGGACACTGCGACGATCGCGGCTCAACCGAATACAACCTGGCCCTGGGCGACCAGCGCGCCAGTTCCGTCAAGAGTGCCTTGACTGGGGCCGGCGTCAACGCCAGCCGCATCAAGACCATCAGCTACGGCAAGGAAAAACCGTTCTGCCTGGAAGACAACGAAGCCTGTTGGCAGCAGAACCGCCGTGGCCACTTTGTCTATCAGAAGTAGCAGTCGAGTTCTCGATGCCAGGGGCGGAGCAACCTCCGCCCCTCGCCCTTCATGTTTCCGGAGTATGTTTCCGGATTATGTTCCCGGCTATCTTCCCCACCCACAGCCGCGCCAACCCGTCTAGAATAGGTTCAGGAAACCATCGCTTATGACACTACGACGCTATTCCACTCTTTTCGCCCTGCTTTCCCTGCTTTGGCTGGCCGTCACCCCGGCCTGGGGCGCCAGCAAGGAAATGATTCAACTGCAAACCCAGGTCCAGCAACTGCAGGAGCAGATGACCGCCATGCAGCGCAGCTTCGACGAGCGCATGGGTGTCATGAAGAACCTGGTCGAGACCGATACCGACGCCATCAACAAAGTTACGGGCGTCCTCACCACGCTGCAAGCCACGTTACAGAAACAGCAGGGAGACTCTGCCTCGCACGTCGACCAGCTCTCCGGCCAAATCCAATCCCTCAACGATACGCTCGACGAACTCAAGGCTCGTCTTGCCAAGGTCAGCAAGCAGCTCGAGGACATGCAGTCGTCCCAGCAAAGCCTGGCCGCCCAGCAGGCCACGCAACAGGCCCAGCAGCAGGCTGCCGCTTCGGCTCCCCCGCCCGATGTTCTCTACAACAACGCCCTGCGCGATTACAACGGCGACAAGAACGATCTCGCCACCCAGGAATTCTCCGACTACATCAAGTTCTATCCCAACACTGATCTAGCCGGAAACTGCTATTTCTATCTTGGCGAAATTCAATTCCGCCAGGGAAATTACCAGCAGGCCGCCCAGAGCTACGACCAGGTCCTGCAGAACTTCCCCACCGGAAACAAAACTGCTTCCGCCCAGCTGAAAAAAGGTTTCTCGCTAATCGAACTTGGCAAGCAGGATGACGGCGTGACCGAACTCCGCCACGTAATCCAGCGTTATCCCAAATCCAACGAAGCCCTGCAAGCCCGCGAACGGCTCCGCAAGCTGGGAGTCTCGCCCGCACGGCCAGGCCAATAAGTTTCCTTACAGGCAGGAGCACTCATCATGAACAAAATATCCGACAACGATCCCGACCGCGCCAAAGGTGCCACCGAAGGCGAAGAACACAATCACGACGGCAACCTCGCGCTCTCCGAACAACTCGGACACCGCGACCAGGACCCGCTGATTAAAGGCGCGGACACGGATTTCCCCGAGCCCGGCGGAAGCCCCGAACATTCCAACGAAGGAGTGAAGCCGGACAAGAGCGGGCAAAAGCGCAAACGCTAGAGCGACTCTCTGGCGATTACTTCCTTCGCCACTCGTAATTCGGGCTAGAGCGGCGTGCGTTCACTGCGAGTTTCCTGATTCACCGAACAATTCCTTCCATTGTGCAACCCGTGAGAGCGACGGCAGCATCCCTTTTTTTCCAAACCTCGTCTCCGGTTGCGAACACACCAGTTAGCTGGTAGTTCTGACAAAGGTAATCGCGAAATGGCGCCAGATGATCCGATGCCAGGCCCGTTGCACGCGGATACTTACTCCCTGAGGCGAGGATCACGAGTGGCACATCGTGACTTTGAAGTGCCTGAACCATAGCTGCGACCTGCTCCGGACGCGTGTATTCAGAAGGCAGAAAGCCCTCGATGGCAGTCGGGTTCTGCATGCGAAACGGCAGATACATAGGAGGCATGCCAAAGAAAAACTGCCCCGGATGAGTATGGGCGAGAACCCAGCGGTATTCCTCGACCTCCAGACGATCGGTAAGCGCCGTTCGGCCGGCGGGGAAGTCGATTTCAGTCCGCCATCTGGTTTGCGCACGAACTGACCCGCAAATCGCCAGCACAATTGCTCCCGCTGCCAAAGCTGTTCTTATCCTCGCCACCGTCCGGGCCGGCCACGTCAGCAGCCATGCAAGAAGGATCATTGCTGGCGGGCTGACCGTCGAGAGCCGCTTCAATGAGGGGGCCGCGGCAATCGCCAGAAACATGGCAACCCCTGTGAACACGAGCAGGAGAAATTCGTCCTGAGGTTCGTTTCGAGGTTCGTTTCTGTGTAGCCCGCTTTGTTCCCCTCGCTGTCGCCGGCGCAGAGTAATCGCGACGAAGATGTATACCAACGGAACCGTTGCATACACAAACGGGTAGCATACCCACCTCGCCAGGCCGCCGTGCCGGAGGAAATCGCTCCCCAGCACTCGCCAGTTGTTGATCGCCGGCGCGGTGTAATAGCGCAGAGGGTACACAATAATGCAGAAAACCCAATCGCTCCAACCCGCGGTTCGAATGAAATGCAGATTGGCGATGGCAAATACGACGGCCGCCGAGGCACAGAGAAGCAGGCACTGATGCCACGCCTTGCGTAGCGGCAACTTTCTTCGTCTACTCTTCCAGACAAAATAAGCGGCGAACGCGGCCACCGCGGCCGCACCTTTGGTTTGCGTAAAACAAGCCGCCAAACCACAGAGAGCGCCCGTCAGTGCGATGCGCGTCGAAGATACGCCTCCGAGCAGGACCAGAAGCGCGACCATAGTCACCAACGTGCTGAACCAGTGGTGCGAGGCGTCAAGCGAGCCGTAGAGAATGAAGCTGGTGAACAGCAGCGCAGGCAGCAGAATCGTGGGTCCGCGCAGGAAGCGCGCCGCGATGATCGTCATGACTAGGGCTGTCGCCGCCGCCAGTACGCACATCACCAACCCTGGCATCCAGGTTTCGACGCCGAACCACTTGATGAGAACCGCATACACGAGATCCGTGCCCGGTGGGACAATCTGAAAGTAGTCGCGATAGGGCAGCTGACCGGCGGCGATTCTGCTCCCGGCATTCGCGAAGCCGAGCTGGTCTCCTCGGGGAAGGATCGGGACAAAGAGCGAAACAAACTGGCGTGAATACGCAATCGCAAAAGCGAAGAGGGTTGCCGATGCCGCGTACGAAACAGGACAGGTAGCACTCTGTCGGAGAGTCGCGATCGGCAGCGGTTGCGACGTCATCGGAACAAGTTATTCTTTTGCACCGACAATATCCAGACGAGGAAAAGTTTCCGGGGAAAGGTCGAGCGTAGCGATCAGGAGCCGCTTTGGCTAAGAACTACCTTTCAAATCGCCATCGGTCCAACTTCTTTTTCCACTTCGACTGTGTCGACCATGACAATTGCATCCCAGGGGCAGCCGTCAAGGAAGCATCCATCGGGACCTTTGCTCAGGCACTTCTTGCAGCCGATGCAGAGAATAGGATCGACCGCGATACGCCCGAACGGCGTGCTGTCTTCGTCCGCCACCCAGAACATGCAGTCTTCCACCGGGCAGTATTCCACGCAAGCCGGCGAGCCAGCGCAACCCGTGCAGCATTCGGTGATAACAGCCAGTTCCTTCGGCTTCTTCTTCCGAGGCGTGCTAAGCCCTTTGGACCGGGGTTCAGACTTCATCTCGTCGGGAACCATTCCGACAGCTTTTGTGGCGCCTGGTGCAGGAGGCATGGAGCGATTATAACGTGACCCGCTTCTAATCCGAAGGACTTTAGTCCCGACGGGATCGGGGTCATGGAGTAAAGTCGCCTTATGTAAGTCGCCTCTAGGACTCCCGACAGGGACGGCATTCATTAGCCCCGGACGTAAGTCCGGGGTAGGCAGACCAAGCGAAGCGAGTCCGGGTAGGGACGGCCTGGCTCCTTGCCCTCTGCCTCCGACGCAGCTCGTCCCAGAACGGATTTCCAAAGAGAATATGATCTCAACCGCCGTGCACAGGTCTCACCTTCCGGTATACTGAACCCCTGCAAAGGAGCACCCATGGCAGGAAAAAGTCTGAACCGCGTTCAACTGATCGGTAATCTTGGGAAAGATCCAGAAGTGAAGTACACGCCGCAAGGCACGCCCGTGGCCAAGCTGACCATCGCCACCAACGAGCGCTTCAAAGACAAGGCCGGCGAATGGCAGGACCGCACCGAGTGGCACAACGTCGTGCTCTGGCAGCGCCTCGCCGAGATCGCGGGCGAGTATCTGAAGAAGGGCGGCAAAGTCTACATCGAAGGCCGCCTGCAAACCCGCTCCTGGGACGACAAGACCAGCGGCCAAAAGAAGTACATGACCGAAGTGGTAGCCAGCGACCTGATCCTGCTCGGCGGACGCGGTGAAGGCGGCGGTGACTTCAAAGAAGGCTCGCGCGGCGCATCAGCCGGCGGCGGCAACAACTTCGACCAGCGGATGCCGGAACCGGAGCACGCAACGGCGGGATCCGGGCCGATCACGGATGAGGATATTCCGTTCTAGCAGGTCGCCGTAGAAACCTTGAGTTTTGTGTTCCTTTGGCGGCTCAAGAGCTGCCGTCAGGATTTGCACGCCTTCATAAAATGTCATAATATGAAGGCATGCCCATGACCTCTTTGAACATTTCTCTTCCCGAGCCCTTGAAGCAATATGTCGAAGGGCAAGTTGCATCGGGCGATTGGGGCACTCCCAGCGAATACGTGCGCGAATTAATTCGCCAGGATAAGGAACGGCGGCTCCACTCGCTTGAACAGGATCTCATCGCCGCCGCCAAGGGACCCACCATTGAACTTTCCATGACGGAAGTACGCAAGAAGGGCCTGCTCGCTGTCCTGCGTAAGCAGGCTGGCAAGAAGTGAATCGTGCACAGCTCCGGCTTACTGACGTCGCGGTCAGCGACATTCAAGAACAAGCCGACTGGTACGAACAGCATTCAGATCGCACATTGGCAAGGCGATGGGAACATGGAGTTACAGTCGCTCTGACTCGCATCGAGAGAAATCCCCGCTCAGGTGCGAAATGCGCCTTCAG
>DATHMS010000128.1:0-47434 GCA_035486795.1 Candidatus Sulfotelmatobacter sp. | reverse complement strand
CCATGGCGCGGCCAACGCTCACCCAACCACTTTCGCGACTGCTGCTCCGGCCAATACAGGGCTTCAAAATCTGCCTCTCACCGAACCTGACAATCTTCCCCCTCCAGTTCTTGTAACGCCACTGACTTTTTCTCCCGACTACTTCCCCTCGTTCGGACTCAGAGCGGAGGGTCCAGCTCAAGAAGTTGTGCAACCCGAAGGCCGCGTGCAGGAGCGGAGTGAAGACCGCATTCAGTCGCAGCCCAAAATCGGCGAAAGATAAATAAACTTCCGAGTGCGTGTATGAAAACTACCCTCGCGCTCGCTGCGTTATGGCTGACCGTTGCTGCATCCGGCCAGGAACCTAAGCAGCCATCAAACGAGCCTCTGACTGGCACAATCTGGGGGTCGTTATCAACCCAGACGGACAGCCTGCGGGGGGACTGCGGTTGTCCGCTGTTATGCAATGCCCGAGTTCGTGTCCATTCTGGATGAGTGAGACAGTTACAAGTTAAAGCGGAGAATATCACTTTCGACCTCTGCCCCTTGGGAGGAAGTACTCGGTCTTTTCCAGGAAGGCACAAATGGAGTATCCGAGATTCAGTCCTCCTCCCGCCGCAATCGTTGAACTCACGGTTGAACACCCAAACGCGGAACTTCGCATAGACATCCCTCCCAAGGTGGGCATTCTAACGGTCCATCTGACCGACCGAACAACAGGGGCGGTTATTCCGCGAGCGCTCGTGAAGATGATGGTCGCTGACGCCCCGGACTCGCGGTGGTCTGAGTTTTGGGTAGACAGCTCAAATTGCCTCTTCTTTCCCGACTGCGCCATTCCGGTTCCTCCCGACAAGCGACTCCTAATGCACGTGTCATCGACAGGGTTTCACGAATGGGATGAGGATGTGGGAAAGGGAAAGCCACTTCTCGTTCACTCTGGAGCTCGGTTGACTTGCGATATTCATCTTGAGCCGCTCCCGCGCTAAACAGCGCTACGCGGCGAGGCTACCAAAATCGCAATATCACTCGTTGACCTGGGCTGATGGTTTTGAGCGCAAACGCTGATTTCAACAATTGCTAAACGATGATCGGTGCGCAGCTGGAACTGGAAAACGAATGGTCGCCGTATGCGGATGAGCCCATGCCGATTAAATCTGACCGTTGTTTCAGATCGGCAACGTCAGGGCTGCTTAGAAACGAACCTCTTGCTAATCATCCCCACTCTAATTTTTGCGCAGAACGCGAAATTTGGAATGGGCCACCCGTCCTCTCGTAAGATGATCGCTGCCGAGATAGATGCGGCAAACGCAGAGTCGTCCTCTGTCCAGGAATCACATTTGAGGTGAGCCTTGTTTCGATCCATTGTTGTCGTATTGTCGTTTCTCTGTGGCGTCGCGCTCGCGGCCCAGACTGCTCCTCCTGAGCGCAAAGTGGTGGGCAACGTGGTCACTTCTGAGCACGATCCGACGGTACGGATTGAATTGCCGAAGGCGACTCGGTATGTTGGAGCAGATCGGTGGGTGCTCTACGACGTCGCGGATTGTGAACTGCACGCTTTCGTCGAAGCAGATGCTCAAAAGAATGTTCAGCGCCTGTATTGGGTGCAATTTGAGGGCTATTTGCCGAGTCGTCCTGATTTGCATCACACGTACGATTCGCCGAAGCATGCGACCATCGGCGGCGCGGATTTCTACGTAGACACTTGGGTTCGGACGAAGGATGCGGCTACTGAATCGGGTTCTGACCGAGAGCACATTGAGGCGCTTGTGCGTGCCAAGGGTTATCGAATGCCGGAGGCAATGATGTATGTCCGCCTCGTCCACCTTCTGGATAACGAAAAGCGTAAGGAGTTGATGATTATCTATGGCGAAGATCTCGCGCCCACCGGATTTACAGCCGTCGAACTGAGCGAAAGAGGCAAAGCCCACGACCGATGGCCAGGCATTGCGGATGCACTGCTTGAACGTGCGCAGAGACGTATTACGATTGAGCCAGCAAAACCGTGAATTGATGTGCCCGCCTCGTTGCCGATCATCCCGACGTCGCAAATCTTCGGGAACTTAACTCGTAATTAATGCGTCTCCACCATGGTCTCCGCCAGCTTGTGTAGCTGGTCCTGATTCGCAGTACGCGTATAAAACATGTGGCCGCCGGGAAACTCGTGGATCTGCACGCGGTTCGCATCACCCATGATTGGCATCTGGTCTATGCTGAGTACTGATCCCATGAACGGGCAGGAGAGGTCGTTCCATCCATGCACGACCAGCACGCGCAGCTTGGGATCGGCAGCAACCGACTCGCGCAGGTCTCGCACTGCACCCTTACGCAGGTCGTCGTTGCGATCCCACTGCCGGTTGACGTCGCTCGACAGAGCCTCATAGCGCGCATCGGTTTTCCATCCAACGGTTCGCGTGATGAAATCCACCATGGCCGTGGTCGTGGGTGCGATGATGCTCTCCAGAATCGGATCGCCAGTCTGTTGCGTCGGGGCGTAGGGGAAAGGATCGGGT
The DNA here is from genome assembly GCA_035486795.1 of Candidatus Sulfotelmatobacter sp. GTDB lineage: Bacteria > Acidobacteriota > Terriglobia > Terriglobales > Acidobacteriaceae > Sulfotelmatobacter. The sequence goes on along the minus strand of DATHMS010000128.1, from coordinate 44,945 downwards.
GCGGTCACGTTCGAGTCGTACACACTGCCGATTAATCCTTGCGTCCGGTGCACCTCGCGGAGATAGGCTCGAATGTCCAGCCGGCCACCGGCAAATTTCACGAACTTCGGATCAAGCCCCGTCATTTCGGTTACATGCGCAATCATCGCGTCGTTCGCGGCCGGGTCGCTGCGGCCTTTCAGCAGCGCTTCTGCGTAGTCTCCGCGCGTGTATGCGATCACCTGCTGCATCGCCGCGTCAGTCAGCTTGCCTTCGGACTCCAGATGTGCGGCCGTGATCGACGGCAGGTCGATCACCCAGGGAATCGGCGAGAGGTCCCCATCACCTTTCTCCGGGTTCAGATATGGACTCACCAGCACCAGGCCGTTCATAGCAACGCCCAGCGTGGATTGCAGATAGTGCGTCAGCAGTGGGCCACGATACCCGCCATAGCTTTCTCCGACCAGATATTTTTTCTCGAGCAAGCGATCGTTCTGTACCAGCCACTTGTAGATCACTAGCGAGAGATACTCGATGTCCGGCTTCGGAGCGTAGAAAAGCTTCTTTGTCTCCGCCTCGTCCACGAGTGAACGCGAAAAACCCGTGCCGATCGGGTCGATAAAGACCATGTCGGTAAAGTCGAGCCAGGTGCCGGGATTGTCCGTTAGCGTCGCCGGGTCCGAAGGCGAGTCGCCGTCATTCGCAAACGCAATATGCTTCGGCCCGATCGCGCCCAGGTTCAGATAGACGGACGAGGCCCCCGGGCCGCCATTGAGGGCGAAGGTGACCGGCCGGTGCGAGCCGCTGTCGCCGTTCTTGCCTTTCGGCTCGTCCAGAGTGAAAGCCGTGTACATGACCACGCCGGTGGGCTTGTCGTCTTTGCCTTTCAGCGTGATTGTGCCGACGGTCGCCGTGTAGTGAAGGGTCTTGCCGTTCACGGTGATCGTCTGGGGCACAGACTTATCCGCAGGTAGAGGATTTTTCATTGGTTCTGCAGACTTTGGTTCGGTGGATTTCGGTTCTGCAGGTTTTTCTGCCGCAGGAGTTGCCCTGGCATCGGCCGCCGGTTTGGCAGATTCGCCACGCTGGGCAAACGCAGGAAGAGCAAATAGCACGAGTGCGATAACGAACTTGGTGCGAGTCATTCTTAAGCCAGTCATGCTTAATTCGGTCATTCTTGATAATGTAATCTACAAGCAGAGACTGACGCAAAATCTCCGTTACGCCGATTGACACGGAGTCGGGACACCCGATCAACTTTTCCCTTCGTAAACGCGGGCCGAGTCCTCGGTGACATGCGTCCACTTCGTGCCGTAATATCTAAACTGTCGCACGACGGGCCCATCGCCAGCTTTTGGGCGCACGACCAAGCGCTCAGGGGCTAAGGTCCAAATCGTTTTGTCGGCGGGCGGCACGGCTTGAGCTGTGCCCTTCCTTATGACATCCGCGGACGCAATCTAGTACGAATCGAGAGGACAATGAGCGCCATCGAACAGCCCGCCGCCCTTCAGTTCCCTGCCCTGCAACCGCCCCGACGTTACCTGTTCGGGCCCGGACCCAGCATGGTTCATCCACGCGTCTATGAAGCGCTGTCGAAGCCGATTGTCGGACACCTCGATCCGTACTTTATCCAGGTGATGGGAGACGTTCAGAAATTACTCAAGACCGCGTATGGAACCAAAGACGGCGCGACTCTGGTAATTTCCGGCACCGGCAGCGCAGGCATGGAAGCTGCCGTTGCCAACTTCGTTGAGCCGGGAGCCAAGGTCGCAGTGTTTGCGAACGGATATTTCTCCGACCGGCTCACCGAGATGGCGAAGCGCCACGGCGCGAGCGTTGTACGCTTCGAGAAGCCCTGGGGTGAGACTTTCACGGATGATGAAGCTCGAGAATTCATCTCTCGCGAGAAATCCAAGGTTGTGGCTTACGTTCATGCCGAGACATCGACGGGAGCATTGCAATCAGGCAAATCAATCTGTGCTGCCGCGCACGACGCTGGCGCGTTGGTGATTGCCGACTGTGTCACCTCTCTCGGGGGAGTACCGGTGGAGTTCGACCGCACAGGCATCGATGTGGCATACAGTTGCACGCAGAAAGGCCTGAGCTGTCCTCCGGGATTGTCTCCAATGGCCATGTCGGCGAGGGCAATGGAGTTTCTGCGGGCACGCACTACTCCGCCGCGCAGCTGGTATCTGGACCTCAAGCTGATTCATGATTACTCGACCGTGTCGCACCGCTATCATCACACCGCACCGATTTCGATGTTTTACGCGTTACGCGAGGCGCTTCTCGTCATTGCTGAGGAAGGCATTGAGAACCGCTGGGAGCGGCACCGGCACAGCCACAAGTCTTTTGTGAAGGGCATAGAGGCGATGGGGCTGCGTATGCACGTTCCCGAAGAGCATCGAATTGCAACTCTCAACACGGTATGTGTGCCAACTGGAGTTGACGAAGCCAAAGTGCGCAAACGCCTTTTGGACGGGCCGGGCATTGAGATCGCCGGCGGTTTTGGACCACTTGCAGGCAAAGTCTTCCGCATCGGGGTGATGGGTCCGTTGGCTACCGACGACAATGTGCAGTTTTTCCTCAAGGAGTTCAAAAGGGCCCTGAGCGCAGAGGGCTACTCGATCTAGTCAAGGATCCCGGAGGTAGAGGCGACAACGAATGACACTGAAGTCGGTAGATACTCTTCTTGATGTTTTACATTTCGCCGACAGTCACACCGCAGTTATCGTTCCTGAGCTCAGAGTTCACGTTACCTACGATTCGCTGCGGCAGCAGGTCCTGGCGATGGCGAACGCTCTGGCCTCAGCGGGCATTCGCCGCGGTGATGCAGTAGCCATCGCATTGCCCAATGGCTTGCCGGCGATTGTGAGCTTTCTCGCCGCCTCGATTGCCGGGACAGCAGCGCCTTTGAATCCGGCATACCCGTATGAAGAGTTTCATTTCTTTCTCGGTGATACGAATGCCCGGATCTTGCTTTGTCCGCCGGTCGGGGCAGAGTTCGCTCGCAGCGCGGCCTCCGACCGCAAGATCCCTGTGTTCTCAGTGGAAATGCTGGAGAATGGCAACGTCAGCCTGATCGGCGCTCCCAACGGCATTACCGCGACCGAGCCTACGGCGGATGATATTGCCCTGATCCTGCACACCAGCGGGAGCACGGGGCGGCCCAAGCGCGTGCCTTTGCGGCACTTCAACCTGGCCGTCTCCTCGGCAAACATTGCTAATACCTACGGGCTCTCTGAAGAGGATGTTTCGCTGTGCATCATGCCCCTGTTCCACATTCATGGATTGATTGGTTCGACTATGGCCACTCTGCTTTCGGGGGGCGCCGTGGTCGTTCCAAGCAAGTTCAACGCGCTTTCTTTCTGGCGGACGGTGCGGGAGCATCGCGTGACCTGGTATTCGGGAGTCCCGACGATGCATCAGCTTCTCATGGCGCGTACTCACCACAAGCCGGCAGAGGCTGGCACGCTGCGCTTCATCCGGTCTTGCAGCGCGCCACTATCGCCGGAACTGATTCATAAAATCGAAAACGAGTTTGGCGTCCCGTTTGTTGAAGCGTATGGCATGACTGAGGCGTCTCACCAGATGACGTCGAACCCGCTGCCGCCGCGTCACCGGAAGGCGGGATCGGTGGGAGTGGGTGCAGGGCTTCGGGTCCGGATCATGGACAAGAACGGCAACTCACTCGAGAACAATCAGCGCGGCGAAATCGCCATCCAGGGAGCCAACGTGTTTCGAGGATACGAAAACAATCCCGAAGCCAACGCCCGCGCCTTCGTGAATGGATGGTTTCGCACCGGCGACCAGGGATTTCTCGACGAAGACTGCTATCTGCATTTGACAGGCCGGATCAAAGACATCATCATTCGCGGCGGCGAGAACATCGCGCCTCACGAAGTCGACGAGGTTTTGCTGAGGCATCCCGCAGTTGCGGCAGCGGTGACGTTTGGCTGCGCGCATCCCACGCTGGGTGAAGAAGTGGCTGCGGCCGTGGTTTTGCACGAGCCCCATGGGGCCACTGAATCGGCGCTAATCAAGCACTGCCGAGAAGCGTTGGCAGAATACAAGTGTCCGAAGAAGATTTATCTAGTGAAGAGCATTCCAACCACCGCGACTGGAAAAATTCGCCGGCGCGTGGTCGCTGCCGCGCTTGCAGATAACCAACGTGGATAATCAAAGATGAAATTCCTGATCGCGGGGGCGGGCGCAATCGGCGCCTACATCGGCGCGCGCATGGCGCAGGCCGGGTTCGATGTCACACTCTTTGCGCGCGGGCCCCATCTTCGCGCCATGCAGGAGCACGGAGTGCAGGTGAAGAGCAGCGAGGGAGATTTCGTGGCGCGTCCCGCCATCGTGGGCTCGCTCGAAGAAGTGGGGTCAGTCGACGTTGTCTTTCTCGGGGTGAAGGCTCACGCCCTGCCACGACTTGCGCCGCAGTTGAAGCCGGTTCTAGGTCCGGAAACCACCGTCGTCAGCACTCAGAATGGAATTCCGTGGTGGTACTTTCAGGGTTTCGGGGGCGAGTACGAAGGATTACGCCTGGAACGTGTCGATCCTGGCGGCGTGATTGCAGCGGCGATCGAAGCTCGCAAGGTGGCGGGGTCGATCGTCTACTTCGCGACTGAGGTTGCAGCACCTGGAACGATTCAGCATATTGAGGGCAACCGCATTTCTCTCGGCGAACCGGACGGCACCCGCTCCGACCGCTGCCGCCAGATTGCTGAGGCGCTGATCGCCTCGGGGTTGCGCTGTCCTGTTACCACTCGCATCCGGCATGAGATTTGGGTAAAGGTATTGGGCAACGCGTCCTTCAATCCGGTTAGCGCGCTGACGCGGGCGACGCTGGCGAAGATGGTGCGCGATCCAGGAGTATCCTCAGTGATTCGCGACATCATGCAGGAAGTGGAGGCCGTCTCTCACAAGTTGGGGATGGAGTTGCCGGTTTCCATTGAGCAGCGAATGGCCGGTGCGGAAAAAGTTGGGGAGCACAAAACCTCAATGCTGCAAGACCTCGAAGCCGGCCGGCCCATGGAACTGGAAGCGCTGGTGGGCGCAGTGGTGGAGCTAGGTGAGCGCGTGGGGCTTCCCATGACCAGCACCCGCACGGTGTACAACTGCGCGAAATTGCTGGCCCAAAGCACCGAACAACCGCGCCCTTGATCCGAGCGCGATCAGCCTTTTGCATCCGGCTAACAAAAATATTTGCTGGAGGCTTGACAGCGGGGGTATACTCCGTTCGTCGGCTGGTCCACTTATCGGACCACTTGCCTAATGCCTACAGCCATCAAATCCGACTTCGAAGTTGTTCGCAGGAATAAAGTCTACGAAGAAGTCGCCAAGCAGATCGAACGTCTGATTCTCAAGAAGCTGAAACCCGGCGACAAATTGCCATCGGAACGTGAACTGGCAGAGACGCTTCGAGTGAGCCGCAGTTCCATCCGAGATGCGATACGAGGCCTGGAACTGATGGGACTCGTTGAACCGCGGCAAGGGGCTGGGACAATCGTTCGGGAAATCTCGACTGAATCGTTGGTCAATCCTTTTACCAACGCCCTGAAGCGCCGGCAAGAACTGGTGAGCGAGCTTCTGGATTTTCGCAGGATGCTCGAACCGCCGCTAGCCGCGCGCGCCGCGACCCACGCCTCGCCCGAGGAACTCGTCGAGATGGAAGAGATCCTGCAACGGCAAGGGACAAAGCAGGCGCAGGGAGACGCCGCGGTTGCTGAGGACACAGAGTTCCACTACAGCGTCGCGCTGGCTTCCGGTAACAGCGTCGTGCTGAAGGTGCTGGATATCCTGATGGATCTGCTGCGCGACACCCGCGAGCGCTCTTTGCAGGTGGAGGGTCGGCCGCAGAAGTCGCTGGCCGGTCACCGGCGAATCCTGGCTGCGATCAAGCGCCACGATGCCGAAGCCGCCAGGGATGCCATGCGGCGACACATTGAAGATGTCGAAGAGATCGTACTTAACAAGCTGTGATGCACAGGCTGTACTGAACATGCTGTGCTGAACAAGTTCTAATCAACGGAGGGTTCGCCATGGGCCGGCTATTCGCAATCGAGATTATTTATCGAGGAATCTTTCAAAAAACTATGGCGGGCAGAATCAGCCGAGCCATTGTGCTCGCCGCCCATCATGAAGGCAAGATGGGTATTTCTTTTGGCCGTTACGGTGACAGCCCTGAGCGCAATGGCATTCCCGCGAAGAATTTCGCGATCGTGGCCACTGATGAACAAACTCTTCAAGAAGGAATGGCAAAGTACGAGCCCAAAGAAGTCGATGTCACAATCTGCGTCGATGACACGCTCTGCAAGGGAGTGGAGTCGTGGGCCTGGTACGGTCTTCAGCCCGTGAACCGGCTGCTGAAGCCCGGAGGCACTTTGATCGTGACCTCGCGCGAGGGCCCGGAAGCGATCATCGCCATGGCTCACCGCAAGGAGAGTCCCTACCAGTTGTCGATCCTTAAGGGTACAGTCAGCTTTTCTGGGCTCTGGGTCTACAAGGACGATCACACGGACGTACGCATCCTGGGAGCGATTGCCAAGATTCTGCCCGACCTGTTCAGCTTGAAATCGGTCCAGAGAGCAATTGTCGACGAGTGGAAAGATGAACTTAAAGCCACGTCAGCGGCGAAGTCTTACGAGCGCACCACCAGCATCACGGTGACGCCGGACCAGGGCAATCCTGAAGTGCCCTATAAGTTTGACCTGCCCAAGTGGCATGAAATGGGCGAAGGCATTGCCATCCCCAGCATCCCCGCCGGACACAAAATGGACGATCCAACGTCTCATGCGCACGGAGGATACCAACCCGATCGCAATCCGACATTCAAGAAATTCGCCACGAGAACCATGCGGCCGGTGGTGAATTTCGACACCTGCATCAAGTGCACGCTGTGCTGGCTGCAGTGTCCAGATTCGTGTTTCGACGTTACACCGGAGGGTCTGTACGACGCCAACATGCAGGCCTGCTGCGGCTGCGGCGTGTGCGAGGCAGTCTGCCCGGTCAAGGAGTGCGTCACCATGGTGAATGAGACAGAATTCAAAGACAACAGCAGTCAGTGGGAAGACTGGCGCAAGGACAAAGACGGTTACAAAGTCTGGCTGGAGGACAAAATCAAACATCCGCCGGAGCGGTCCCACGGGTTCCGGTATCGCGGTCAGTATGAAGAGCAGATTCCGGAGATGCTCGAGATCGCTCGGGAAAAATAGCGTCTTTAAAGCGTCCTTAACGAGGAGAGTTAGTCATGGCAGTGGCAACGGTAGTCGAGGAACAGCGCAAGATCGAAGAGACCGCTCTGATCACCGGCAGTGAGGCGATCGCAGTCGCGTGCAAGCTGGCGGACGTTGACGTAATCACGGCTTATCCGATTCGTCCTTACGACACCGTGATGCAATACGTTTGCAAGCTGGTGGCGAATGGCGAAATGGATTGCGAGTATATCGTCGCCGAAGGCGAACATTCGCAGTTTGAAATTGTGAAGCATGCTTCCGCTTGCGGGGCTCGCGTGTTTTGCGGCTCGAGCGGCGTGGGCTGGATGTATGCCATGGAAGCGCTGACGGTAACACCGGCGCTACGCATTCCCATGATCGCCATGGTGGGAAACCGGGCATTGGACGACCCGGGCGCCTTTGGCGTGGAGCACAACGACGCACTGGCGGTTCGCGATCTTGGCTGGCAGTTAGTTTGGGTCGACAATGCGCAAGAGGCCCTGGACACGGCCCTGATCGCCTATCGAGTAGCAGAGGACCGGCGGATCTTCCTGCCTCTGGCGATCAGTTGCGACGGGGCATTCCTGACCCACTCGCAGGCGCTGGTGAAGATCCCCTCGCAAGAGAAGGTGAACGAATTCCTGCCACAGTACAACCGGGGGGATCTGCTTCTTCATCCCGACAATCCCATCACCGTGGCGCCGCAAGGCAATGAGGATTGGGTGATGGAAATTCGCCGCCAGAACTATGCGGCCATGGAGCGGGCGCCCGGTGTGATTAAGGAGGCTTATGCGGATTTCGAGCGCATCTTTGGACGCTCCTACGGCAATCCGTTCTTCGAGGAGTACATGACCGAGGATGCCGACATTGTTCTCATGGGTATGGGGACGCTGTCGATCTCGGTGAAGGTAGCAATCCGCGAGATGCGGAAGCAGGGCAAGCGGGTAGGGTTTGTGCGGATGCGTTGGTTCCGTCCATTTGCGGCGGAAGAATTGTCGAAGTCTCTGCAGCGTTTTGCCGCGGTCGGCGTCATCGATCGCGACTACTCTTTCGGATCGCCTTATTCCGGAGGCGTGTTGGCGGGCGAAGTTCGTCATGCCTTGTATCCGGGGCCGGGGAAGAAACCGCCGGTCGTGGGCTTCATTTGTGGTCTTGGCGGGCGCGAAGTGACTGTGCCTGATGTGCAAAAGATGGCTGACGCCGTCTATAACGCTGCGGATGGAAAAGCGCAGCCCTTAACGCAATGGATCGGATTGCGCGAGTAATCGGGGGCGAGCCGAACGCGCGATGTATTGCGTCGCAAAAAACGCTTGCTCGGAATGACAGTCAGGGCTGATGAGTTTTAGATGTCAGAGAGGATGAAGAATTATGGATACCTACATACAGATCGATCCAACCCAGAAATTGGATCCGTTCAAAGCGGTAAAAAAGATCCCGTTGGAGGAGTATTTCACCTCGGGCCACCGCACCTGCCAGGGTTGTGAGTCAGCGCTGGTGATGAAGATGATGGCCAAGGCCGCTGGCCCCAGAACCATCGTGCTGGGCAGCACCGGATGCATGTACGTGGCGAACACCACGTATTACAGCACCTCGTGGGTGCTTCCCTGGATGCACACTCAGCTCGGCAGCAGCGGATCGGCTGCTCTGGGCACCTCGGCGGCTCTGAAGGTGCTCATGCGCAAGGGAAAGATGAAGCAGGAGCCAATCAATGTCATCGCGTTCTGCGGCGACGGCGGCGGAGCCGACATGGGCGTGGGGGCGATCTCGGCCACACTCACGCATCCCGACTACAACTGCCTCATTCTGATGTATGACAACGAGTCGTACGCCAATACTGATATACAGCTTTCAGGCAGTACCCCGTGGGGAGCCAATACCACGTTTAGTACTCCCGGCAAGGTGAAGAGAATCATGCATCGCCGTTGGAAAAAGAATATGGCGGGGATGATGGCGGCGGGTCACCCTACGTGCCGATATGTGTCAACGGTTTGTATGTCGTATGGCCTGGCGGCTATGAATTCCATGCGCAAGGCCTTGGCGATCGGCGGCCCCACGTTCATTCACTCGCTCGATCCTTGCCCCAAGGGTTGGGACTACGATCCTTACATCTCTCACGAACTCGGAGAATTGGCTGTGAATACGGGTATTTGGCCGCTCTACGAAGTGGAAGATGGCGTGCTAAAACTTACCGGCAGGACACAGCAGATTGCCTCGAAGAAGATTCAGCGGCAGCCGGTCCGCGATTATTTGCTGAGACAAGGAAGGTTCGCCCACTTTACCAACGACGATATCGATTACTTCCAAAGCAAAGTGGATGAGATGTGGGAAAAGTGGCTGGTTCCGGGTGTGATTCCATTCCGGACAGAGGTGGAGGCCGACGTTGCACCGTCCAGTTAGATCATCCAGTTAGATATTAGCGGGGCCAAAGTTGGCTGACGCCGGCGATTCGGCGGAACAGAGTTGGGGAAGCTCCGCGGTGTTTGGTCTTGCGCTGTTAACATCCGACGAGCCGTCATGGAGGTTTTACTATGGGTGCATCCACCGTCTCACCAGCCTCCCTTATTCACCCCTCACGTATTCCCAATCGCTGGATCCAATTGAGCGCAGGTATCGTCGCCATGATGGCGATCGCGAACCTGCAATACGCCTGGACCATCTTCACCAAACCCATCCAAGCCCATTTGCACGTCACGCTGGTAGCTGTCCAGTGGACCTTTACTCTGTTCGTCGCGCTGGAAACCTGGCTCGTACCTTTTGAAGGATTTCTGGTAGACGTAATCGGCCCTCGATTAATGTTGGGCGCCGGCGCCATCATGATCGGACTGGGCTGGGTCGGATCCGGCCGAGCTGAGACCATAGACGGCCTCTACTTTTGGTACGGAGTGGGCGGAGTGGGCGCCGGTGTCGTGTATGGAGGAGCGATTGGGAACGCTCTGAAATGGTTCCCGGACCATCGCGGTCTGTGCGTGGGCCTGACCGCTGGAGCATTCGGCATTGGCACCGCGACGACCATCGCTCCTATTGCGGCCATGATGAAAGTTTCAGGCTACCAACACACGTTCATTGTTTGGGGAATGATCCAGGGAGTTGTCGTGCTGATCGCTTCCCTCTTCCTGGCCAGACCACCGGTGGGATGGACGCCGCCGAACTGGAAAGAAAAAGAAGTAAAGATTCGAGCCAAAGTGAACACGTCGAGTGTCAACATGACGCCGTTGCAGATGCTGCGGCAGCCGTCTTTCTACATCATCTACGTGATGATGACCATGCTGGCGTTTGGCGGCTTGGTGGTTACCGCGCAGCTTAACCCCATGGCTTCCTCGTACCACGTGGACAATGTCGTCGTGGCCTTCGGCATGACTGCATTAGTGCTGGCCATCACAGTCGACCGCGTCCTGAACGGGTTGACCCGGCCGTTTTGGGGATGGGTGTCGGACCATCTCGGCCGGGAGAATGCCATCTTCGTCTCTTTCATCCTGGAGGCACTCTCGGTTTTTGCTCTGCTCCAACTGATCAACCGTCCCGTGTGGTTCGTTGCATTGTCAGGCCTGTGTTTCTTCGCATGGGGAAACATTTTCTCGTTATTTCCCGCGATCACCGGCGACCTTTACGGAAACAAGTGGGCGACAACCAACTATGGAATCGTCTACACCGCCAAGGGGGTGGCCGCGGGCTTTGCCGGGCCTGGCGCGGCATGGCTGTTTGCCAAGACCGGTTCCTGGACGAAGGTCTTTTGGGCGATGATTGTGTGCGATCTGGTCGCCGCGTTCATGGCCCTGCTGTGGCTGAAGCCTCTGGCGCACCGTACGGTCCAGGAATCTGAAAGCGGACTGCGCGTCCCAGACCTGCCAAAGGCAGAAGGGGCAAGATCCGCGGCGTAGCTGGTGTAGCGGCTGCGCCGCAAGGTTGGCCCTCCCCCCGACTCTTAGTACGAAGTGCTACAGGCGAAACCTAGCCACACATGGGTTGGTTTCGATGACGGCGGCTCTATCCCGGCAAACTCTGGCCCCGCGTTTCCGCGCCGAATGGAATAAGCAGCAGCCCGAGTGCGAACGCGATGGAAGTCAGGGCGACCGGTGTGCCGAGCGATCCGTAATGCCTTACGCCGCTTCCTACCAGAAACGTAATTCCTGCCCCGCCAAATCTGGCGAATGAAGTGGAGAAGGCGAAGGCGCTGGCGCGACATTCAGTGGGATATTGCTCGGGCAGCCACAGCGTGTACACCGCGAAATTGGCGCCGCCAAAACCCAGGAAAAACAGGCAAACGAAGAACCAGGTTAGCGCGCCTGCGCCGAGATAGAAGACTTTTCCGAACGTGACTGCGATAAAGATCATCATCAGAGTAAAGAAAAACGCGAGTGCCCCGCGCCGGCCAAGGCGTTCAGCCAGCCAGGGCATGGCCAGGCAGCCAAGAATCGTCGCGAAGGAAACCAGCATGACGCCCCAGGAAGCCAGTTGGGCGGCCGCCGGGCCGACGTGGCCACCTGCTTCCGCCAGAGCAGTGATCGCTGCGGGAACGTAGACGGTTCCTGCCCACAGGCCGGAGATGGAAGCCAGCATCAGAAGGGCGTTGACGACAGTGCGCCGGCGCCAGGCGGACGAAAACAAAATCGCAAATGGTCGCCAGACGGCCCACGACCGGACCACACTCTCTTTCTTTTTCCAGGTCGCGGGTTCCACCACGCCGTGGCGAACCCACGCCAGTACTAGCGCCGGCACCCCGCCGACAATAAACATCGAACGCCAGCCGTAGTGGCTGCCGATTCCGTAGTTGGCCAGCGCCGCGAGAAAAAACCCGACGTAGTAGCCAGTATGCATGAACCCGGCGCCCATGCGGCGTCGATGCTCGGGCCATTCTTCGGCGACGAATGTGCCGCCCATAGCCCATTCGCCGCCAATGCCGATCCCAGCCAGAAGACGCAAAACTGCCAGTTGCCACACGCTGGTGACGAAGGCGCTCAAGAACGTGAACACCGAATACCAGACGATAGTCAGCATCAGGGTGCGCACTCGGCCGAACTTGTCTCCAACCGGCCCCCATAGGAAGGCCAGTCCCCAGCCGATTAGGAACAAGGCAAACAGCAGAGATCCGTAATAGCCGATGTTGCCTTTGGTGGCAGCGACGCCGGAACGGGGCAGCAAGTCGCGCAACGCGGGCACAAGCACAAGTGCGTAGATCACCGAATCCATGCCGTCTAATGTCCAGCCACCCCACGAAGCCCAGAAACCCCGAATCTGGTTTCGGGTTAGAGGTGGAGACGACTCTGGGGCGTTACGATTTGCTTGGTTGGCGGAGGGCGGCATGAGGGGGAAACTATATCAAAAACGCTCTCTCGCATCCCTCAAATAGATAGTTCGCCTGCCTGAGGCCGATTGCGAACGACCCATCCGCAAGTAGCGTTATTACTTCACCAGCGGCAACTCCAACGAGCTTGGGTGATCGCTATCGTGATAAAGCATGACATGCGCGGTGCGCGCATCTTTCCCGGATTCCTCTGCCACCACGCCGCCGCCGTTGTAATTCTTTTCCGTGTAAATGCTGTTCGGGGAGGTCAGCACCAGGCGTAGCCGGCTCCCTTTCGCAATCCGTCTTGAGAAAAATGTGAATCCGCTGAATTCATACCGATTGATCTCGCCCGGCTTTACCAACTTCTCGGTGACAGCTGAATCCCGGTAGCGGGCGCGCAGCGAGTCACCTGTGAGTTGGATGTTCTTGCCATCCGGCATAATCTCGTACAGGTTCACGCCGAAATCCGTGTCCGGGACGTCCATCGACATCCACACGACCAGTCTCACGAAGCCACTGATTTCAGTATCTTCGGCGAACGGCTGGCTGTGATACACGACGCCATCTCCGAATAGATTCAGCTCATATCGTTCGTCGGTGATGAAGTTCTTGATCTCTTCCTGTTCCAGTTCTGCCGGTCGCACATCCAGCGGGTCGTAGACATATTGATCGGGCTTCGCCGCGCCGGGTTTTTCTTCAGTCAGGCTGCCTGAGTGGAAGGCATCGTTCGCCTCTCCCTTGCTGGAATTCAGGTAGAGAGTTCTCTTCGCGTTCGAGATTGCTTCCAGACTGTCGGCGTATTTCCACAGCTCGGCGCCGGTCACGTAATAGGCGACGCGTTTCTTCAGAAACTCCGGCGGTTTGCCGTTCTTCATCGTCCAGTCATACCAATCCACGTGCAGCTTGTTCATGTCCAGCATGCTGGCCTCGCCGAACGTCAGGCCTCCAACTTCCTTGTTCGGAGTACGTGTGCCCGCGTGGTCCCAGGGTCCGATGATCAGATAATGCTTGGCTTTGGCCTCTTCCGTTCCATACTTCATGTGATCGCGGTAGTAAGTCAGGGCTCCGGACTGGTCTCCGTCGTAGTCGCCGGTAATGGTCAAGATTGGAATATTGATCTTCCTATATTGTTCCGGTGTGATATCCAGCTTCTGCCAATACGCGTCGAACGCGGGATGGGCTATCCATTTCTGGAATACAGTGCTGTCGTTGCCCACGACCTTGTCAAGGTCTTTATAGGGCCGATGGTTCAGGTAGAGCTCCCGGAACTTCTCAATCCAGAATGATGATTCCCCGAAGAGATTCTGTTGCGGCGTTACTCCGCTGGTAAACGTCAACCACTGCACGTCATAGGCTCCCCAAATGCCCTTAAACATGGGGAAATCAACGCCGGCGTGGGCCGCTGCGACCGGCACCACCGTCGCCAGATGAGGAGGAAACTCCCGCACCGTCAGCCACTGGTCATAGCCGGCATAGGAACCACCCCACATGGTCACCTTGCCGTTCGACCATGGCTGCGTTGCCAGCCACTCCACCACGTCGTGACCATCCTGCGGCTCCTGCTGGAATGGGTCAAAGCGTCCTTCGGAATTCCCCCGCCCGCGCACATCGACCAGAGCAAACACATAACCGTGTTGTGCAAAGTAGTACGCCCGGCCGTGATAGTTGTCGCTGATGTAAGGGGTCAACTCGAAAATTACGGGAAGCGCGTCTTTTTGGTCCTTGGGACGGTAGACCGTGGCATTCAGCTTGACTCCGTCGCGCATCGGGATCTTCACACCCCAGATAAGATCCACTGCTTTCGGCGGCTCCGGCTGATGCTGTTCCTGCGCGCGTAACGGTAGACAAAGCAGAATTAAGAATGCAGCCAGCACGTGGGACGTAGGCTTAATCTTGGCGGGGATCTTCATTTGGCTCCTAAGGGCAGGCGGCATTCTAACACCAGCGCCCGCAAAAGAGCCTTGGCAACTAACTGAGATTAACCAATGGGGACTATCGCTTCGCGGCCCGCAAGCGTTCTTCTAACGCCTTGACTTCAACGTTCAATCCTTCAGGAAGATGGCTACCGAATCTGGCAAAGTGCTCCTTGATCAACGGCACTTCCGCTGTCCACCCGTCCAGATCAATGCTGAGCAGTTCGTCCACCTGAGCGGTTTTGATGTCGAGTCCCTTCGTATCGAGATCGGCGACTTCAGGAACTCGTCCGATAGGAGTCTCCTTCGCGTGCACCTTACCGTCGCAGCGCTCGAAGATCCATTTCAACACGCGGCTATTTTCACCGTAACCCGGCCACAGGAACTTGCCGTTCTGGTCCTTATCTTGGCGAAACCAATTAACGTAGAAAATCTTCGGGAGCTTTGACGCGCTTGCGCGGGCTCCGATCTGGAGCCAGTGCGCGAAGTAGTCGCCCATGTTGTAGCCGCAGAACGGAAGCATCGCCATGGGATCGCGCCGCAGCCGTCCCTCTTTTCCCGTGATCGCGAAAGTTGTCTCGCTGCTGACCGTGGCGCCCATGAAAGTGCCATGCTGCCAATTGAAGGCTTCCGTGACCAGAGGAACAATCCCCGCGCGCCGTCCACCGAACAGGATGGCATCGATTGGCACACCCTTCGGGTCTTCCCACTCAGGCGCGATCACCGGGCATTGTGCCGCCGCGCAGGTAAAGCGGGCGTTCGGATGTGCCGCTTTGCGTCCCGAGTCCGGCGTCCAGGGCCGACGCAGCCAGTCCACTAACTTAGCCGGCTTCTGCTCGGTCATCCCCTCCCACCACACGTCGCCATCGAGCGTCGCAGCGCAGTTCGTGAAGATGGAGTTCCGGTTCACCATCAACATGGCGTTGGCATTCGACTTCATGCTGGTGCCCGGAGCCACGCCGAAAAAGCCATACTCCGGATTGATGGCGTAAAGCCGTCCATCCGCACCGAATTTCATCCACGCGATGTCATCGCCAATAGTCTCGACTTTCCAGCCGGGAAGCGTTGGGATCATCATCGACAAGTTGGTCTTGCCGCAAGCCGAAGGAAAAGCGCCGGTAAAATACTTCGCCTGGCCTGCCGGGCTGATCAGCTTGAGAATCAGCATGTGCTCCGCCATCCAGCCCTCGTCGCGCGCCTGCACCGAGGCGATGCGTAACGCGTGGCATTTTTTCCCCAGCAATGCGTTGCCGCCGTAGCCGGAACCAAACGACCAGACCTCACGCGTCTCCGGAAAATGGCAGATGTACTTGTGTTCCTTATTACAGGCCCATGTTGCGTCGGGCTGGTTCGGTGTGAGCGGCGCGCCAATCGAATGCAGACCGCGGACAAACTCTCCGTTAGATCCGAGAACGTCCAGCACGTGGCTTCCCACGCGAGACATGATATGCATGCTGGCGACGACATATGGCGAATCAGTAATCTCCACTCCAATCTTGGAAATCGGTGAGCCGATTGGACCCATGCTGTAGGGAACCACGAACATGGTGCGGCCCGTCATCGAACCGGCGAACAATCCCGCCAGCTTCTGCTTCATCTTGGCCGGATCTTCCCAGTTGTTGGTCGGACCGGCTTCTTCCCGAGTTCGTGAACATATAAAGGTCTGGTCTTCGACGCGGGCCACATCCGCAGGGTCGGACCTTACCAGGAAGCTGTTGGGCCGCTTCGTCGGATCGAGCGGGATCGCAGTTCCGGTAAGCACCAACAGCCGCAGTATGGATTGATATTCCTCGGGTGAACCATCACACCAGTGAACCCGGTCGGGCTTGCACATCTGCGCCACGTCCCCGACCCAGCGCTCCAGCTCGGCATGTCTATGATTGTTCACGGCGGCGTCAACTTCTATCGTGGTAGTAGCCATAATTGCGAATCTCTCCCGTAGGCGAGTGGCGGATTGCAGTACTCATTGTTGAACCCGGTCGCCGGGCCACACGGGCGTCAGATCGCCTTATCCGCGCTGCGGTTTGAGTAGCCGTGAGGATAGTACTCTGTCTGTCAAATCCAACCTTGATATTAATATTCTCTCTCAGTTGGTGACATTATTCCAGCGAATGATTCGGAAGTCGCCTGCAGCCCGGGAAACACATTTCCAGACCCAAAAGGTCAGCACTTCGGTCCAGGATCATAGGACGAAGGGCTAGCCAAATGAGGCTGCGGCGAGTTGCTGGTCTTCAAAGATTTCGAACAGGTCCAGGAGGCAGATCATCTTCAAGGTCTGGACGGTGAATTTCGAAGGATTCAGAAGCTTGATCGATCCTCCCCGCTGCTTGGCGGCAGTCAGGATTTTGACCAGCAAACCAATCCCGCTGGAATCGATCCAGGGAACTTCGCTCAGGTCCAAGACAATGCGCGTGTCGCCGCTACCCATCAGATCGTCCAGGGTGTCTCGAAGGCGATCTACTGCGTCACCCAGAGTCAGCCGGCCACGCAACTTGACCAGTTTCACCTGGCCGAGACTGCGAAGTTCGATGTCCAAAGTGGTCTCACCTCAAATGATCGGAAACGGCCCAGCGGCTGGAATGCGTTGACAGTCTCCCAACCGTCTGTTAGAGTGCGCACGCTCAACTTAGAGGAAGCTTAGCGAATTTGCAAGTTGGGACTGCTGTCTCCCCCGGATTGAGTAAAAGTATCGTGGCATTCCGCGGCGAGCTTGATGGCAACTCAAAGCCCTAATCTGGTTCTCGACATTGCTGCAATATCGGTTCGCCTTCTGGAGGCACAGGAGATCGATCCCAGGGCGCGCGAGGTTGCGCGATCCGTGTCCGCCCTGCTGCCCGCGTCTGCCGTTAACGTTTATATGATTTCGGAGACCGACGAGGGGGAAGTCTGGGCCGTACACGGCACGGTCGGCGATGCTGCTCCGGATGAAACGGTTCCCCTCGATGCCGGCACGCTCGGCATTCTGGCCGTCAATCCCAGACCGCTTCTGTTGGCCGGCAAGACCCTCGTCCGCGAGCAGTACGCCCATCTCAACGTTCGCAAGACCCTGCATTCTCTCGCATATCTTCCCCTCGTCGCCAATAACGACTTGATTGGCGCGATCGAGATTCTCAGCTTCGAAGAACAGCTCACTGAGACTCATCTTGGTGACTTGCAAGGTATAGCCGAGATCGCCGGTCCAGCCCTGAATGCGGCCCGGCGCTATGAAGTCGAGCGCAACAACTCTCTGACATCGATAACCCGCCTCACCCACTTTTACGACATTGAGAAAGTGTTCGCTTCTACTCTTGAGATGGATCAACTGCTCCCTCTCATCGGGTCGAAGATCTGCGAGACACTCGAATGCGAAGCGGTCAATGTATGGATGGTTCAAGGCGACGGCAGCATTTTACTGATGCACCAGGCCGGCGAAGATCCCACGACCCAGCAGGGAATGACGCAAAAAGGAGGCGAAGGGATCGCCGGGGATGTCTCTGACACCGGGGAACCGGTGCTGATCACAGAGCCCGAGGACGAACGGTTGGTTCGCCGTAACCTGAACACGGAGGAAGGCCAGGTCGAGTCCATCGCGGTCGCCCCCCTGCTCGACAAAGAATCTCTAGTCGGCGTGGTGGAAGCGGTCAACCGGATCGACGGAACGCCTTTTGATGACGACGACCTCTTTGTACTCAGCAACCTGAGCGAAACGGCAAGCATCGCTCTGCGCAATGCCGGCCTCCTCATGGCCGAGCGCAAAGTAGAGATCCTGGAAATGCTGGTGACCGTCAGCCACGAGATCACCTCTACGCTTAACCTGGAACGTGTTCTTCAGACCATCGTCAACGCCCCGCAGGCGGTGATTCCTTACGAGCGAGCCGCTGTGGCCCTCGACCAGGGTGGAAGGTACAAATTGAGTGCCGTCACGGGCGTCACGCAGGTCGATGCAGGAGCCCCGGATATTGCTCCGCTCAACGACATCCTTCGCTGGGCCATGCTTTCCAACGAGGTGGTGCACGTTCGGCAACACGGGGACAAAGTTGATGCCGCGCGGGAAGAGACTCGGGCAAAGTTCCAGAGCTATTTCGAAACTTCGGGCATGCGGGGGTTCTACGCGATCCCGCTGACCGACGACACCGGGCGCGTCGGTGTATTGGGCCTCGAAAGCGCGGATCCGGACTTTCTTTCGACTGCTCATCTGGAGATTCTGCAAGTGCTGGCCGGGCAAGCGACAGTCGCGTTGCGTAACGCCCAGATGTACAAGGAAGTACCGTTCATTTCCGTACTCCAGCCCGTGCTGGAAAGAAAACGGAAATTTATGGCCATGGACAAACGGCGCCGGGCGCTGTTCGTCGCCGCGGCCGCTGCGGTGTTGATCTTCCTGGCGGGATTCCCCTTGCCTCTGCGGGTGGATGGAGATGCTGTCGTGGCTCCTCTACACTCCGCCCAGATACAGCCCGAAGTGGAGGGTGTTGTCAGCAAGGTGTACGTGCATGAAGGTGATCATGTCACCCAGGGCCAGGTTATCGCCGAACTCGCCGATTGGGAGGCTCGCTCAGTGCTTGCCCAGGCGCAGGCCAAGTACCAGACTGCTCTCCTGCAGATGAATCGTTCCCTGGCAGCGAATGACGGCAGCGAAGCCGGCGTGCAGCGGATGCAGGCCGACTTCTGGAAGTCGGAAGTCGCCAGAGACGAGGAACTGCTCGACAAGACGCGATTGCGCTCAACCATTGACGGCCTCGTGGCGACGCCCCACGTCGAAAACCTGGTGGGAAAACGTTTGCAGTATGGCGACAGTTTCGCCGAAATCGTCGATACATCACGGGCAATCGTAGACGTGGCTGTCGACGATACCGATGCAGCCCCGCTGCGCGCCGGGGCGCACGCCTCCATCAAACTCAACAGCTTCCCGACGCGCACCTTTCGCGGTGATGTGATGGTGGTCAGCCCCAAGGGAATCTTGCAAGGCGATTCCCGGGTGTTCTTCGCGCGAGTTGCGGTCGCGAACCAAGACGGCGCAATCCGGGCCGGAATGGAAGGACGAGGAAAAGTGCGCGTGGGATGGTATCCCGCCGGCTATGTCCTGTTTCGCAAGCCGTTCTTATGGATCTATTCACGAGCCTGGGCGTGGTTTGGAGTGTGAGGCGATGCGACGTAGAAAACCAAACGATCTTGCTTTGATGCTGCTGGGCGCGGCTCTGCTGCCAGGGCTGGCGTGTTCCCAGAAGAGCATGGAAGTGGCAGCGGCTCCCGCGTCACCGGCTTCGGGCGCGCCGGCGCCAGCGGTGAGTGTTCCCTCCAGCGACAGTGGCTTGACGGTTTCAGGTCCGTTAATTGTTGAACACCAGCTTGATGTGCTGGCACAGCGCGACGGCGTTATCGCCGAATTGCGGTCTGAGGCAGGCGCCCGTGTTCACGCCGGTGACCTGCTGGCGCAGTTCGATGACCGGCAACTCACCGCCGACCTGGAAGCTGCACGAGCCAAGACGCGCAGCATGGAAGCCGACCTGAGGAACTGGGAAGCCGAAGCTAAAGTCATGCAGGCGGATTACGACCGCGCCCAGAAAATGTGGGATGCTCACATCATCAGCAATGAACAACTTGAACACGCTAAATTCAAGGCGGAATCGGAAACATGGGATGTCCGGCGGGTTCGCGAATTGCTCACCGATGCCAACCAGACGCAGCGCTCCCTTGAACTTGAGTTGGAAAAGACCCAGATCCGCGCACCATTCTCGGGCGTGGTGGCTCGCCGCTACGTGCGACAGGGACAGCAAGTGGTCAAGGGAGACCGGTTGTTCTGGGTCACCGCCGAGGGTCCGTTAGGTATGCGGTTTACCTTGCCAGAAAAGTTCATCGGGCAAATCCAAAAAGGTCAAGTTCTTCCGATGATGACTCCGGATCTGCCCGACCAAAAATACCGGGTCAGAGTTGTGCAGGTAAGTCCAGTCGTCGATCCCGCCAGCAGCACCATTGAGGTTGCCGTGGAACTCGAAGGCAAACCCGGTTCGCTCCGCCCCGGCATGGACGCGAACGTCCGGGTCGAGAATATGCGATGAACATTACGCGGGCTCTGAGTGCGGCTCTGCCCGATATTCCTGCCCGCAAGCTAGCTGAGCGTACTCCCCGCATGGATCCCGACATCGTTGCTCGGGAACATATGGAAGATGGCGAGCCCATGGTTCGCATCTATGTTCCGAGCGTCGAGTGCATGTACAAATTTCCTCCCCAGAATTGGGCTCTGATCCAGCTCTTTGATGGCCGGCACAACTACGAGGAAATCGCAGAGCTCTATTCCCAGCAGTCCGGCAGCCGCTACAGCACGGAGGAAGTACGCGAATTCGCCGGAGAGCTCGATGCAATCGACTTCTGGTACAAGACGCCTCAGGAAAAAAACGTTGCGCTGATGCAAAAAAGCGCGGATGAGAGACGTCACCTCCAGAAGAAGAAAAGCCGGTACGGCGACCTGTCGCTGATTCTGTTTCCCGCCGTTAACCCTGACAAGTTCCTGACCTGGCTTTACGGATACACTCGTTTTTTCTACACGCCATGGTTCACGTTAGTAACGCTGTGTATCTTTGGAATCGGCGCCGGAATCACGATTTCGCATTGGTCTGAAATCGGCCGCGACACTCTGGAGTTCTACAACTTCTCCGACAAAACCTGGCTCGATGTGCTTGGGTTCTATCTGCTCGCTCTTGTTGTGCTGGTGCTTCACGAATTCGGCCACGGCCATGCCTCTAAACATTACGGCGGACGAGTTCAGTTCATGGGCTTTGCCCTCATCTATCTGGCTCCCGCCTTTTATACGGACATCACGGAAGGTGAAGTTAAGGCCACGCGCTATGAACGGATGGTCATCTCTCTGGCTGGCGTCTGGATCGAACTGATGGCCTATTGCATCGTCACCATGATCTGGTTGGGGACTCCACCCTATACCGTGCTGCACGATGCCTGTTACTGGGTCATGCTCATTACAGGCATTTCAGCGGTTTTGCTCAACTGGAACCCTCTCATCAAACTAGACGGGTATTACATACTCACTGAGATTCTCGGAATCGTCGATCTCAAGGAGGATTCCACCGCGTTCGTCTCCGGTTGGGTCAAGCACAACATCTGGCGACTTCCCGTCGAAGTGCCCTACGTCCCCAAGCGCCGGCGGCTTGGCTACGCCGTATACGCGCTTCTTTCCGGACTTTACAGTTACACGGTTCTCTATGTGGTGGCCAGCTTCGTGGGGAACGTCTTTCGCAATTTCAATCCCGAGTGGTCCTTTGTACCTGAGATCGGCACTGCCGTCGTCATTTTCTGGGGTCGCATCCGCACTTTGGGGAACTTTATGAAATTCGTTTATCTCGACAAGAAAGACAGAATCGCATCCTGGTTTACACCGCAGCGCTCCATCGCGATTGCTGCAATTGTCCTGGTTGTAGCCCTGCTGCCCTTGCGGCGAGAGTCCTCAACCGGGTATTTCATTTTGGAAGCTATGAACCGGGCTGTCCTCCGTAGCACGGTTTCGGGCGTAGTCACGGATGTCTACACTGGCGAAGGTCAATGGATTTCGGCGGGCGTAGCCGTGGTGCGGCTTCGGAACCCGGTGCTCGATTCAAGGGTGGCGCATGCTCAGGCAGAGTATTCCGTGGTACATAGCCGCGCGGTGCTTGCCAATCTCCAAAATTCGCCCGATTTCGGTGCCGCCAATACTGAGCGCATCAAGCTTGGCCAGCAAAGCCGGCAGCTCGCCTTGGAAACAGCGCAACTTGAAGTTCGTACCCCCATCGCGGGGCTGGTTCTCACGCCGCGCTTGAGCGATCAACTCGGTGCCTATCTTCCCGCCGGGACCGAAGTCGCCGAAGTCGCGGACCTGAGTACCATGCACGCCCGGGTCTACGTTTCCGAACACGATCTTTCCAAGTTTCACATCGGATCAGAGGTCCGGCTGCTGGCGAACGGATTCTTCAAAATTTCCGACGCATCCGTCACTGCGATCGAACCGGCAGCGTCAGAAATACCCCCCGGGCTGATTGATCTCTCCCGGTACAAAGGGCTGCGCCCGCCTAACTTTTATGTTGTCGATGTGAGTCTGTCGAACCCGAGTGGGGCACTGAAGCCCGGAATGGTTGGTACAGCGAAGGTATATGGTCACCGGAGAAGTTTGGGGGGCTTCGCCTGGCGGGAAACCCGGGACTTCTTTGACCGCCGCGCCTGGTGAGCAAAAACAAAAACAAAGAGGCTGCCCTCCCCCAAGGTAGCCTCTTCGCTTTCGCTCTATTACAAACCTTACGCGCGACCTGCTCTGCCGGCCCTTCCGGCTCGTCCTGCACGGCCCGCTCTGCCAGCTCGCCCTGCACGGCCCGCTCGACCTGCTCTGCCAGCCCGTCCCAGCTTGGTGCCTACGGACTTCTCACCGCTCGGCATTTCCAGCGGAGAACTGGCGACGATCGCCTTCTTGGTCGTGTTCAGGGTGCTGATCAAAGACTTTTTCTGGATAGTCATGGGGCGCTCCTTGAATTTTCTTTCGATTGAATTCCCGTACTCGCCTCCCCTAGTGCACGAGCCATGCCAAACTAGCCCGACTGGGCAAGGAATCGCCAAGTCTAACAATCACAACTGCTTAACGGTTGGCGTGCTGAACTGGGAATGGCTTCGAGAAGGTGAACAAGCTCTCCTTGGTTAATTATTAATCGTGTCCAGGTTAATTTTTGACCTTACGTTGGGGAGAAGGATTAGAGTTTCAGTTTCCGGCAGAGGTACTTCATCCGTTGCGGGTCGATGCTCAGCAGAGCGGCAGCCGCAGATTTTCTGCCCTCCGTCCGGCGGAGGGCGGCGTTGAGATAGGCGACCTGGATCCTCTCCATCTCGGCGTCAAAGTCCACTCCTTCTTCCGGGATGAGGATCGCCTCCTGGCTGGCGGCGCTGGAGCGGAGAAGTTGGTGCGGCAGGTGTTGGGCTGTGATCACTGGAACGTCGTTCATCACCACCATGCGCTGCACCACATTCTCCAATTCCCGAACATTGCCCGGCCAGGAATAGTCTTCGAGGATGTGCATTACGTCGGGTTGCAGTTGCTTGATTGGCCTCTTGTTAGCCGCACAGTAGGTGCGCAGAAAGTGTTCCACCAGCAGAGGCACGTCTCCACTTCGCTCGCGCAGCGGTGGAATCAGGATCGGCACTACGTTAATGCGATAGTAAAGATCCTCGCGGAAACGCCCCCTCCGCATCATGTCTTCCAGATCATCGTTGGTCGCCGTGATCAGGCGGAAGTCAATCTTGCGCGACGACCGGCCTCCCAGGCGCTGCACCGAGCGATCTTGCAGAATCCGCAGCAGTTTGCTCTGCAACGGATGATTCAGCGTTGTAATCTCGTCCAGAAATAATGTGCCGCCGTGCGCCATCTCGATCAGTCCCGGCTTGGCGCCATCTGCCCCCGTGAATGCACCTCGTTCGTATCCGAACAGTTCTGACTCGATCAGGGTCTCGGGCAGGGCTGAACAGTTCAGACACACAAATGGTTTGTCCTGCCGGTTTCCAGATTGCACAATGGCATGGGCGACCAACTCCTTGCCTACACCGCTCTCCCCGCGCAGCAACACGCTCGCGTTGCTGTCAGCCACCGCCTGGATGGCCCCGTACACCTTCTGCATTGGCTCGCTGCCGCCGATTAAGCCGCAGAAGGCTGACTTCCCTTCCACCTGGTCAAGCAGCCAACGCCCTTCGAACTGCAGCGCACGCTTCTCGATTGCTGCCAGCAGCACATTGGGCAACTGGCTGAAGTCCATTGAGTCGAGAAAGAACTCGTCCGCGCCGGCCTGGCTGGCCTTCAGTGGTATCTCGCTGTTGGTCGACGCAGTGATTGCCACCAGCACCACATCTTCGCGCAGCTTGCGGATTTCCTGCAGAACTTCGATGCCATCGGCTGCTCCTTCGCTGATGCAGTCGAGGTTGAACACTATTCCGTGCACGCCCATGTCGTGCACGGCGGCCTGGATCTGTTCTTCAGTGTTTGCCAGGGCGGTCCTAAAGGTGGGCGCCAGATAGCGGCCGATCTCAGGGAAGGACGTTCCCTTCGCTGTGATGATCGCTATCGAATACTGTTCTGCTCTGGGCTCGATTGCGTACTGCCGAAGGGGTGCACCCATGGTTGTCGCTCAGGTAGCGGATTATAGGCGAATTTCTCACCCGTGGGAACATCAAAAGCTACCCTACCGCCAGCCTTCGGCCGCGCCCCAGGCCCGCATTGGAGACTCGCTCAGGTTGGCAGCTTTCTAACAACCGACTTGACTTTGCTGCCACCGGGAGTATCGTGGTGGCGTTCAGTCTAGCCTGAAGCCGGACGACTGATTGAGGCTAGACTGGACCGGCGCCGACTCCGAAGAGTCCAGCCAGTCCCCCGTAGATTCCTACCTTGGAGGCCTGTCATGGCGGCAAACCCTGTCCCAATCTCGGAATTGAGTCTGGAAACGCTAAGAACACCCGAGGAAACTATTGTCCGCTGCACCGGCAAAATCACGTCGAGCACTTCTGCCCAGCTGCAAAGCACAGTCCGCAGTCTGATCCCAACGACCAAATGTGTGGTGCTGGACTTGACTGACGTGACCTATCTCGACAGCTCCGGCCTCGGCGCCCTCGTCGGCGTGTATCTGTCGGCCAAGAGGCAAAACTGCGCCCTGAAACTCATCAACTTGAATCAACGCTTGCGGGAGCTGTTCCGCCTGACAAGGCTGGCCTCGGTGTTCGAGGGCCACGAAGACTTCCTCGGGCACACTCCTGATTGATACGGCGCCAGCACGATGTCGCCAGGACTACGTCTGGGCCGCGCGAGGGCCGGATTTGAGTGAGATGCTACAAGGGAGCGGTCGAGCGACCTTCCCTTGGCCGGCAATGTTGGCGCAGGCCGGTAATCCGGGTGTGCATTTCTTGTCGTTTTCGAAGTTAGGAAGGAGATATCCCTCCGACTCGAGTCAAGAATCCTGAAATCAAGAATTAGCCCAAAATTGTTTAAGAATTGTTAGTGTCTTGTCTTGACAAATCTTCACACTCGGGACAGAATGCTACGCTGGAAAAAAGGTGCCCAGGCTCAGACGGCCCGTCCAGCCTTGGGTTCAGCGACCTGAGAGCAGCCCGCCGTCGAAATTTTGGTTGGTGCGAAACAGCATATGGAAACGACGATAGGGGTATTTGCGTCACGGGATGACGCGGAGAAAGCAGTAAAACAGTTACGCGAGAAGGGTGTTGCGGAAGAGTCCATCGTTTTCCTGACTCGGTCTGAAAACGAGGCCAGGACGGTCGCCAAGGAACTCGGCGCATATGTCGGAGGCTTCCTCGGAGGGGCTGCAGGGGTCACAACCGGGGTGGTGGCGGCAACTCTGCTTCTTCCTGGAATCGGGACCGTATTCGCGCTAGGGATCGGCGCCGCCGCACTGCTTACCGGCGCGGGCGCTGGCGTAGGCGCAGGCTCCGCGATCGGCTCGGGAGCAGCACACGACGCGAAAGCCCCTAAACCGACAGCGGTCGAAGATTGCTCTGAGGACATCGCGTTCTTTCGGGAAGTGCTCAAGGAAGGGCGTTCCCTGATCGTGGTTCGCACGGAATCGCAGGAACTCGCGGCCTCGGCGTGCACAATTCTTGACCGGCTGGGGCTCGGGATGCAAGGTTCGACCCCGGTTAAGATGCAAACCGCCGTTCGGTCTGTGGGCGCGGTAACGATTGTTGACATCAGCGGAAGAATTACGCTGGGCGAAGGAAACGTCATGCTGCGCGAGATCGTCAAAGATCTGGCGGACAAGGGCCAGAAGGCAATCGTGCTGAACCTGAGCGAGGTTAACTACATAGATAGCTCTGGAGTTGGGGAATTAGTCAAGGCTCACACTACGATTCGAAACCAGGGTGGACAACTGAAACTCACCAACCTGACCAAGCGAGTCCATGACCTGCTCCAGATGACCCGGCTCTCAGCAGTTTTCGATATTCAGAAAGACGAGGCCAGCGCCATCGAGTCCTTTGCTGGCCCGTCTCAAGCTGTGGCTTAGCAACAGCCGTAAAGTAGTTTTGCAGGCAAGTAGCTCACAGGTGCGCGTCCCCCCCAACTCGCTACCTGAATCGACCCCCAGATTCATAAGGATTGCTGGCGAAGGTCCCCCCGCCTGTCTTGCGCTTCGCACAGCAAGAACGTGATTGACTGCAATCGCTGAGAGCAAGGTTCTGCAGCGGTCGGCACCTCGCTCGTGTCGGGACCATGCCATAAGGCCCCATGAAGATCCGCAAGTCCGAAAGCGTGACTGGTAAAACCAGCGCGCGGAAAAGAGAATTTATGAAGCTGGGAATCACGAAGTTCGTCATCGTGGCCGCCGTAGCGGTCTTGGTTGTTGTGAGCGGAAGCACAACAGTTTGGGCGCAGAACTGTCCCATTTCTCCCAGCTACACGCCTGATTTCACATCGAAGCAAACTTGCCTGGCGCTGAACCCCTCTCCAGGCACCACGCCCGTGTTTACCGGCACGATTCCTAATACGGCATTGCAGCTCACTACCAGTAGCGGCAACCAGACCGGGTCCGCTTGGTACGCCACCCCTCAAGTTGTCGAAAACGGATTCACCACCAGCTTTTCATTCAAATTCACGAGCCCGTCCTCCCCTCCGGCAGACGGCATTGCCTTCGTGATCCAAAGCTCGGGCTCGACAGCAATTGGTTACACGGGAGGAAACGGCGGCGCACTGGGATACGGAGATGACGATTCGAGCACCAATCCCAGCTCAGGTGCAGGCATCCCAAAAAGCCTCGCTATCGAATTCGATACGTTCGAGAATGCGTGGGATCCTGTGCCGGACCCAACGAACAACTCGGTCAGCCACGTGGCAATACAGAGCTGCGGTGCCGGAGCGAATACCTCGCACCACAACACCCTTTGCGGCGGGACATCCGGTCTGAACTCGACTTTGGGCGCCCCGGCCTATACCGCGAACCTCGCGGACGGCAACCCCCACAGTGTGACGATCACCTACTATGCCGCCACGGCATCAACGCCAGCCAACCTCCACGTGGCGGTCGATGGTAATGACTTGTACCCGAACGGAGTTGACGTAGATTTGGCCAGTATCGGCGTGACTAATGGAACCAATGCGTTCGTCGGGTTTACCGCCGCGACCGGTGGCGATTTCGAAACTCAAGACATCTTGAGCTGGACGTTCGCGCCGACTGCCGTGCCGCTGACTTTGACGGAGCTTGGAGTGGGCACTGGCTCTGTTACAGACACCAGCAATAACAGCTCGCCTGCGCCAACGCCAATCAACTGCAGTGAGACCGGCGGAGTGCAAACGGGTAACTGCTTGGAAAGCGATGAGGCCGGAGCGTCGGTCACTTTGACGGCGAACGCGACTTCACCTTCCACCTTCGGGGGCTGGGGTGGTGCTTGCGCAAGCTTTGGAACCATGCCGACGTGCAGCCTGACGATGGACTCGGCGCAAAACGTTACCGCGGATTTTGTGGCCCCACCAAATCCGCAAACGCTAAACAACCAGTATTGCCCTTCGGGATCGTCGAATACCGCATCGACCACTTATTGCCCGAACGGTAGTAACGCGGGTGGTGGAGCTTGCACGGACCCGAATGGAGTTATATTCACAGTTCAAATCCCAGTGGTGAATTTGCCTGCGGGTCAGTGCTTGTCCCTCCAGGCCACCGCTACGGAAGTCTCAGGTACAGGAATTTGCCCGGGAACCCAGGCTCTGGATAACGGACACGGCTTTCCGACCGGCCCGACCACAGATTTCGACTGCCGCTTCGTGAGTTTCTACAACTATGGGACCGACTCGAGCGGCAACGTTACAACTCCACTTTGCTACCCCTATTCAAACGGCAATTGCGTCTACTACAATCTCCAGCTCCTTTCCAGCAGCGAAAACGGGACGCCAATCGGGCCAGTACCCCAGTCCGAAACTCCCGAAGGTGTGATCTGGCAGATCAATATCAATCCAAGTAATGCCCCAATAACCAACCCCTTTACGGTGCCGGCGGGCTACAACAGCGTGCCGCGCATGCTCGACGATCCGGATGAGTTTAATTCGAATCTTTCGACGTTGCCCTACGGCACCAGCTTCGTGGGCCCTTCCTTCACAGGTTGTGACAACCCTATGAATACGGGGAGCAGCCCAACGCCGACCGCGCCTCCGATTTACTGCCAGTTCGATAATGACATCACGACGTTTTTCTCCGGGGTAGTAGGCGGGGACATTCCGTTAGCCGGTGGAAGGAGCAGTTCAACCAATGACGTGGTGCTGGCGTTCCTGCCGACCGCCTCTGGTACGGGAGCCACCGCCACTCCTCCAACGCCGGTTGCCCCGGCCATTACTCTTACCTGCGACACTGGATGCTCGGTCTCAAACCCCACCATCACCTTTACCGAGGGAACGCCGGGAACAGCCGAAGTCACGGAAACAGATTCTCCTTACCCGACGCCCGCATTGGTTGGGTGGAAAGCGACCACAGGTTCCGGGGTCAGCGTAACTGCTGCCGAAGTTGGCAACACCGTCACGCTCACAGCAGCCTCTAGCTTCGGTGTCGGCTTCGTTGCCCCCAATGTGGTCATCGTGAGCGGTTGCACGGTAACTGGCTACGACGGAACTTTCGCCATAGCGACCGGTTCAGGTGGAACAACGCTGAGCTACTTTGATAACACGGCAGGCTTGGCGGCCGAAACTGATACCGCGTGCACCGCGCAAGCGGCTACTCCGCTAGCGCTGCCAGCTGGGCTGACGTTCACGCAAAACACGGGCGCTCTCACGGGAACTCCCGCGGACGGCACGGCCGGTACTTATCCGGTTAACTTCACGGCCAGCAACGGGGTGGGCTCCGCCACGCTGAGCTACATGTTGACAGTCGGCCAGGCACCGTTGAGCATCACGGCCAGCAGCGCTACCGTTCCTTACGGAACAGGGATCCCCACCATCACCCCCATCTTTAGTGCATTTGTGAATGGGGACATGGCGTCGGTCCTGGGGACGGTAACCTGCTCGGCAACAGCAGTGCCAGCGGGTAATCCGGTGGGCACCTACGCCACCAACTGCTCGGGAGCCATGGATTCGACCTACTCGATCTCGTATGTAGCCGGCACCTTGAAGATCACGGCGGTGCCGCTCACGATCACCGCCAGCAGCGCCGTGATGACCTATGGCGGAACCCCTCCGATCATTACCCCCACCTTCCCTCTCAATGGGCTTGTGAATGGAGACACAGCCGCAACCCTAGGCGTAAGCTGCAGGACTACAGCGACCAGCGCAAGTCTGCCCGGTAACTATCCCAGCTCGTGCACAGCCTCGAATGGTGGGAATTATGCGATCACCTATGTGAATGGCACGGTGACGGTGGCCGGGATAGATGTTTCGCCATTGACCGTGAACTTCGGAACGTTGTACCTGGATCAGCTCGGCCTCCAGTTCGTCACTCTGAAAAACACCACAACTGTGCCGATCACGATTACAAGCATCACGCTCGGGGGAGGCACCGCCAGTGGTGATTTCGGCGACCTCACCTTCTGTCCTCCAATGATTCTGAAACTGCCGGCCACATTGCCTGCGGGAAAGAGCTGTGCGATTGGTGTTGGCATCCTGACCCTCGCCAGGGTCTTCAGCCCAACGGCCTCGACAACCTATCTCACCATTGCTGACACCGCGGCAACTCAACAGGTGCTACTAACGGCCTTGGTGATCAATCCGCAGGTTTCCTTGTCGTCGACTAATTTGAGCTTCGGAACACAGACGCTGAATAAGCCGAGCACGCCAAAGGTGGTGACGCTGACCAACTCAGGAACGACTCCGCTCCAACTAGCGAGTCTGACTAGCAGCAACAGCAACTTCACCTTTACAACGACGTGCCCGACAACGCCAAACACTACGCTCGCCCCGACTACCGGGACGTGCACGATCTCCGTGACCTTCACGCCGACGTCGACAAAGAACGTGAGTGGCACGCTGACCATCAGGGATAATGCGGCGAACAGTCCGCAAGTCATCACGCTGTCAGGAAACTGACAGGGCTCACAGCGGTGGCCACGGGCTTCTGATCAAGGTGCGTTCAGGAGCCTGTGGCGGCCGGCTGGAGGCGGCTGGATAAAGATTGCTTGCGTGAGAACTAGCTGACAGGGTGGTCATAGATAGGGCTGAGATCGCTTCGTTTCACGATGCTATCGGTCTTGGCCTCGTTCTTAATCTCATCCAGAATCTTGCGCGCTTGTGTATAGTGCTCCCGGGCATCACCAGGGTTGCCTGAGAGTTCAAGATCACGCGCCAGCAGGTAATGGCTCTGAGCAAGCAAAGCCTTGAGACCGAGCTTCTCGCTCTTGTCGAGGGCGCTCTCCAGCTCTTTTCTGGCTGGTTCGTAGCTCTTCAGGTTCATGAGAGCTTCGGCATGATAAATCGAGCATTCCACCGACACATATTTCAGTCCCATCCGGTCCGCAGCTTCGGACAGTTTGCCGAGTAAGCTGGCGGCCGATTGAAAGCGACCCTGCCTGACCGCGACTTTCGCAATATCGAACTTTGCGACCTGAATCAGATCCAAATCGTTGGCGTGCGTTGCCGCCTTAAGCGCCTGATCATAAAGAGCGGCAGCGCCACTGTAATCTCCGCGATAGAACGCGTTGTCGCCCTGGTAGCCCTGAACTTCTGCCGTTGTCACTTGATCCTTTAGCTCATGCGCCACGTTCATCGCTTCTTCAAGAGTCTTCTGCGCCTCGTCGGCGCGACCGACCTGTGCCAGGGCGTTCCCGTACAAACTGAGAATTCCTGCCAGCCAGACACTGCGGTCCTGCAGTTCCCGGAACGCCTTGAGGGCATCTTCTTCTGCGCTCAGCGCTGCACCATAGCGGCCTTGATAACCGAACAAAGTACCCAAACTGGAGGACTCGATAGCCGCCCAGCGCTTATCTCCGGTGCTTCGCCGCAAATCCAGCGCGCGTAAGAATTGCTCCACCGCCTGGTCATTCTGACCCATTCTGGTTGAAATCTCACCCAGATTGTGAAGCGTGTCAGCAACTGCACTCGGAACGTTGAGTTTTTCGCGAAGTTGCAGGGCCTGCTCGTAATAGGTGTGGGCGTTCTGGTAGTCGGCTTTAGTAAAGTACACGTTGCCGATGTTGTTCAAAACCAATGCCTGCATGGCCTGGTTTCCGACCTCGACTTCGGCTTCAAGCGATTCCTTAAACAGTTTTAATGCCTCGTCATACCGGCCGTGATCGACATCAAAATCCGCGAGGTCGTTAAGGACGTCCCCAGTTCCCGCCTTGTCGCCCAATCCCTGGTATAAAGCGAGCGACTCTTTATAGTCCTTCAGCGCCTGGTCCGGCTTGCCCAGAAGATCTTCCGACGATGCCATTGCTTTCATGCTCAGGGCGATGCCCGCCTTTAGTCCAAGCTTGCGCTTGATTTCGAGCGAATCTCGAAAATTGCGCAGAGCGTCCTCGTTCTTGTTTAGCGCTGCAAAGGCCGCGCCCATCGCCTGAAGAATCTGAGATCTTTCTTCCTCGTTACCGAATTCGACAGCCAAGGCCTGGGCGCGGGTCAAATATTCGAGGCCTTTCTGCGGGTTTCCGCTATCAATCTCGACCCGTCCTATCGCGAGCAGAGCGTCCACGCGCTTCGGATCAAGTGTCAACACTTTCGTGTACTCCTCTCGGGCCTTGTCGTACGCGCTTGATTTCTCATAGAGCCCCGCAAGATCAAAGAGTACGTCAGCATTGTTGGGTGCGGCCTTCGCCAAAGTGCCGTAGGCTTCAATCGCTTTGGGATAGTCCTTCTGGATCTGGTAATGGCTTGCCTGAATCAGATACTTTTCCGGAGGCGGAAGCTGGTCACTCAACTCAACGGCCTTACGGGATGCGCGCTCCGCATCATCGTCCTGCCCGAGATTGGCGTAGGTCTTCGCGAGTTCCGAATAAGCTAACGCGAATCGGGAGTCCTCTTTTGTGGCGGCTTCGAATTGCTTGCTCGCATCAAGGAAACTTCCCAAACGCGCGAACTGCAGCCCGTCGTCGTAATCGTGCATGGCCGGAAGAGAGTTGGTCGAAGGTTTGAAGGACTGCCCCTGGAGTTCTTTGATTGTGCTGCTGGAGAGAGCCAGGTTCGAACGGATGTCACCGGCGAGGAGGTCGATCGCACTCAGAATGTTGTTTTCGGTCGCGGACTCCGCCAGCGTGGTGGTGCGGCCGTGTTTCATGTCCTGGATGGTTGCGTCGATGCGAATTTGATCGCCAAATCGGGTGTAGCGGCCCCAAACAATGTTGTCGGCGTTGCTGAATTCAGCGAGCCGCTGCACCGTGGCAGAATCAAGCGACGCATCGGACGAGATGCGCAAATCGCGCAGGATCTGGCTCACGCGTTCCGGAGAGACGATACGGAGGTGCGACGACTGCCCAACGTCTGTACTCAAAGTTTCAGCCACGCTCGATCCGAGCCAGCCGAGACTCTGGTCAGCCGAAGCGTTGCGGAAAGGCAGAATGGCCAGCGAGACGGCTGGCGCGGCTAGCGCCGTCTTCGTGCTCCTCGGGGAAGACAACTTCCCGCGCAGCAGGAAGCCGGCGAGCGCCAGCACCAAAACCGCCGCCGTACCGCCGATCCAGTGCCAGGGAACGGTCTGTCCCCAGGGCTTTTCGCTCGTGGGGAAGCGCAACGTGGCGCCTGCCCGATTGCCCTGCCAGGCTTCCAAATCTCGCAAGAACTCAGTGGCATTCTGGTAGCGCAACGCGGGATCACGCTCCAGGCACTTGCCAACAATGTTGCTGAGCGCGCTGGGGATCGTTTCGTCATGATCAGAGACCGGAGTGGCTCGCTCCTGGTTGCGCTTGATCAAGCTGGCCACGGCACTCTCTGCCTTAAACGGCATGATGCCCGTGAGCAATTCGTAAAGGATCAACCCCAGGCTGAAAAGGTCGGAGCGCTGATCCAGATCCTTGCCCAGGGCCTGCTCGGGCGACATATATTCCATCGTTCCGACCAGGGCCCCGGTTTGGGTCATGCCGTCGCCTTCAACCATGCGAGCCAGGCCAAAGTCCATTACGAGGATCCGGCCGGTTCGATCGAGCATGATGTTCTGCGGCTTCAGGTCGCGGTGGATGATGCCGAGGGTATGGGCGGCTTCCAGAGCGCGGCAGACCTGCAACATGAGCTCCACTGCCTCTGCCGGAGGAAATTTCTTCCTCTCCTGAATCAGTGAGCGCAGGTCTTGCCCCTCCACGAACTCCATGGTGATGAACTTCACACCATCGGCGTCGCCCAAATCGAAGATACGGATGACATTTCTGTGAGTGACCTCGCGGGAGAGCAGAAGTTCCTGCTTGAATCGGGCGAGGATTGAAGGATTAGCAGCCAGCTCCGGACGGATCAGCTTCAGGGCGACAAAACGGTCGAGTTCCCGGTCTCGGGCTTTGTATACAGCCCCCATTCCGCCCTCGCCCAGCAACTGCAGGATTTCGTAGCGCCCGCCCAAAACATCGCCGATTTGCATCATCGAAACGCTGACTTTGACACGAGCGCCCCTGGGGCCGGAAGATGGAGGAGGCGAAACTGCGTCTATTTGTGTGGCTTCGATATCCACAAGAGTAGCGTCGACATCCACGAGCGTGGCATCGGAGTCGACTAGCGTACCTTGGGGATCGGAAGGTGCCGGGGAAACATCGACAAGAGTGGCCTCGGGGTCGACCGGCGGATTGGAGCCAGAACTATCACCCTTCGCGGGAACACTTACACCGGGCTGGTTAGTGGAGGTCGGCCGACCCGGAGGATCAGACCGTAGATTCTTGTTCTGCATGAGTTGCCCGTCCTGAGGCCAGAATCAGGAGCCCCAATACTCGCGCCCCAATACACGCGCAAAAGAATAGGACTGAAGTATATACCGCCGGCAGCTCCGATGTCCCTAAAAACATGGGGTTTTATCGCAATTCTGTTAGCAGTCATGGTGCTGGCGGGCATTGATTTTATTGGGGTTTTGGACTGAGAAGCGGGTCGGGTTGAACCGACGGCCTCATCGTTACAGCTTGCGCGACGCCTTCCACTTGACATATCTACTTGCTCTCGCCGGCTGGCGCGCCCTCGCCACAACGACCGCGCATGCCTTGCCGGAAACGCTCTCGCTCCTCGGGTGTCATATGTTCCCAGCGCTCGCCCATGCGGCCGCGAAAGTTGGAACGGCGGAACCCGCGGCCGCCAATGCGCCCGAAAAGGATACGGCACAGTGCCAGAATCCCAATCGCCTGCCAGAACGTGATCTGGTGCCAGCCGAACAGCCCCGGCAGCAGCCAGTTCCAAAGACGCAGCACAAGCTCGCCACCAATGAAGATAAATAACAGAACTCCCAAAATTGCTGCCGGAGCCAGGAAAATCCATTTTTTTCTCATGTTTGGTTCCTCATGCTTTCGTAAAATCGTCGTAAATGCTTCGCAGATGCTCGCGCAGATGCAGCACTGCGTAATGTTTTCGCGCTAGCAGCGTATTGATGCTCACGCCACTTTCGGCCGCCATTTCCTTAAAGGTTCGACCCTCGAGCTCGTGCGCCACAAACACTTCGCGCTGCTCGGCGGGGAGCTCGCTGAGCGCAAACTCGAGTTCTTCGAGAAGCACGCTGCGGGCATAGAGAGCGTCTGGCCCGGCGTCGGTGAAGGCAGCAAGTCCTCTAGTCGCAGTAGCTCTTCTTCGTCGTCGGCCACGGCAACATCAGTAAAGCTCTCCGGTTTCTTCTTGCGGAAGAGATCAGCGATGCGGTTCCGCGCGACGCGGAAAAGCCAGCCGGTAACGTGCTCGATTGGCATCAACAGGCGATTCGCCTCCACCAGTTCGTAGAAAACCTCCTGGAGAATGTCTTCGGCATCGCGCGGATCCGGCACCCGCCGGCGAATGAAGTTGTGCAGCCGGGACCGCTCCCGCTTGACCACCTCGGAGATCCGCTGGTCCTGTTCGAGGCTCATCCGTACCAGGCTCGCCGCGCCATTCATCTGAGGATGTAGACGATTCGGGGGTACGAATATTGTAGGGGCTGACAAGATCCAGGAAGAGAAATTACGTTTCGGGCTATGAAAGGCCGCAGTCAGCGGGTACCGGGCTTAGTGCGGAGCAAAACAAAACGCCCCAGGCTCAAAGAGTCATGGGACGTAAGTCGAGCAGCCCTCCCCCGAAGTCTGCTCAATCAGGATATTAGCTTTTGTGAGGGAACTAAGGAATGGCACTGACGTGGGGGGTGCCATTCGACGGAAGCCGTTACGGCTGCGCTCCGGCCTGAGCTTTTTCGTGCTCATCGAGCCGCTTGAGGTGCGGAAAGAACGGAGCCACCTCGAAGGGCATTTTTTCCGATGCCGAGTCCAGGTGAACGGGTTTGCTCTTTAGCATCTCAATCCGGTCCGACCAGGGGTCGACCACAATTCGCGAGCCGAGCGGCAAGGCCGCGATCTGGTCCACCCGGTCCATTTGCAGAGACTTGCCCGAGTTGGCGAGGGCCGGCATCCCGACCAGATGGCTGCTGCCGAAATCATTGCTGAAGCGCCCGTGCAACAGGTTGGGCAATTGTGGAGAACGGGCTTCCAGAGCTTTCAGGAAGAGGGCGGCATCCGCGAGTTGATCCTTATAAGGCGACTTCGAAAACAACTCCAGGCCTTTCTTGTCGGCGGCCGCTTCCTGTGCAGGGTCGAAATGAAAGTTCAGGTTGGCAAAGATTTCCGCATCTGAGAACGGCAACGTCAGGCCTGACAAATATCCAGCGCCCACGGAGTGGCCCAAAACAATATGAGCCAGTTCGTGAGCCAGCACCGCGGCGAGCGTCGCCTCGTCAGGTAGCACGTCAAGAAGCCCGCGGCTGACCACGATAGTTCGTCCCATCACGAACGACTCCAGTGGCGTGGTGAGAAGCACGCGACAACGAACTCCCGCAAGATCGAGCTCGTTGGTTATCATCAGATTATTGACCACGATCTCCAAAATCCGGTCGACTTCGCCGTCCGGAGCCATCAAGCCGGCAACTTGCAGCCGCTCTACCGCATTGTCTTCCGGTGTGTAGATTGATTGTCCTAAGGTGTAAGCCGGGCTCAGGTCCTGCGAAGCTTCGTGCCGCTTAGGATCGACCCACGCCGGCGCGTCCGTGAGAGGTTTGGCATACTCCCGGTGATCTCCTGCGTGCCCCATGTCGTAGCCCCAGATCCGGGTTTGGGCTTTGAACCAGAGCCCGTGGCTCGAAGGATCGTGAGGATCCGACTCTTCGGTATAAACATAAGCGGGCATCCACATGATGCTCATGGTGTTCAGCCGCCAACTGTCGAAATGAAACGCGCGCTTGGAGAAGGCCTTCGAGGTGTAGGTTCCAGTGAAGCGCACAATGTTAAAGTCCTGATCCTCTACCCAGATCCGGCCGGCAAAGCCATGGTTCCCTGAATTCCCACGAGGCCTGACGTCCAGGACAGCGCAACGCACTTGGCCAAGAATCTCCCACCGGACGAAATCGAACGTGTAGTTCTGGCGGTCGAAGTGGTCCAGGTCAGGAAACAGCGCTTGCACGAATCCAGCCGCCGCGAAAGATGATGCATTCCGGGGCAACTTCTTATCCCCCTCTTGCTTCGAGTGCTCCTGGTCCGCAAACGCCAGAGTGGCCGGGGCGGCGCCTGTCAGATCAAGACGGGTTAAGAAATAGTCGTCCCCCTTAGGAGAGGTGCCTAAGTGGGAATCACGCTTTTCTTCCTGGATGTAGGTCTCAATGATCGGCCTGTAGTAGCGCATCAAATCGGTCAAGCGACGTTCCTGCCGGATGGCCGAGTCGACAAAGCCATCAAGCGTGACGGAGTTGCGCGCAAGAGCAGAGGGCGGTGCCTGGGCCGGACCGGGAGGGTGCCCCGCGGGAGCAGCGTTCTGCCCCACGACGAGCCCAACGATGAACACCGCAAATACTGTTCCGCCAAGCCAGGAAAATGTTCTCAGCGCAGGCATGCAGAGGACATTCTAAATCCTGCCGGGCACGTGCTGGGCGCGTCTTTTCGCATATTTGCGAAATTACTTCGGTCAGCCTAGGCG
This sequence comes from Candidatus Sulfotelmatobacter sp., assembly GCA_035486795.1. GTDB lineage: Bacteria > Acidobacteriota > Terriglobia > Terriglobales > Acidobacteriaceae > Sulfotelmatobacter. Next base: position 7,541 of record DATHMS010000128.1, on the reverse strand, counting down.
GCGCCTTTCGCAGAAAGTGTGCATCAGGTTGCAACTTGGGGATTGCAAGGCCGATCGGCCGGATTCCTGTGCGCCAGAAGGACTAGCCCAACAGAAATAGCTTGGTGGCGTAGCGTATTCGACTAGGCCACGTGGGGACTAGTAAAGATTACGTGAGCGGCTAGAGTTGGGTAGTAAGCCCTCCCCCGGTGCTTCCAAATAAACACTGTGTAGCTTGAAAACATGGTGGAGCTAGTCGGGATCGAACCGACGGCCTCGTCGTTGCGAACGACGCGCTCTCCCAGCTGAGCTATAGCCCCACGTACCCTGGCAGACTCGTAGTCTACCGACTAATTTTACCAGCGTTCTCTCATCCTGGCACACGCACGCACCAATTCCCTTCCCATCCTGCTCCCCAACACCCAACCGCTGGGGATACGACCCGCTATACGGCACGGGTGGTTACCAGCGTTGAACCGAAGCGAACAAAGAGCCTTGACGAACTCCCCCTCTCGGCGTCTAACCTACATCTATAAGAGAGCGTTTGGGCTGGGAGTTTGTTCAGAGATGTTTGCGCAACTGAATTCAGGAACAGCAAGAAGTCAAGACAAAGTACTGGCCGCGTCGCTCACGCTCCACGCCCTGCTATTTGCCTGGCTGCTTCATGCCCCAGAGCCTCAATTATTGAACCCTTCTTCCATTGCAATCGGACACAATGGCAAAGTGCTCACACAACTCTACTTCCCAACCCGCACGCCCGACGATAGCAGTACGAGTTCATCTGATCACGCGACCGAAACCTATCGGCACCAGCGGCTGGGACACGAGAAATTGACGTGGAAACCAACCTCTACGCTGGCCAAGCTGGCCATGCCATCGGCTCCCCTTAATCCATCCGCGGCCGAAGACGATTCGAAGACGGCAACACTCTCCAAGTTGGGTCATGGAGCACCTGCCGGACTTCCCTACGGAAGTCTGCCCGGTGGGCCCGTGTATGGAGACGAGATTCGCCCGGCTTTGCCCATCGCGACCTCGGATCCCGTGGTCTACCCGTGGCAACGACCGGAGTCCGAGGGCAAAGTCGTCATCGAAATCACGATCGACGAGAGAGGGGAAATCGTTCGCAAGACCGTGCTACAGAGCCTGGGCCCTGAGATTGACAATAAATGCCTGGCGGCGCTTGAGAACTGGCGTTTTCAGCCGGCCACTCACAACGGAGTTCCCATCCCTTCAAAGCAAGATGCCATTTTCCCGTTCAAGGCGCGTGGTTAGGCCAAACTCTCCGCCCTCAGTCCGTCGCGTAGCCGCTATGATCAAAGTGTGGCTGTCAACGCGGTTCAACAACTTGCCTGGCCATTTATTCAGCTCGTAATGAACCCATCCGGGCTGTCGTCAGTCCACCGGCCATTACTTTTAATCTTTGCCTGCAACTCGCAACCCGTGCTTAAATTCCTGCACGCCCCGCTCTTTACATGTTCACCCTGCCGATAGACGCGCGATCCCGAAACATTCTCGTGCTGATCCTGGTCACTTTCTGCGCGGCTTGCATGGTCTACTACCATCTTGCCCTTTTCGTGCCCCGGGCGCACGAAGTTCGTGCCGCTCAGGGCTTCGGCGACGGATACTCCTTTGGCGCTGACTTCTATCCTATCTGGCTGACTTCGCGCGCCAGTTTGATTCATCATCGCGATCCCTACAGCCCGGAGATGACCAGGCAAATCCAAATCGGCCTCTTCGGGCGGTCTCTGGATACGAGCAATCCCTCCGCTCCTTCGGATTACCGGGCTTTCGCTTATCCAGTTTTCGTTGACGTTCTTTTCTGGCCTCTGGCTCTGCTGCCTTTTTCCACGGTTCGCCTCGGGCTGGCGGTGATTCTGCCAGCGATCACTGCACTCAGCGTCGTTCTCTGGCTTCGGACTCTACGTTTCCGTTTGAGTCCCGCGACCCTCGGTGTAATAGTCCTTCTTACTCTGTCCAATTATGCGGTGCTTGAAGGTCTGTTCGCTGAGCAGATTGGGTTGCTTGTTGGGTTTCTTCTCGCCGCTTCGCTTGCCGCACTCGTTGATGGCCGACTTTCTCTTTCGGGGATCCTGTTGGCATTGACCCTGATCAAGCCGCAGATGACAGCCCTGGTCGTCGCTTATCTTCTGCTGTGGAGTCTTGATCAATGGCGCACCCGCTGGCGGTTCGTGGGAAGCTTTCTTTTCACATCGGCTCTGCTGGTCGCGTCCTCCCTGCAGGTCTGGCCGGGCTGGATTTCCCAGTGGCTGCATGTCGTATTCGGCTACCGGCAGTACTCGACTCCGCCGCTCGTGGGTTATTTACTTGGCAGTCAGATTGGTTCGCGCCTGACTCCATTTCTGATCGCGATGCTGTTGGCCAGTGGACTTGCTCTGGCATTGCGCAGGCGTCATGCATCTCCTGACTCGACTGAATTCGCCTTAACTTTCAGCTTGCTGCTCGCTATCACTACGATCGCTTTACTGCCAGGTCACGCGGTGTATGACCACGTCGTTCTCCTGCCTGGAATTCTCTTGATTGCCCTGTCGTGGCGTATCTTCACGCGTTCGATTCCGCTCTGTCGAGTAGTGTTGGGAGTAACTGCGTTGGCATTTTTCTGGCAGTGGATTCTTGCTCCAGCCGTGATCGCAGCGCGCCCGTTTGTTTCACCTCAACTCTTTGCTTCGGCAGTGCTCACACTCCCCATTCGCACCGCCGCCTCGATTCCTTTCGGTGTGTTAGCTCTACTCGGGCTCATGATGCGACAACTAACTCGAAAAGAAATTGCCAGCGATGGAAGCTCTTGATTGTTCCGGAGTCGGTGCCGACTATCCCTTGAGAATCTCCTCCAAAGCCGCGCGATTCTTCGCGGGCAGATCGCGCAACGCGGCACGCGCCAGAGCAATGTAGACTTCGCGGACTTCTGGAACTTCAAGCAATACTTGAAGGTGTTTACCGACCGTCGCAACATCCCCGCGAGGGATGGGACCACTGAACGAGCCCGGCGCGCCGAGCCTTGCATAGTTAGCCAGAGTTTGCCGGAGTATTGGGAGCATTCTCTCACGCGCCGCCTTTCGGCTGACTCCGGCGGCACCGGCCACACGCTCACTGGCTGCGAGTAGCGCAGTCAGCAGCGGCGAGGCGAACATCCCCCAGGCGTGATAAGCCTCTTTCCGCTGTTTTCCGACCGCGAACGTCTGGCCATGCAAACGCTGAACGATGCCACGAGCTATCCGCACCGCTTTCGGGTTCCCCTCGATGGCAAATGGCACTCCTACTAGCGCCGCGCGCGATCCGCGCACGAACGTCATTAGAGGATGAACCGATGCAACCGCTGCCCCTTGATCGCGCAGCACGGTAAGCTCGTCGCTGGTCAGGGCGCCGCTGGAATGCAGCGCCACCTTGCCCTTCCAATCAGCAGAACCAGTCAGCGACTCTGCCGCCTGAGCGATCGCCCCATCGGGGACACAAAACCAAACGATCTCAGCTTGAATCCGCGCTGCAGCAGACGCGAGGGCCGATGCCCCAACCCCCCGCGCCAGCCTGCGGGCGCGCCGTAAAGAATCTGCCGCGTCCCGCGAGACGATTTGATCGATTTTGTATCCCGCTCCGTGCAACGAGGCGGCCAGAGCGCCAGCCAGATTCCCTGCTCCAACAATTGTGATATGCGGCTTTCTGGATAGCCTTGACATGCCCGGCAGCATAGCAGAATGCCGGAAGCCGAATGCCGTGCTTTATATTGTTTTCATGATAAAGCGGCCGCGCTCCAAGTCAAAGCTGATTAAGTCCAACAATAGTTCAAATCCCAAAGCAAGGTTGATTTCCTCGCGTACGGTCTATCGTGGCCCCGTCTTCTGGGTTACCACCGACGATGTGCAGGAGCCCGGAGGTGTCCGCGCCCGTCGCGATGTCATTCATCACACTGGGTCGGTAGTAGTTCTGGCGGTCGATGAATCGCGTTCCACGCCGCGTGTCCTGCTGGAGCGCCAATATCGCCATGCCGCTAAGGACTTTCTATGGGAACTCCCTGCCGGCCGCATCGATCCCGGTGAAAAAGCTTTGCACGCGGCCCAGCGTGAACTCCTGGAGGAGACTGGATACACCGCCACTCAGTGGCGGCTCATTCTCAACTTCTACGCCAGCCCGGGATTCGTTGCCGAGACCATGTCGGTATACCTCGCCACCGGCCTGCGCGCAGGAGCAGCTCATCCGGAGCCGGACGAAGTCATCCACAAGAGCCTCGTCTCTCTGGCCAAAGCAGTGCGCATGGTGTTGAATGGGACAATTCGCGATGCCAAGACCATCTCGTCAGTCTTGTGGCTCGATCACCACGTCCGAGGAAAATGAGAATGCTGGGGTCGCGGCACCGCCCGAGTTGCCCCTGAGCCGAAAGGCTGTCCAGCCGAGCGCAGCGGGTCCCCAAGAGCATGTCTGTCTCACCCACCTTTCGCCTTGACACCCCATCCTAATCGCTCCAAAATGCATCCTATGCGGGCACGTCTGGGGCCCCCCCGACTGAAAGACGTGCGGAAAGAGGGGGTACGTGGAACGTCTGAAAGGCACCGTCAAATGGTTCAATAACGCCAAGGGCTACGGGTTCATCGGGCGCGCCGATGGTCCCGATGTTTTTGTACATTACAGCGCAATTACCTCCGAGGGCTACAAGAGCCTGCAGGAAGGCGACACGGTGGAGTTCGAAATCACCGACGGCCAGAAGGGACCGCAGGCGGCGAACGTCAGCAAAAGCGCCTGAGCTGTAGTTCATCTGAATTCTCCGGCGCCGCACGGCCGTTTAGGAGCTTCATGGTCGGATGCACAGTTCTATTTTCCCGAGCGTCGCCTCTCTTCGGCTCTCGACCGCTGGCACTCCATTCCGATCTTGTTTAATCTTTAGGCCGTGGACAACAAGGCGATCGCCAACATTCTTTACGAAACCGCGGACTTGCTCGAAATAGACGGCCAGGATTCGTTCCGCATCCGCTCCTACCGCAACGCAGCGCAAGCCATCGAAAACCTTCCCGAACAGATTAAAGACATGATCGGCGAGCCGAAGAAGGTCCTGGCCATTCCCGGCATCGGCAAGGGAATGCTCGTGAACTTGCAGGAGCTATTTAAGGACGGAAGCCTCAGCGTGCAAGCCGATCTGCTGAAAAAATATCACCCTTCGATGCTCCAGTTGCTGAAGATCCAGGGACTCGGGCCGAAAACGATTGCGCTGATCTGGAGCGCCCATAAAGTCTGCGACGTCGACGGCATAGAAAGGCTGGCGCGCGAAGGTAAGATTCGCGAACTGCCACGCATGGGCGAGAAGCACGAACAAAAGCTGCTGAAGGCGATCGAAGACTACCGCCGAATATCCGGGAGATTCTTGATCGACGCGGCTGAGGCCGAGGCGAACAAACTCATGGAGTATCTTGCCAAGTTTCCTGGCATTGACCGCATCACTCCCGCGGGCTCGTTGCGACGTGGTCGCGAGACTGTAGGCGATCTCGACATCCTGGTCACGGGCCAGACCTGTTGCAGCGCGGATGAACGCGCGAAAGCTGTGCAGTACATCGCGCAGTACCCTCCCCTGATGAGCATCATTGCTCAAGGCGACAACAAGATCAGCTTTCAGTTGCGCCACGGCATGCAGGTCGACGTTCGCCTGCTTCCCCCGGAGTCGTTCGGCGCGGCCATGCAGTACTTCACCGGATCGAAAGCCCACAACGTTGCCCTGCGTCAGCGCGCGCTGAAGATGGGTTATACCCTCAACGAGTACAGCCTGGCCGACCTCAAAACAGAGAAGCCTGTCGCCGGCAAGACCGAAGAAGAAATCTATGCCAAGCTGAAGCTCGACTACATTCCTCCCGAACTGCGCGAAAATCTAGGCGAGATTGACGCCGCTGCAAACCACACGCTGCCCACTCTGATTTCGATGGAAGACCTTCAGGGCGACGTGCACATGCACACCGTTGAAACCGACGGAAAGAACACCATCGAAGAAATGGCCGAAGCCGCCAAGGCGCGCGGCTACAAGTACATGGCCATCACCGACCATTCCAAGAACCTGGCTTTCGCGAACGGCTTGGATGACACGCGCGCCCTCGCGCACATTCAACGGATTCGCCAGGCTAATGACAAGATGGACGGCATTACCATTTTCGCAGGAATCGAAGTGGACATACTCGCCGATGGCGACCTCGATCTTTCTGACGATGTTCTGGCCCAGATGGATGTGGTTATTGCCAGCGTGCATTCGGTTTTCAATCAGGAACCGGCGAAGATGACTGAGCGCCTGCTCAGAGCCGTCGCGAATCCCAATACGTCCATCATCGGCCACCCGACCGGCCGCCTGCAGCTTCGCCGCGATGCCTATCATTTCGACATGGATGCAGTCCTGACCGAGGCGGCAAAGCACAAGGTTGCGATGGAATTAAACTCCTACCCCGATCGTCTCGACCTCAACGACGTACACCTGCGCCAGGCCAAACAAAAAGGCGTGAAGATCGTGATCAACACCGATTCCCATCACACTTCGCACCTCGACAAAATTCGCTATGGCATTCTGCAGGCGCGGCGCGCCTGGCTCACCAAGAACGACATCCTGAACACTCTGCCCACAGAACAATTCGTCAAGGCGATGAAGCATGAGTGGAATTGAATTCCCCGGCTAGGAGTACAATCCGAAAGCGCGAACGCTTCCATGCCCGATCAAACACCCAATCCTGCGCCCCCTCCACCGCCGCCCGGCTCACCGGCAGAGGTTACGGCCACCAGCGCGCAACGCGGTCCCACAATCAACATCGCCGACGAATTCGGCACCGCCAAACGCAACCTGCCCCCGCTCAAACCGCTTCTTCTCACCACGGTCGGAATACTCATCATCGTCGCCATCGTATCGTTTTTCCAGCGCGCCAAGCCGCAAGGCGCCGGATCGCTCGACGTCGTAACTGCAGTAGAGATCCCCAGCCAAAATGCCGTTCTGGTAGCCCTCACCTTCACCCTGCACAACTCCGGCAAGAAATCACTCTGGGTGTACGGCATTCAGGGACACCTTGCAACCTCTCGCGGAGACCTGAGCAGCGAAGCTGTTTCCGCCGTCGATTTTAATCGCTACTATCAGGCTTTCCCCAGCCTCAAGGCGAATGCGCAGCCAGCCCTCGCTCCAGAGGACAAACTGTCACCCGGAGAGGAGCTCAAGCGAACTGTCATCGTCAGCTTCCCCGTGACCCTGGAAAACTTCAACCAGCGTTACTCCGTGAGCGTGGTCATCCGTCCCTATGATCAACCAGTACCGGTAATTCTGACCAGGTGACCGCCAAAACTAAAGAAGCGTACGCGATTGCGCGAAAGGTCCAGATGCGATTCACTAGAGGGATGAAAACGACTCGCCATGTTTTCCGCGGCATCGCGCCCTTGTTCCCATTTCTGCTCTTATCTCTTTTCCTGGTGCTGTGCGCCAGCGCAGCGCCCGCGCCGAACAAGCGCCAGTTCTTGGTGTACGTAGGCACCTACACCGAGGAAGGCAGCACGAGCAAAGGCATCTACGCCTATCGTTTCGATCCCAATACCGCTGAACT
>DATHMS010000127.1:0-6468 GCA_035486795.1 Candidatus Sulfotelmatobacter sp. | reverse complement strand
CTTATCCAGTCGATTCTCCCACCGGACGTCAATTTGACTACTGAAATAGGGGGACCCACATCGGGCACTCGTTGCGATGCAGCGGATCTATCGATCACTATTTGGATCAGTCGGAGGAAGATATTCGTTGGTGTCATCCGAGCAAGTTCTGGATGGGCTGTCCAATAGGCATCGGCGGTATCGTGCGTCCCGAGCAACCAAAAGTTGTTGCGATCCTCGCTAGCCTGAGATATTTTCGGATGGGTCAGTTTCCCAGTAGCCGACAAGTTCCAGTTGTCATTAAACATGACAAGTCTGTTGTTTTCCCATCCGGCGAATACGGCCTGCACGGCATCTTTTCCGAGGAGACGTTTGTACGTGGGGGAGGAGTCCTTTCGAAGGGATGCGATTGCGGGAGGGAGTGCTGTGGAGATGAGTTGATCAAAGACCTTGATCTTGTCCGGGAGTCCTTTATTTCCAGTTTGCAGCGACTGAGCGGCGAGAGCTGGGATATCCAACCTGGTCGTAGCATGGTGTGCGAGTCCCGCCATGGTGAACAAATAATTTCCTGTGTGTGTAATTTTGCAGGTTCGATAGGAGGAATCTCCCACTTGGCTGTCGGACGCAATGTATATAGAGTCGTGGGACAGCAGGGCGAGAGCAATAGTCCCTTGACAGCAAGTAGCGCCAGTGAAAACAACAGAACACAAGAGGGAAACTTTGTGTATTGGTAAGCATCACATAAACCCCACTATTCCGGGCACGGAATGCGGCACATAGTGGAGAGGTGAGCACAAAACAAGAGCAACGGCGCGAGCTATGGCGTCAGCGAATCGCGGAGCAGGAAAGCAGCGGCCAGTCGATCCGCGCATACTGTGGTGAGCGAGAGTTGAAGGAGTCCGCTTTCTACGGGTGGCGGGGGAGGCTGCGGAAACAGAACACACCTGTCCGCTTCGCGCTGGTGGAGAGCAAACCCGGAGAGGAAACAGCAGCACCCATCGAACTGCTGCTGGCCAGCGGCGACCGGCTTCGGATATCATCCGATGCCGCGACGCTCAAGTTGGTGCTGGCGGTGCTGCGGGAACCAGCGTGATCCACCTGCCGGCGAGCGTTCGGGTGTACTTGTGCACCTCGCCGTGCGACATGCGGCGGAGCTTCGATGGACTGCACGCGCTGGTCACAGGCGCGATGAAGCTGGATGCGTTTGCCAGGCATCTGTTCGTGTTCGCGAACCGGCGCAAGGATCAAGCGAGATTCAGCATACCGATTGGGGTTTGTCGTCGTCGAGTACCGTTGGCATCCGCTACATGGGAAGAAGCTTCGGCTGTATCGACAAACCGTTCATGGAGGTGCGTCCGTCATTCACGTTGACACCGATGAGAAGGTGTCTCGCGAGTTGCCCGCCTGGATGGTTGATGCTTCGATCTGCCGGGGAATGGAGTTAGGTTCACCTGCGGTTTCCCTGGCTGGCCTGTGCGAGTTACGCGAGGTTGTCCGACCGTCACCACAAGCTACGACAAACCCAGCACCAGGACCCGTAAGCTCCTTGAAGAAGGAGAACGAGTCTGGTGAACCACACGCGAAGTTCGCTGAACCGGCAGTGGCTGCTGCCGTTGGAGTACGAGAACACGATTGTGCTGAGCGAGGACGTAAGGGCAGAAGCGATTCGCACGCTGGCCGACCTGCTGCTCGAAGCCGTAGGTCAGATGGCGATACGAGCGGCCAAGGAGGAGAAAGGTGATGAGCCCAAAAATCAAGCTTGAACATCTGGCCCGCACTGCCATAGTGTACGTGCGGCAGTCCTCGATCGGGCAGGTCGAGCATAACACCGAGAGTCAACGACGCCAGTACTCGTTGGCCGACACAGCCGCTGCGATGGGCTTCGCATCGGTTCAGACCATTGATGATGACCTTGGTCGTTCCGGGTCCGGGCTGGTGGAAAGGCCGGGATTTCAAAAGCTGGTTGCGGCGGTCTGCGCCGGAAGCGTTGGCGCGGTCGTTTGCATTGAAGCTTCACGGCTCGCTCGCAACGGGCGCGACTGGCATCACCTGATCGACCTCTGCGCTTTGGTTGGCACGGTGGTGATTGACCCGGATGGAGTCTACGATCCCCGCTTGGTGAATGACCGGTTGCTGTTGGGATTGAAGGGAACCATGTCCGAGTATGAACTGAGCTTGCTGCGGCAGCGAGGGCTTGCCGCGCGCGATTCCAAGGCACAGCGGGGCGAACTGAAGTTCGCGCTTCCCCCTGGATATTGCTGGGGTGAAGCCGGCCAGATGGAGATGGACCCAGACGAGCGTGTCTGCGAAGCCATTCGGATGGTGCTACGGAAGTTCGGCGAACTGGGCAGCGCGCGGCAGGTATTGTTGTGGACTGTTGATAACGGCCTTCAGCTACCGGTCATGCGTCAAGGCAAGTTGGGCGCGAAGATCGAATGGCAGGCTCCCGCCTACCACACCGTACTGGATATTCTGCGGCATCCGGTATACGCTGGGGCTTATGTCTTCGGCCGGACGTCGCAACGCACCACGATCATGGGCGGGCGCGCCCGGAAGAGCCATGGGCACCACAAGCCCCGATCAGAATGGAGTGTCTTGATTCGCGGCCACCATCCTTGCTACATCAGTTGGGAGGAGTTCGAGAACCATCAGAAGATGTTGACCGAAAACGCTCACATGCAGAAACGTGCTGATCGCAAGTCGGCTCGCGGCGGACGTGCGCTTCTAACCGGGTTGGTACGTTGCGGCCGATGCGGACGAGTGATGCGAGTTTTTTACGGTTCCCGAGCCGGGCACGCTCACCGCTATCAATGTAGAGGCAACAGCGATACTGAAGGCGGAAAAATGTGCCTGGGTGCGGGCGGCGTTCGACTCGACCGGGCCGTTGCAGAACAACTCCTTCGGGCCGTATCTGGGCATGCGATTGAGGCGGCAATTCAGGCCGAGGAGCGGGCGCGAGTTAGTGACGACGATGTGCGCGTTGCCCTGAATAAGGAATTAGAATCGGCAGGCTATGAAGCATCTCTGGCTGCGCGTCGCTACGAGTTAGTGGATCCGGCAAAGCGCTTGGTCGCGCGTGAACTGGAAGGACGCTGGAATACTGCTCTGGAGCGGGTCGCTCAACTGGAAGACAGATTGAAAGATCTCGAGGTGCGGGCCAAAAAGCGGCCATCCATTGACCGGAAAGCGCTCTTAGCTCTCGCTCACGACTTACCAACAGCTTGGAATGCCGGTGATACTCGCACCCAGCAGCGCCTAACGCGTATTCTAGTGCAAGAGATAGTCATTGAGCATGATGTCGAAACCAACCAAGTGGTAGCTCTGATCCATTGGACGGGCGGACGCCACAGCGAGGTTCGCGTCGACAAGATGCGTGCCGGCGGATTTCCGGAGCCACCCAGCGCAGTCGAAGTCATGCGTAAGCTGGGCGGTCAGTGGCCGGACCGTGACCTGGCAGTTACTCTGAATCGAATGCGCTCCAAGGCTCCTGATGGAAAGACATGGACTACAACGCGGGTCCGCGACCTTCGTGAGCGTTTGGGCATAGCAGTGTTTGACCATGCTGCTCTGAAGGAGGAGACCATCAGCGTGGATGAGACTGCCATGCGATTGAAGATCTGCGTCGGATCTGTCAAGCGACTGATTCAGGATGGGCTCCTGCCTGCGACGCAGCTAATGCCGTCAGCTCCGTGGCAAGTGCCGGTTGCCGCACTCGACTCCGACGCCGTGAAGATAGGCGTGCGGGCAGTGGTGGAACGCCGCCCAAGAAATTTCCAAGTTTTGCAACAAAATAAGAGCCTCAGGTTACCTGGGTTCTGAAAGGGAGGCTGCACTATGTCACACGATCCAAAGATCGAGTGAAGATTTTGTATTGGGATCGCGACGGGTTCGCGGTGTGGGCCAAGCGTCTGGAGGAAGGCACCTACGCGATGCCGTTCGGGGAAGAAGACGAAGCGCGGCGCGAGATTACGGCGCAGGAGTTGGGCGCGCTGCTAAGCGGCATCGATCTGAGCACTGCCAAGCGCCAAAAGCGGTATCGGCGGGGAAGCGCAGAAGCCGTATAAAGATTGGCTTGGGATGCACTTTATTCTAGGCCGGCGGCAGAGTTCGCTTTATAATTCCGGTAGTGCCGGTGGACCGCAACAGCTTGCCGAAAGATCCAGAGATCTTGCAGCAGATGCTGGTGGATCTGACCACGCAACTGGACAAGACACAACGGCTGTTGAGCCAGTTGCTTTCGGCCAAAAGCGGCACTCACAGCGAACAGTTGAGCGCAGATCAGTTGCGATTATTCGTGCAGGAACTCAACGCTGCTGAGTCTGAAGCCGCCACGGAAACGCAAAAGGACGACGATGTTCCGCCTGGCTCGACGTCCAACAGCAGTGCGGACCAAGACGAAAGCCGCCGGCGAGGACGCCGCACTCTACCGGGACACTTGAAGCGCGAACGGATCGAGCACGATCTGGCGGAAGAAGAAAAGCACTGCTCTTGCTGCAGCCAAGACCTGCGGCCCATCGGCGAAGAAAGCAGCGAGCGCTACGAATACATTCCGGCGCAGTTGCTGGTGATCGAGGACGTCTGCAAGAAATACGCGTGCGCATGCACGGTGAAGACGGCGGGCAAGCCACCGCAGCCCATCGAGAAGAGCGTGGCAGGTGCGTCGCTACTGGCGCAGGTGATCGTCAGCAAAATAGCCGACCACCTGCCCGTGCACCGGCAAGCGAAAATCTTCAGCCGCTTTGGCGTAGAGATTCCGGACCAGACCATGGGCGGCTGGATGCGGCAATCGGCCCAGTTACTCGATCCTCTGTATGTTCGCCTGAAGCAGTTCGTGCTGAGCTCGAAGGTGGTGGGGACTGACGATACACCGGTAAAAGTGCTGGACCGCAAATTGAAGCGGGCGACGCGAAGGGGGCGATTCTGGCCGTACATCGGGGATCGCGAACATCCGGCGGCGGTGTTCGATTACACCCCCACACGAGAACGCGCGGGGCCAGAAACATTTCTGAAAGCGTATCGCGGATATCTGCAGGCCGATGCCTATGTGGCGTACGACAGCTTTTTCACCAATCCCGAACGCGGCTTGGTGGAGGTGGCTTGTTGGGCTCATACCAGGCGTCACTTCCATAGGGCGCTGGATACCGATTCGGCGCGCATGGGCGCGGTGCTGGCCTACATCGCGCATCTATATAAGGTGGAGAAACGCGCGCGGCGGTCGGGTATCGTGGGCGAGGACTTGCGCTTGTTGCGCGAGCATGCGTCCAAGCCAGTACTGGAGAAATTGCATCAGTATCTGGAGAAGATTCGCGAAGAAGTGTTGCCCAAGAGCGAAGCTGGCCAAGCGGTCGCCTACGCGCTGAAGAACTGGGCCGCGTTGACGCGCTACCTGGAAGATGGCGATCTATCGATCGACAACAACCACACCGAGCGAAGCTTGCGCGGCATCGCGGTGGGGCGCAACAACTGGACCTTCGTGGGAAGCGATCGAGGAGGCAAAACGATGGCGGTGCTGCGGAGCTTCGTGGAGTCGTGCGAACTAGCCAAGGTAGATCCGTTCGCCTGGTTCCAGGACGTGCTCTCGCGCATCGGCGAGTGCTCCATTCAGCAGCTCGACGAATTGCTGCCACACCGCTGGGCTCAGGCCCGGGTGTAGCCGATCACTGATTGACTTAGTAGTTAATTGCCGCCCGCTGGGTGTTTATGTGATGGATACATCCGTTCATATCTTGCCAAACGCACTCGCTTCCACGTACACTTCACACCGACCAGCGTATCCTGGATCAATTTGGTCGAACGTTGGTTTGCCGCTCTCATGGAGAAACAGATCCGTCGTGGCGTTCATCGCAGCTTCCGCGAACTGGAGGCGACCATCAAGGACTACCTGGCCCTTACCAACGCATCTCCCCGCCCTTTTATATGGGCCAAGACTGCCGATGAGATCCTCACGTCTCTTGCACGATTTTGTCAACGGACTTCAGAGACAGGACAACTAGCTAACAAACTGACCGGATACGAAATCCGACAAACCGACGGCGGCGTGCCCGGTGCCAGGATCCGGGCACCTGCAAAGTCATCATCGCCGGTTTCGTTCTCATGGGACGCCTTATCGAAAACTTGGAACCGGTATGCTAGGACTGCCAGACGTTATTCAATAGACTGGGACGCTCGGCATGAAACCTCAGTTGATGCCAACACCAAATACAGACGACCCGGATCGAGTTCAGCGCGCGATCAAGAGAAATCGGCTGCGCCACGTCCTGGGAACCAGCGGGCGGATGATCAATATCACGATTCAATCAGGTCACAACCTTTCCCGGAGCAAGTTGGAGAGATAGCGGCCTCTCCAGGTGTGCCAGTCATAACACGGCGGCGCAATATCAATGCCGGACGCCAGCCGGCGTGTCGGCCAATTCCGCAGCGGGAACGATCGAGGCAGGTCTGAGGTCCTCGCGAAGACTCGCGCAGTTTCCGCTGGCTGAAGACTTCCTA
>DATHMS010000126.1:0-2975 GCA_035486795.1 Candidatus Sulfotelmatobacter sp. | reverse complement strand
CATATTGGGGATCAGCGCGCCGTGCTTATCTTTGACATTGAAAAACAGCTGAACCACGTTGACGTTGACCTTGAGGGTCTCAGTGGGCTGTTGGGAGTCGTCGGACTTCTGGTCCGAGCTTGCCGGCTGCTGAGACGAGGCCGGCGGTTGTGAGGCAGGCTGCTGCGAAAACGCAACCTGCGACGCGGCCAATCCAGCCAAAACGGCGATCGGCAGAACTCGGGAGCGGAAATTACGGCGATTATGCATCCAGGGACTCTCGGGACTATTCTTTGTTAGTCTAGTCCTGCAGCTTTAGATGCACCAAACTGGGGTGGATTGGCATCCCAAGGGGAGCAGGACCGTGTTTTTTTCAGAGGCGAGGACATCGATGACGCCAGCGTGCATAAGTGCCAGATGGTTTCGGATCATACTGACCAGGCTCGCGTTGCTGGCGACAGTGCTGGGTCTGTCAGGTCCGGCTCTCCTGGCCCAGTCCGACAGCCAAAGCCAGCCTCCCAGCCAATCGGCGCAGGATATTCCCGACGCGCCGTCCACGGTGCAGCCCCCGACCCCCAGGATTCCGGCCGCCACACCCGAGAACCCCAGCGGCGGCAACGCAGAAGAACCTCGGAAGCCCGAGCCAAAGTCGTCTAAATCGGAGGAGACGAAACCCGCTCCTCCGCCCATGCCTCCGGTAGAAACTGTTCCCGCCGACACCCCGGCCCCGTCCACTACGCAAGGCAAGGGACCACGAAACCAGATCAGTCCCACCGAAGACCTTTACAAGATTTCGGTCTCAGCGAACTTTGTGCAGATTCCCGTCATGGTGAAAGATGGCCAAGGGAGACCCGTAGACGGCTTGCTCGCGAAAGACTTCACCGTGCTCGAGAATGGAAAGGCGCAGAAGCTCACTTTCTTCACCAGCGACCCTTTCCAGCTTTCGGTGGCGATCGTGCTGGATCTCGGCATGTCGGACGTCGCGGTCCAGAAGGTGAATCAGACCTATTCGTCGCTGGTAGGTGCGTTCAGTCCTTACGATGAGTTCGCGCTCTATACCTACAGCAGCACAGTGAGCCAGGTCACCGATTTCACCGGGAAAGCTCCGAGGCTGACGGCTGCGCTGGACCAGATGAAACTGGTTCGCGGGCACGATAGCGGGCCGCCCGTTATGGGAGGACCGTTCTCCGGCGGACCGACGGTCAACGGCATGCCAGTCGGAGGACCGCCGACCGCTCCGGTGAACACGCCACCCAAAGACGCGCACGTGTTGAATGATGCGATCCTGCGGGCGGCGATCGATCTGAGCAAGCGCGATCGCACGCGCCGCAAGGTCATCATGATCATTAGCGATGGCCGGGAACGAGGCAGTCAGGCTGGCTATAAAGAGGTGCTTCGTGTCCTTGAAACGCATGGGATCCAGGTAAGGGCGGTTGTCCTGGACCAGGGTGCGCTGCCGGTATACAAGCAGGTGGAAAAGATCCATCACATCTGGGGTCAGGGATACGCCGACATCCTGCCGAAATACACCAACGCGACCGGCGCCGGAGATATCATGACCGAGCTTTCGCGCAACTCGATCGAAGATGCGTACGCGGAAATCACCTCCGAAGCGCGCAATCAGTACACTCTTGGATATAGTCCCAAGGCCGTACCGGGTAGTTCGGCCTACCGCAGCATCGTGGTCGAGGTCGACAAGAAGGGCCTGGATATCTTCACCAAGGCCGGCTATTACTCGATTCCTTCCATGCACTGATGCGTTCTTGGGACCGCCCCTGTTATCACCGGGGTCACCTGAGTAACCTGCGGGTGGTACCCCCCATGTGATATAAAGACCGCGAGCCTCCAAAAAGGACACTGCGGTGCGCGGGTAGCCCTGAGGGGAGTGCCCGCATTCGAGGAAAGCCTTTGAGTTTCATCAACTTCGCTGCCCGAGAGATCAACTGCAAGATCGTGTACTACGGCGCCGGTCTGGGCGGTAAAACCACGAATCTACAGGTGATCTATCAGAAAACGGCAGACCAGCAGAAGGGCAAGATGATCTCGCTGGCGACCGAAACTGAGCGGACCCTGTTCTTCGATTTTCTTCCGCTGGACCTGGGCAACGTCCGCGGGTTCAAGACCCGCATTCACCTCTACACTGTTCCGGGACAGGTTTTCTACGACGCCAGCCGCAAGCTGATTTTGCGCGGAGTCGATGGGATCGTGTTCGTCGCCGATTCTCAGGAGCAGCGCATGGACGCCAACGTCGAGGCGCTCGAGAATCTGATGTCGAACCTGAAAGAGCACGGCTACGATTTCAACAAGATTCCGTATGTGTTGCAGCTGAACAAGCGCGACCTGCCGAACATTCTGCCAATCGATCTGCTTTCCACCGAACTCCGCAAGAAGAACGAGCCCATCGTCGAAGCGGTAGCTTTCCAGGGCGTTGGCGTGTTCGAGACGTTGAAGGAAATCGCCAAGCAGGTGCTGACGGAGTTAAAAGCGGGCGGGTAGGTTTAGCAGTTCTCAGTTCTCTCTTCCTTGTTGATGGTTCTCTTTTCCCGGAGCCCATATTGTCTGTGCTCTCGATATCCGTCCCATTGCGTCTGTTGTTCTGACGGCCGCCGCCCCGCTGATCTAGAATGGCAGCCGCACGATTACTTTCAAATTCATCATTCTTCTTCGGAGATCACATGCGCCGTTGCCGCGCTCTTTTTCTGCCACTCCTGACATGCCTGCTGCTGGCCTCCCAATTCGCCCTTTCACAGGCTCTCCACAGCGTTTATCTCGACGATCTCGACCGTAAGGCGGCTCCCTGTGACGATTTCTACGAATTCGCCAATGGCACCTGGCGGGCAAATAATCCGATTCCGGCTTCGATGTCGCGCTGGAGCCGTCGCTGGCAGGCGGGAGAATCCTCGAAAGATAAGTTGCACGAGATTCTAGAAGCGGCTGCCGCCGACAAGAGCGCACCGAAAGGAAGTACTGAGCAAATCATCGGCGACTACTATGGT
>DATHMS010000125.1:0-37006 GCA_035486795.1 Candidatus Sulfotelmatobacter sp. | reverse complement strand
TAATGTGGGCGAAAATGATTCGAGTACTCCCCTCGATACCGAATTGTCGTTTTCCCAATCGTGGGCCTGTGGCGCAGCTGGGAGCGCGCTTCCATGGCATGGAAGAGGTCGTCGGTTCGATCCCGACCAGGTCCACCAAATTCAATCCTCCTTCACGGTCTAATTTCTATTTGGATTCCGTCAGGTACAGCCTTCCAAATCTCATCGATTTCCTCATTGGTGACGGCGATGCACCCGTCAGTCCAGTCCCTGAGGCGGTGGGCGGAGCCGATCGCACCGAAGCCGTTGGGCAGTGCGTGGACAAAGACATCGCCTCCAGGCGAAACGCCTTCCTGGAGGGCAACCGCGCGGTCGTGCTCGTTGGGATACGAGATGTGGATCGCCTTGTAAAACCGGCTGTAGCGATTGCGGAAATCTAAAACGTACACTCCTTCGGGCGTCTTGTGATCTCCCTTCCTGGTCTTGGCTCCGACAGGATCGCCTCCGAGCGCGATCTTATACTTCTTGATCACCTTGCCTTGAGTGAGGAGCTCGAGCGTCCGTTCCCTCTTCAGCACCACAACGTGATCGGCATGCAGGACAGTCTGCGAAACGGATTGCGCCGTCATCAAAGCACAGAGCAAGCCCATGCTCATGTGGCTAAATACTCTGGTACGCATCCGCGGATTATAGCTGGCCGCTGCGGGTAGGAATGCTAGGCTGGTATCGTGAACCGGCAGCTCACCACTGTTCCCTTCAAACGCGTCGCTATCATTCTTGTCACCTGTTCATTTCTCGGCTCAGTCCCTTCGGCCTTTGCCGCTGTCTGGACCGTGCACTCGCAGCCCGCGCGGCTAGTCAACGGCGGCCCCGTATTGTTTCAGGTCAAACCTCCGGCGCGGCTGCAATCACTAAGCGGAACGTGGATGGGACATGACATTTCCTTTAGCTTCGATGCGACCAGTAACACCTGGTTCGCGCTGGCGGGCATCAGCATCGAAACAGCTCCGGGCGCCTATGCACTGGAATTGAGCGGCGAAAAGGTTGCGGGAAAAACTCCACACGAGAAAATCTCGTTCGCTCGCAAGTTGCCGATCGGCCTCGGAAAATATCCAAAGCTCCCGGGAACCCTCACGGTCGAAGGCAAATTCACCGAGCCCAATCCCGAGCAGCAGAAGGAAATTGAAGAAGGCCAGCAAGTCAAGAAGGATTATCTGAGCCGGGTCACTCCGCAGCGCGAGTGGTCGGGAGACTTCGCCGAGCCCGCCAACGCTGAAATTTCCGACGTCTTCGGCGCCGCTCGTGTCTTCAATGGAAAAACACAGAGCACTCATCTCGGCCTGGATTTTCGCGTTCCCAGCGGTACTCCAGTCAAGGCCATGAACGACGGCACGGTATTGCTGGCACGGCGGCTCTATTTCGAAGGCAACTTCGTCGTGCTCGATCACGGCCAAGGTTTGCTCACCCTGTATTTGCATCTTTCCGAGTTCAAAGTGAAAGAAGGGGAACAGGTAAAACGCGGGCAGGAAATCGGCCTGAGCGGCGGTACGGGCCGGGCTACGGGACCGCACCTTCACGTCGCGGTTCGATGGCAGGGAACCTATCTCGATCCCGAAGGGCTGCTGCGTTTGCGCCTGCCGTAATCAGCAATTGGGAATTAGCACCCATCGCTTGGCGGTAATGGTATTTGCTAACTGCTAATTGCAGCCCCCCTATGCGTTCCCGCCCGAAATCCCGCTCAACCCGCGCGCTGGAATATCCCGCAGCGCATCCTTCAGAATCTCTTTCAGCTCCAGATTGCGAATCAGGCGGTGCAGATAATTGGGATGCACGCCCAGAATGCGGGCCGCCTCGGCATAGCTGCCTTGCGTCTGCTCCACGGCGTCAAGAATCAGGCGTTTCTTCAATTCCTTGATCGCCGCGTGATAACTCGCCTCCATCATCTCCGGCAGCGGACGCTCCAACAGCGACTCCGGCAGATCCTCGGGCAGAATCACATCCGAGGCCCCCAGTACCAGCGCACGCTCAATGGTATTCTCCAGCTCGCGCACGTTGCCCGGCCAGTCGTAGTTCTGCAGGCAGGCCAGAGCTTCGCTGGAAACCGGCCGCGGCTTCACTTTGCAGCGCTTGGCATGCTTCTGCACGAAATGGCGCACCAGCATGGGAATATCATCCCGCCGCTCCCGCAGCGTGGGCATCGTGATCTTCAACACCGCTAGACGGTAATACAAGTCCTGCCGAAAACTGCCATCGCGCACAGCTTGCTCCAGGTTGCAGTTGGTCGCGGCAATGATGCGAATATCCACTTTGATAGGACGAGTTCCACCGACTCGTTCGAACTCCCGCTCCTGCAGCACGCGCAGCAATTTGACCTGAAGCGCGGGCGCCAGTTCGCCGATCTCGTCCAGAAACACCACGCCTCCATCGGCTACTTCGAGCCGGCCCTTCTTCAGCGAGGCAGCCCCGGTAAACGCTCCACGCTCGTGGCCGAACAGATCGCTTTCGAGAAGAGTCTCCGGAATCGCAGAGCAATTGATGGCCACGAACGGCTTGCGGGCACGCGGACCGTTACGGTGCAAAGCCCGCGCCGCCAACTCTTTGCCGGTTCCACTTTCGCCCTCGATCAATACCGTCGAATCCGTCGGCGCCACACGCTTGAGGAACTGGTAGACCTCCTTCATGCGCTCGCCTTCTCCAACCAGGCTCCGCTCCTGGGTGACTTCCACCATCAGGCGCTCATTTTCCTGCTCCAGCCAGTGCAGGCGGCGGGCGTTGTCCAGCGCAACCGCAGAGATGCCTGCAATCGCCGCCACCAGTTGCAGGTGCTCTTCGTGAAGACGGTTGCTCAGACTGTCGCTGTCGAGATAAACACACCCAATCACTTTCTGAAATACAGTCAAGGGCACGCACAGCAACGAGCGCACCTGGGAAGCCGCCAGGCTTTCCACCTCGCGCAGTTCGTCGCAGCCCCGCACATCGCTGCCCAGAATCGCAATCCCCTGGTCCAGCACCTGCCGGGCAATGGTGCGGCTCACCTTGACCAACGGGGCCGGCCCCGCCTGTCGCATGCGCGCGAACATGGAATTGAATTGCTGGCTTTCCGGCTCCGCCAGCAGGATCGCGCCCCGGCCCGCGGGAACAATCTCAAAAATCAGGTCGAGTATCTGCCCTTGCAGTTCGTCGAGATCGCGAATCGCGTGCACAATCTGGCTAATCTTGAGCAGCGCGTTCAGGTTGCGGGCCACGCGCGAGGTCGCCGGCAACTCCTGTAGCAGCCGATCCGGCTGCAGATAAACGATATCCCGCGGATAGAGGACGGTGGTCTCTGCGGTGAACTGAGCCTCCTCGAATTCCACCCGCCCCGCAGCCGGCGCCAGACTCTCGTCTTCAACCAGGAACAGAAACGAGGAGTCGCCCGTGGCGATCTCATCTCCGTGTTCTAGCCACTGCTCTTCTACCCCCGAGCCGTTCACCAGGGTTCCGTTGCGGCTCTCCAGGTCCCGCACGCGAAATCTTCCCTCTTGCCAGCTCACCCGGCAATGTTTTCGCGAAACTGAAGGGTCTGCGAGCGCGATCCCATTCGAGGCTTCCCGCCCGATGGTGACTTCGCCCTCGGCTAGAGGAATCGTCGAATCTTTCAAGGGCCCGGAAAGTACCAGCAGTCTGGGACGCAAATTTCTTCACCTCGCGCCCTTCTTATCACATTTCGGCCCTAAATTCATTCCCGAACTGAACTCTTTCCATTATCCGAACAGATAGGGACGCTATCCGATCAGATAGCATTTGGAGCCAACTCCGGCATCAACTCTCCTGCCAGTAACAAACCGAGTGAGTCGATAAACACTTTGCCGAGAGTATGTTACAGGGATGCTTGGAGGTCTAAGCCGACCCGGCAAGGTCTGGCATGCCGAATGCACTAAGCGGGTTGCGCCAGCGCTCGGCAGAAAGCGATGGGGGAAGCGCTTTTGCATTAGTGATTTGCCGAGCTTGCGCAAATCAGGGATCCGAGGGGCCCCCTCATCGGGTCCTTGATTTTTCCCTCCCTTATGCACCCGACGCGGTTCGGGCCCCACCGTTGTAGAATCGCCGAGCAAAGGTCGCAAACTCCACCAAGGAAGAACAGTCGATGCGATATTTTGCCGTACTGTGCATTCTGCTTGTCCCGCTCTCGGCAGCCATGGCCGCCGACGCGAAGGCGGAAGATATCGTGGCCAAACACCTCGATTCGATCGGCACGGCCGAGGCCCGCGCGTCCATCAAGTCGCTAGGCGTTCAGGGCAGTTTACGGTTCAAGGTTATGGCCGGCGGCGCCGGCGAGACCTCGGGCAGTTGGCAGCGCTTATCCGAAGAACGCAAATCGAAGTTCGTGATGAAGTTCGGCGATAGCAAGTGGTGGGGGGAACAATTTGTTTTTGACGGCGACAAACCATCGATTGCAGCTGCTACTCCGTCGCACCAGTGGAGCGCAATCGGAGCATTCGTAGTCAGCCAGGATAGCATCATCAGAGAAGGCTTGCTGGGCGGCGAACTTGGCACGGCTTGGGCTCTCCAGAATATTGACGACCACCGCGTCAGACTCGACTACATCGGCCGCAAGAAAGTCGACGGCCGAGAATTGGACGGAATCGGGTATGTCTCAAAAGGCAATGGCGACATGACCGTCAAGTTGTATTTTGAACCTGAGACTCATCATCACATAATGACGGTCTATTCGGTTGCCAGGGCAGCCACTATCGTCCATAACGCCATCGCGAACGCCCAACAACAGGAAGTCCACTACACCCTCGAGGAGCGCTTCAGCGACTTCCAGACCGGCAACGGTATCACCCTGCCCCGCCACTACGACCTTCGCTTCAGTCAGGAACTGCAGGACGGCACAACCAATGTCTACGATTGGGACATGACTGCAGACAAAGTTCTCGAGAACCCCAAGATCGACCCGGTAAACTTTCAGGAAAAATAAAGACGGTGTCTTCCGATTCGTGGAACCTTCAGCTCGCAACGGACTGACTTTCCTTCAACAGCTCAACCGCAGACCGGACCTCAGCGCCGTCACGATACGTAACCGTATTGCCCGAAATCGCCGGCACCCGTTCCCCTGGAACCAGAATCCCTACCAGGTTCAGCGGATCGGCAGCCGACAGCGTGATCGTTTCCTGCGCCGCATCGATCTTCCGCATCGCGCGCACCGACTCCACCGCGACCGGCAAGGCAAATTGCTCACCTAGAAATCCATCCACAAATCGCCCGCCCCGAATCTCGCCTCGATCCTCCAGCCTCCGAAAGCCCGCCAGCAATTCGCGCCACGGCGGCAGGTTCGCTTCCCGCGCCAGCGCGTCCCGCACAACAATGCCGTAACGCCGCAGCAGCATCCAGCAAGCCGCCTCCACCGCGCGAGGCCGCTCGACAACTTCGTCGGTGTGCAGCAAGGCCCAGCGTCCAGCGTTGTGTCGCGGACGCGTGGTTCGCCCACTGCCCTGCCCCGCCCGCCGCTTGGGATCGATCAACGATCGCAGATTGTCAAAGCCATCGGCCGTCACCAGCCCCGCCGCCACCAACTCCCAAAGCGCAGTCTCGATTTCCGCTTTCAACTTATCGCTGCCGCGCACGATGTCCGCAAAAAACGACGCACCCCGCTGCCGTAGAAAATCCAGCACCATCTGCGCCCCGTGGCTCAAACCACTATTCGCGGCCTGTTCCGCGCCCGGATGTCGTGGCGTCATCCAGTCCGCATCTTCGCGGATGAAAAAAGTGATCGGTGCAACGCTGGTAGGAATCACTCGCCGCTGCCGTGGCGCCGCTGTCGCTTGACCCTCCGCTCCATGGCTCACGCTGGATTCGATCGTCGCCGGATGCGGAGACAGCCTTCCCCAACCCACTGCCCCGGTCAGGCAAAGCTGGTCGAGCCATTTGGGATCGTAGTCCGCAACGCGCCGCGCCAGCACCTGTCGCTCCCACGCATTCGCCGGAATCTCAAATCCCTGCAGTTGCCGCAGCACTTCGAGAGTGCCCCGTTCTCCGACAACCTGCGTCCCCGCGGCCACATGCTGCCAGCGCAGCAGCCACTGCATGAATTGCGCCGCCGTAACCGGCTCAATCTGTTTACGCAGAGTAGCGACCGTCAGTCGATGTATGCGAGCCAGCAACCGCCGCTCGCACCATTCCGTCTCGTGCTCCTGAGGCACCGATACCTGGTGTGGAGCAGGCGCCCCCGCCCGCGAAGCAGCGCCACTGAAGTTCCCCCGCAGAACAGTCCCACTAACCTCCATCCGAAGCAGAGCGTTCGAAATCTCGGAAGAGGAAATCCCCAGAGTCCCACCAAGTTGCACAGCAGTAGTCGGCCCCAAATGCGACATCCATCCCGTAACCATCGTAAGCAAAGCGTCCTCGCGGGTAGAAACCGTGCTTTCCACATCAACCAACTCCTGCGTCAGCCGTGCCTCGGGGAACAACACCGAAAACGTCTTGGCACGCTCAGCCGCGACCCAGTAACTCCGCTCACCCAAAACTGCCGATGCAGCACGACCTTCTCTTACCAATCGCTCGAAATAAAACTTCCAAGGTTCCGTCCCGGAATCGAGTCCACTCTCCGGCAGCGCCACCAGCGTATGCAGCACATCATGCAACTCATCCGCATCGCGCACATCCGGCCACGCTTCCTCCCGCACCTGTGCAATCGCCGCCGGGTCAAGCCCGCCCACCTCCTCGAGCACCGATTCCGGCAGCATGCGCCGCATCTGCACCGCCCGCGCCCGTCGCTCCTCAAGCGGCGCGTCATCGAGAAACGCGTACGGATTCGCATTCAGAATCTCGTGCGAAAACTGTGACGGAACCGGGGTATCGACGGCAACGCAACGAATCCGTCCATCCGCCAGCCCGCTCAGCACCAACTTCAGCCCGTCAATATCCATGGCCTCGGTGAGGACATCCTTCATCACCTCACCCACCAGCGGATGATCCGGAATCTGCCGCTCGCCCTGGATATTTTCGAAGCAAGCCGCCGCGTCCGGAAAAACCGACGCCAGCAGATCATCGGAGCGCATGCGCTGAATCTGCGGCGGAACCTTCTTTCCGTTTTGAAAGCGCAACAGCGCCAGCGCCCGGTTCGCATCCCAGCGCCAGCGCGTAGCAAAGATCGGAGAATCCAGTGCCGCCTGTTCCAGAATCGGCTGCACTGTCGCTGCCTGCAGAAAACTAAAAACGTCTCCCAGCGGAAAGCTGTGCTGCTCAGCCAGTGCGATGTTCAACCCGTTGTCGGTAGCCGCAGCCTGCAACTCAAAGTTGAATCCCACGCAAAAACGCTTGCGCAGAGCCAGCCCCCAAGCCTTGTTGATGCGTCCCCCAAACGGCGCGTGGATTACCAGCTGCATCCCGCCGCCTTCATCGAAGAAGCGCTCCGCAATCACAGTCGTCTGCGTCGGCACCGCACCCAGCACCGCCCGCCCCTGCAAAATATATTCAATCGCCTGCTCCGCCCCCGAGTCATCAAGCCCGCATTCTTCTTTAAGCCAGCCAACAGCTGCAGCAACTTCCGGCTGCGTAGCCGAAAAACCAACCGGCGAGGTATGCGGCAACATCTCGCTGATCTTTTCCCGCAAGGCTCCAATATGCTCCGACAGTTCCTGGGTTCGCGCCGGAGCCTCACCGCGCCAGAACGGCACGCTGGGCGGCGCTCCATGAGCATCCTGCACCAGCACGCGCCCAGCATTAGTCTCAATCCGCCGAATCATCCACGACGTATTCCCCAACAGCATGATGTCGCCGCGGTTGCTCTCTACGGCAAAGTCTTCATCCACAGTCCCCACGACAATGCCATCGGGCTCGGCCACTACCGCATAAAGCGAGTTGTCCGGAATCGCTCCGCCGCTAGTGATCGCCGCCAGCCGCGCCCCTCGCCGCGCCCGCAGCTTGCCGTTCACTCGATCCCGATGCAAATACGCTCCGTAACGCCCGCGCCGTGCCGCAATACCCTCAGACAACATCTCTAGAATCGCATCGAAAGTCTCGCGCTTCAGGTTGCGATAGGGATACGCCCGCCGCACCAGCGCGAATAACTCATCTTCACTCCATCCGTCGCTGGCACCGGCATCGCCGACCGTAGCACCTGTAGCGCCGGCGTCCCCGCCGGCCGTCGCGAGCCCATCCTGGGCTCGCTGCCGCAATCCAGGCGCAGCCGTCGTTGTTCCCGCAGCGCACGTCGCCACAATCTGCTGCGCCAAGACATCCAGCGGCGCATCCGGAATCATCAACTGGTCGAGATCGCCCTGGCGAATCGCCCGCACCAAAGCCGCACACTCCAGCAGATCGTCGCGTGTCGTACAGAAAAGCCGTCCTTTGGGAACCGCGCCACGCCAGTGCCCCGACCGTCCCACGCGCTGCAACGTCACCGCAATCGCCCGCGGAGAATTGACCTGCACCACCAGATCCACCGTTCCCACGTCAATGCCAAGTTCGAGCGAAGCAGTCGCCACCAGCACCCGCACCTGGCCTTCCTTTAATTTCTTCTCCGCCGCCAGTCGCAGCTTGCGTGACAAGCTCCCATGATGCGCCGCCACATTCTCTTCCCCGATGCGCTCGCCGAGATTGTGCGCCACACGCTCCGCCATGCGCCGCGTGTTCACAAACACCAGCGTCGAGCGATGCTGCTCCACCAGCGTCACCAGTCGGTTGTAAACCTCGTCCCACATTTCATTCGAAGCCACCGGCCCCAAAGGCATGCCAGGAACTTCGACCGCGAGATCAAGCGTCCGCTTGTGTCCAATATTGACGATGACCGGATCGGAATGTTGTGACACAGAACCGGCGGTGGATTCGGCTCGGGAAGAGCACGACTTCAGATCTGAGCCTGCCCTGAGCAAGCGAAGCGCGCCGAAGGGTGCCGTATAAGTCGCATTATCGGAACCGGCTTCAGCCGCTGAGGGCGCTGAGGTCGCTATCCCGTAGCCTCGGTTTCC
This sequence comes from Candidatus Sulfotelmatobacter sp., assembly GCA_035486795.1. Lineage (GTDB taxonomy): Bacteria > Acidobacteriota > Terriglobia > Terriglobales > Acidobacteriaceae > Sulfotelmatobacter. Next base: position 28,073 of record DATHMS010000125.1, on the reverse strand, counting down.
CGTCAAGAAGTGCGCAACTTCTTCAATCGGCTTCTGCGTAGCAGAAAGCCCAATCCGCACCGGCGGCTTGTGAGTCAGCGCCTCCAGCCGTTCCAGCGACAGCGTCAAATGCGCCCCACGCTTGTCATCGGCCACCGCGTGGATCTCATCCACAATCACCGTCTCAACATCGCGCAGAATCGCCCGGCTTTTGTCCGCGGTCAGCAAAATGTAGAGCGACTCCGGAGTTGTCACCAGAATATGCGGAGGCCGCTTCAGCATGGCGCGCCGCTCATGCGCTAAAGTGTCGCCGGTGCGCACTGCGGTGCGAATCTCCGGCATCAGCAGCCCACGCTCTCCAGCCATTGCCAGAATTTCTCCCAGCGGCACTTCCAGGTTTTTCTGGATGTCGTTGCCTAGCGCCTTAAGCGGTGACACGTAAAGAACTTCCGTACGATCCGCCAGATCGCCCGCCAAGGCCTTGCGCACCAGCCGGTCAATGCAGGCAAGAAACGCCGCCAATGTCTTGCCCGACCCGGTAGGAGCGGAAATCAGCGTAGTCCGCCCGGCAAGAATGTGCGGCCACCCCTGCTCTTGTGGCTCAGTAGGCGTCCCAAACCGCTGCACAAACCACTCCGCCACAAGAGGATGAGCCCAGGCGAGAGAGGAAGGGAAAGAGGTCACAGCCAAAATATTCTATCATGCTTGCTTTCGTAAAATGTTCGCCTGGCGCCCAGGCCCGGCAGCGACTGCATCGGTTGGGTGTCGCGGTTGCCGGAAAGGTCTTTCCAAACTCTCGGTGTTAGAATTCTCCGTCCATCCCTGCACCAAGGAGAACCATCTTGACCGCGTTGCGCTCACTGACCTGTTACGTACTGCTCTTTGCCTTCACACAATTCACGGTGGCCCAAACTTCATCGGAAACAACCGCCGCGTCCGCGGCCCCCGCGCAGCTCCTCGGCTACACCACGCAGACTTCAGCCACTGAGCGCGACCTGGAGAAGAAGTTTCAGGATGGCATCGTCGCCGCCAACATCCGCGAGAGCGATCGCCGCCTCAGCGCCCGTCCTCACCATGTCGGCTCGCCTTATGACAAAGACAACGCCGAGTGGATGCTCGCCCGCTTTAAGGAATGGGGATTCGACGCGCACATCGAGACCTTCGACGTGTTGTTTCCCACCCCGAAGGAACGCGTGCTTGAACTCCTCGAACCCACAAAGTTCCACGCCAAACTGCAAGAGCCGGTTCTCGCGGTTGATCCCACTTCGAATCAGACTTCCGAACAGCTTCCCACTTACAATGCCTACTCGATTGACGGCGACGTAACCGCGCCGCTCGTATACGTGAATTACGGCAACCGTGACGACTACGAACAGCTCGACCGCCTCGGCGTTTCCGTGAAAGGCGCAATCGTAATCGCGCGTTACGGCGAGGGCTGGCGCGGCATCAAGCCCAAAGTCGCCGGCGAACACGGAGCCATCGGATGCATCATCTATTCCGACCCCAAGGGAGACGGTTACTTCCACGGCGAGGATTATCCCGAAGGCGGCTGGCGGCCGCGCGAAGGCGTGCAGCGCGGCAGCGTCATGGACACCGACTATCCCGGCGATCCTCTGACCCCAGGCGTCGGCGCGGTTCCCGGCGCCAAGCGGCTCGCCATCAAGGACGCCAAGACAATCACAAAAATTCCAGTGCTTCCTATTTCCTACGCCGATGCCCTTCCCTTTCTCTCAGCCCTGCACGGGCAGGTCGCACCGGAAGGCTGGCGCGGCGCGCTGCCCATCACCTATCACATCGGTCCCGGGCCGGCACGCGTCCATTTGAAAGTCACGTCGAACTGGGATACCAAACCAGTGAACGACGTAATCGCGACCTTGCGCGGCTCGGCCACTCCCGATCAATGGGTAATTCGCGGAAACCATCACGATGCCTGGGTGAATGGCGCTGACGATCCCCTCGCAGGAATGGCTCCGGAGTTGGAAGAAGCTCGCATGCTCGGCGAATTGCACAAGCAGGGCTGGTCGCCCAAGCGCACCATCATCTACTGCGCGTGGGATGGCGAAGAACCCGGCTTGCTCGGCTCCACGGAATGGGTTGAGACCCATCTTGACGAATTGCGCAAGCACACCGTGTCTTACCTCAACACTGACGGCAACGGCCGCGGCTTTCTCTTTGCCGGCGGAACCCAGGATCTGGAAGGAATGATCAGCGGCGTTGCTCGTGACATCAACGATCCGGAGAAGAACATTTCGGTCTGGGAGCGAGCGCACCTTCGCGCCATCCTGAAAGCCAAAGACGCGGAAGAACGCGGCAAGATTCGCAAGAACGCCAATCTGGACGTCGAGGCTCTCGGCGACGGATCAGACTACACCGCTTTTCAGGACCACGCAGGCATTTCCGCGCTGGACATCGGTTTCGGGGCCGAGGACGAGGGCACACAGTACCACTCCATCTACGACGATTTCTACTGGTACACTCATTTCGCCGACACCGACTTCGCCTACGGACGAGCGTTGGCCCAGACCGCGGGCACAACGATGATGCGCATCGCCGACGCCGATCTGCTTCCCTACGACTACACTCCTCAGGCCGAGGCTATCTCCAAGTATGAAACCGAACTGGAGAAGCTGTTGAAGGAGAAACAGGACGAGTTCACCGAGCGCAATCTAGAACTTCAGGAGGGCGTCTTCACCGCGACTTCCGATCCGCACAAGACGTATGTTCCGCCTCCTGCCGAAACTGTTCCGCCATTCATGAACTTCGCCCCGATGAAGAATTCCATCGAACTGCTGAAGAAGAGCGCGGATGATTACTCGAAGGCGCTGGCCAAATTCAAGAGCAGCGGCGCGACCATCTCCCAACAATCGCTTGACGCAGTCAACGCCGACCTGCTCGGCGTCTCGCGCCTGTTCCTGAACGAGAAAGGTCTGCCCGAACGTCCCTGGTTCAAGAACCAGATTTACGCTCCTGGGGCTTACACGGGATACGGCGCCAAACCCGTCGCCGCTGTGCGCGAATACATGGACGAGAAGAAATGGCAGGAAGCCGATGCTCAAATTCCCATGGTGGCTCGTGTGATTGAGAACATCGCCGGCGGAATCAGCAAGGCTGCGAATGATTTGGATGCTGCGTTAAAGCAAAAGCCGTAGCAGGCAGAAATAAAAAACCCACCGGATGCTTGCTTGGGGCGTGCTCGGGTCAGCATCCGATGGGCTACCGTTTCTCCTTACTCACCCTGTTGTTTTCAGGAGTATTTGCAATGATTAAACGCCAGAACTCGGCCAAGTTCCGTCTAATTTTGTAAAGCTTTGTAATTTTCGCGCAAAGATAAGCAACAGCTGTTCTCGCGATCGAAGCTCGTGATTACCGGCTAATCCGAGACCACCGCGGTCTTTGAGGCCATGAGCTCCGTGAAGCGCGGATTTTTCCGCAGTGTCGCAAACTCATCGTCTTTGTACACGTTCTTCAGATCCTTATAGCCATCTTCCATCGCTTTCTTCAGGTACTCGAGCGATTGATCCGAGAAGCCCATTTTGGCATACAACTTCGCGACCGTGTAGTCGTAGCGGGCGCGATCTTCGGGACTGGGCAGTTGCGCCTGCACGCCGGCTCGCGAAGTCCGCTCGAACACTTCAGGATCCAATTCCAGCGCACGCTGATAAGCCACGATTGCCGGTCCGAAATCACGCTTGGAAAAGTAAGCTGCGCCCAGGTTGCTGAAGAACGATGCCGAGTTGCGGTCCTTGGTAATCGCTTTCTCGTACTGCTTCACCGCCGGCCCGTATTTCTTGTCCTCGTAGAACACCACGCCGAGATTGTTATAGGCATCGGCGAATTCGTGATCGGACTTTATGGCGCGTTCGAACGCCTTCCGCGCCTCCCTGTAACGTTGCATCATGAGTTCGGTGATGCCAATCTTATTCAGCAAAACCGCGTCATTCGCTTTCTTTCCCAGCGCGGCGCGGTAATAGTCAAGAGCATCCAGGTAGAGCTTCTCCGCGCGCAACTGGTCGGCTTGCTGCTCCAGCGCGGCCGCGGTTGCGTCGGGGGATGGAGGATCAATGGCCCGAATCAATGGAGGCGCGATCTGCACCTGCTCCGAATGAGAGACTTGTGCCAGCGCGGCTGTGAAAGGGATTACAACAAGAAGAATCAGGCAGGCCTTCCAGCAGGACATAGACACCCCCAAGGCGACCAGTTCCGACGAGCCCATTCTGCCACAGTTTTGGCCCGTCGGCGAAGAAATTTGAGCCTGGTTACCAGGGCGAACGGGTCTGTTGATTTCTAACCGAAATAAAGCTTTGGTAACCTTCCCGAAGTGGGACATTTTGCCCGGTTTGAGTCCCGAAACCAGGGTACCCCCCACCCCCATACCCTCTGAAAGTCCTGCTGGGCGCGGTTTCTGCAAAAACTGTCTGCAAAATCTTGATGTCAAAGAGCTTAGAGGTCAAAATCTTGAGAACAAAGGGGTTGGGTTGAAGCCGATTGGGCCGCCCCTACCCCGTGTTCCTCGACCATGATGAAGCGAGTGCAGTTGGCGGCGCAAGGTCAGATGTCACAAGAGGACTGTGGATTTTTTCTGCACTCGCGACCAGAGCACTCGTGGAAACGATACGCCACGGTCAACGGGTGCACTGGCGATCCGCTTCAATTCATAAAATAGGGACTTCCTACTCTAGCTGGCAAAAACTTTCAGCAAACCTTCGTCCAACCTGTTGAACTGTCGTAAACTGTCGTCCCCAATAATCTCCTCGAAAGGAACTTACTGTGCGTAAACATTCAATCGCTCTCGTCGCTGTGATCGCGCTTGTGACCCTGGGTGGATCAGTCCTGGCCGTCGCGCAAACCGCAAACAGAACTTCAGCAATAAAGGTCTACGGGTATCAGGATTCCAGAGGAACCTTCCATCCGCTGGCGAATTTGGTAGAACCTGACGCTACTGCCACAACCACTACTTTCGCCGGCACCATCGAGACCACAGTTACGATCACATTGAAGACAGCTCTACCGAAAGGTGGAACCATCGCCTGCCGGGTAGAGGCGGACGGAGTTTCTTCAAGCGAGACCGGTGCACTGGGCTACGACGAGAGCGCAACAGCGCTTGCCACCGTATCCGGCTCCACGGCGACGTGCAAAGTGAACATTCCCTTTTCCTGGTTGATGTTCGCCGCAGCGACCGGGACCACCAACTCGATCACCGGGAGCCTGGACGTGACCATGTATTCGCCGATTACCACATCGATCGCGGGAGTACTCGAAGATCTTGCGCGGGAGCATGACCAGGCGATCACGATCAACGGTGGCAAGGTTGCCGATGGCACGCTGGCTGTCACCGCGACTGTAACGCTGTAAACACCGGGTTGGTGAATGAAACCCTGAAGGCTGCCCCCCGCTTGCGAGGCGCGGGGCAGCCGATTTATTTTGGTGCCGACCTCGACGTATTGTGAGCTTGCGCCACGACAGATTTTACGAGGCCCAGCTCCGCTCAGTGAGGCGCGGTCTGGGTAGTGTCTGGCGGCTTGGGCGGCGGGGTTGAGGATTTGTCGTCCTTGAAAATTCCGGCGATCTTGCCGAAGAAGCTTTTCTTCTTTTGCGGATCGGCGTTTTGCGGGTCTTGTCCGTTCGCCGCCTGCGGAGGCGGCAGTGGCTTGGCTCCTCCGCCGAAGAATCGGTTGAAGAATCCGGCGACGGCACTCTGCTGGTCGCAAGTCTCGCGCGGCTCCGTGCCCGCCACGAAGGCTGCTTCGTAATCGTCCGGGCAGGTTGGCGTGGCGAGGCGGTTCGTGGCCTTGTCCAGTTGAACATCGACCACGCCCGTGGGTTGCGAGAAGGCCTTCATGTCGGAATACTGCGGCAACGCGGAGGCCTTCTTCATGAACTCGGTCCAGATAGGCGCGGCAGTCATCGCTCCGGTGATTCGAAGATCGCTGTAATCGTCGTAACCTACCCAGACAATGCACAGCAGATTCGAGGTGTATCCCGCAAACCAGCCATCGTGCGAACTGCCTGTCTTGCCCGCCGCTGGCAAAGTAAATCCACGCAGGCGAACCGCCGTGTAGCCGAGGCCGTTGTTGATCACGCCTTCCATCATGTTGGTCATGACGTAGGCGATGCGCGGATCGAGCACCTGCCGCTGGTCGGTCTTGAAGTTCGCTACCACGTCGCCCTTGGCGTTGCGTACCGAATTCACCAGGATGGGAGAGAGACGCGCGCCATTATTAGAGAACGACGTGTAGGCTCCCGCCATATCGAGGGGAGCGGCTTCATACGAGCCCAGCGCCATGGCTGGAGTCGCTTTCACCGAAACGATTCCCGCCAGCTTTGCCAGATCCGCTACTTTGTCGTAGCCCACTTCTTCAGCGACCTTCACGGTCGCGTTGTTCAGCGACATGGCCAGCGCATAGCGAAGCGTGACATCGCCGTGGTACTCCTCTTTATAGTTGCGCGGCTCGTAGATCTGGTCGCCGTAGGCGAAGCTCGAAGGCGCATCAGTCACTGTGGAAGCCGGGGTAATGACGGTGGTCGAGCCATCGAGGGCGGTATTCATCGCGGCGGCATAGACGAAGGGCTTGAAAATGGATCCCGTGGGCCGTTTCGACAAGGCGTGATTCAGCTGGCTGAAACCGTAATCCCTGCCGCCCACCAAAGCCAGCACGGCGCCGGTGTGCGGATCGAGAGCGATCAGCGCTACCTGGGCCTGCGGGCCCGGCGCAACGGTGGTCTCGACTTTCTTGCCCACCTTCACCTTCTTCGTGCGCATCTTGGTGACTTGATCATCCACCAGCTTCATGCCCATCTCGACGGCCTGCGCCGCCGACTTCTGCAGATCGGGATCGAGGGTGGTGTAGATGCGGTAGGACTGGTCGTTCAGGTCATGTTCATTGAACCGGTTGATCAGCGTGTCGCGCACCATGTCGACGAAATACGGCGCGTCGCTGGCCTCAACGTTCGGCGGCGCCAGCTTCAGCGGAGTGGCTTTCGCCTTCTCCGCCTGCTCCCGGGTAATCGCGTGGGTGTCGACCATCGAATCCAGCACAAGGTTGCGCCGCTCCAACGCACGCTCAGGATGCCGGTAGGGCGACAACCGGCTGGGCCCCTGGATGATGCCTGCCAGCAGCGCCGCCTCAGGCAGAGTGATGTCTTTCAAGTCCTTGTTGAAATAGGATTTCGAAGCCTCGGCGAATCCGCTGATGGCAAACGATCCGCGCTGCCCCAGGTTCACCCAGTTGCCGTAGAACTCGAAAATCTGCTGCTTGCTGAACTTCTGTTCCATCTCCTCGGCGATCAGCATTTCGGTCAGCTTGCGCCTTACGGTTTTTTCCGGCGTCAGAAAGAAGCCGCGGGAGAGTTGCATGGTGATGGTCGAACCGCCCTGCTCGTGCCGCTGCCGCGTCAGATCGATCCACCCTGCCTCAAACATGCGGATGAAATTCACCCCGCTGTGCTCGAAGAAGCGGCGGTCTTCAATCGCGAGCACCGCGTCCACCATCACCTTGGGAATGTCGGAGTACTTCACCACCTGGCGCTTGGAGCGCTGTTCGGAATCGAACAACGCAGTCACGAGTTGGGGTTCCAGTTCGTAGGCGGAAAGCTCATTGCCCCGGCTGACGATCTTTTCCACCTGACCATCCTGAATCGCGATGTGCGCGGCTTCGGGACTGTGATAGCTCTCTGGCCCAGGGGTGATCTCGATTCCGTCGCTTACCAGGTGAAAAGTGCCCAGCACCGATTGGCCTTCCCGGTCGGAATACCCGGCCCGGCGCAGGAACGTGGCGATCTCCTTGGCATCGATCTTTTCGCCGTCATGCACGGTACGAGGCAGGGCGTAGATTTTTGCTGAGTTGTTGAATACGGGAGTCCGGAAGCGTTGCTCGATAATGCGGTCGTACTTGATGTAGAAGAAGCAGAACGTTCCACCCAGGCCAATCGCGATCACCAGGAAGACAACGAGTGCAGCTCGGATTACCGGATCGCGGGGCAAGCCACGCCATCCCTTGGCGCCGTTGCCTCCGTTGCCTCCGTTTTTTGGGATCTTGATCTTAATGGCCACGGCTTGACTCGTACCCCCGTTGAAGAAACTGCCTGCTGGTCAGACGGCGGGACGCAGCAAAAGGTTTGACCGCCAGCTCTCCTTTTGCCGATTCCTTCTGGAGTTCTCCGTCACCGCGCAATGTCAGGATGCTTTGCTTTCCATTGTACCGCTGCGCCCGCAAACAAAAAGAGACCCGCCGTGAATGCGGGTCTCTAAGCTGTCAATAGCGGAGTAAATAGCGAGGTAACGTTCATTCCGTACCCTACCAGACCAAAGCCAGCTACTGCGGATCCGTCATCACCCAATAGCCGGGCGTGATCAGGGTCGCTGGCGAAGTCGGCTCCGTAGGAATGCCGTCCGCGCCGATGCTGAGCGCCCCTAACTGCGTTACGACCGTAGCGCCATTTGAAATGCTGCTGTAGACGAACAAGTTTGCCCCTGATTGATCGAACTGGCCCCAGTGGCCAGTCCCGATCCCGGTGGTCGGAAAGCTGGCAATCGCAGTAAGCGCTCCGGGTTGCGACCCGGCCGTGGCCAGCAGGTAGCCTTCGATGGGGTTGTATGCCGAACCTGTGTCGTCGATGCCGAACGAGTAGACGAACTCGCCACCACTCGAAGGCGGCTGAACCGCGATATTAAGCGGCGAATTGGTGGTGGCAAAGGGAGAGCCTGTTACCTGCGTAAGCGTGCCGGCTGGAGTTGTAGTGGCGGTCTGCTGAATGCTGAATACATACAGGTTCTTATCGTCGACGCCACTGAAACCCGGCGCTGCTGAATTCCCTGATGTGCCAACCAGGAAGTTGCCGCTGGCATCGCCCTGCAGTTGCCACATCTTGAATGCGAAGGGGCTGCTCGAAAGTTGCGTCAACGCGCCCAGGGTCGTACCGTTTGTTCCATCGCCGATCGAATAGCCGAGCACCTCGGCGCCGGTGTGGTTGAGCGACGTTTCCGTCACATAGAGATATTTGCCCAGACCATCCGTAGTCAGGTTTCCCGGGTTCACCGGGGTCGAAAAAGGAGATCCAGCGATTACAGTCAAAGCGCCAGCGTTAGAGATTTGGAAGACAAAAATCTCGTCGCCAAAGCTATTCGCAATAAATAGCAGTGTGCCGGCGGGGTTGGTCGTCATGATGTATTGGTTGAAAGGGATCGAAGCGTTTGGATCAAATCCCGATAACGGTGCCGGAAAGTTGGTCAGTGGCGTGAGAGTGCCGCTGTTGCTCATCGACCAACCGAAGAGCTCATCGCTCGAAGGGCCGAACAGTGCGTAAATGAACGGTTGCTGTCCGTTTTGCTGGGCAATCACCATGCCAGCGCCGGGATTGTTGATGATGGTGGTATCGGGCGCAACGAAGTCGGTGATAGGACCGAATGTTCCGCTGCCGGAGTTCAAGGCATAGCCGTCGATCGTGCCCGTGCCGCTGGTGTCCACGGCAAAAGCGAAAGCTGTAGCCCCGCCGCCCCCGCCGCCGCCGTTCCCCCCGCCAAACCCGGAGTTTCCGGGAGTGCAGGTCGAACTGCCGAACGTGACGCGGCACCCGTAAGACCCGCCGCAACTGGCCAGGAACATCGTAGCGAGCGCCAGCAACAGTAAGCTGAGCAGCGCTCGAGCGTTGGTCTTCATGAACTGCCTCCACCTGAGCTTCACTGATTCGCGGCGAGCGCGTGAAGAAACTCTTAATCTAATTGCGATAGTAGGGGGAAGGTAACATCGTGGCAACGTTACGAATGTCACTGGCCCTTGTCGCTGGTTTCTGAATCATGAATAAGCCAACTTGGAGGGAACTCCGAGACTAAGTCAGCATATGTGCCGCCGATCCGAGCTAGCTCGTACCTCGAACCATTCCACTCTGATAACTCGAAGCTCTTCCGACTTAGACTCACGCCGCAGTCGAGTCCCAATAGCGAACCAGTAGATTGCACGAAGACCCGCGGAACGCGGTGCTTTCGAACGAGGCAATATCTCGTATCTCCCCGTCTGTAGGCCTATGCGAGCCACACTTACTCACTTATATTGAAGACAAAATCTCGCCGCGCGACGCGCTGTGAAAGCTGCGTGTGACTATCGGACGTGACCACTCGATTGCATAGTAACCACACATTTCCCTTGCCTCCATTATTAGAAGCTGACAACATTCGAAGTGAAATCTGCGGGGGATTTTTTCAGGGAGGATTTTCTCAAGTGAAACGAACAAACATTCTGGCCGCATTGCTCGTCGCTCTGTCGCTCATCTCGACTGGATGCGGCACTTCAGACTATGTGCAGTCGGTGCAGGTCACATCTAGCTTTACTAACCTGGCGGGCGCCGATTCAACGGTTCAGCTAACTGCCAACGAGGTCTACCATAGCGGCAGAACAGTCCCCGTCACAAACTCTGTCGTGTGGACTGCAACGCCCTTCGGCCAAGACGCTAATACCGGGGATGCTTTGCCGCCCGATGGCCCGACTATCGCGCCCATCAACGCTACCGGTTTGATGACGGCTGTAGATCCTAACATGTGCACCTGGAATAACATCGCTAATCCCCCGACCGGAACGCCGGTCTGGGTTTACACCGGATATTACAACGTCACGGCGACTTACAACGGCATGGTGTCACAGCCGGTCGCCATCGGCGTGGGAGCGGAAACCTCCGCGAGCTCTCTGGTCGGCGGCTGCGGCCCAACTCCGTAGTCGGAGCTGTTCTCGGGTCTGCTCCCCCGCAGATCACATCCCGAGACGAAGCCGTTTTTTTCTGAGTTAAATTGTCCGTTGAATTCCTCTGAAGCTGTGCGGTCCACTCCCCGCACAGCGTCCTCTTCCCTCTCACCAGAAATCAAGGCCCGGACCGTCGTGCCTGGGGAGGCGCATCGTGCCACTGACTTCAACCTCTCGTAAAAGATGTTCAGGGCAGCCATCGCCCTGACAGCCCGTTGAAGAATCAGCACCGCAGTCAGTAAGTCGGAAGAGTGCGCTCCCAATCAGCTGGCCTTTTTTGCCGAAGGTCCGAGCAGAGGCGAGCGGTAAGCCGAATGGGCCGGGTAACGCGCCCCAGATTGAATCCTGGCTCCAGAGTAAGCACGAGATGTGAGCTTCAGGAGAGGCCGTGCAACGAAATCACGAACATAGGCACCCGAACCCAGTCGTGACTGAGTACTGGCCACTGATCACTGATCACTGATTTTCTACTTGTTTTCGCTCGACGGATTGAAGTGCATCTCGAAGGAATAGCCCGGCAGATTGATGGGCACGGTATAGTCTGCGGCGACGTAAACGGCCATCAGGCCGGGTGTAAGGATTCGCTGGACGGTTACCTGCTTCTCGCTGATCGGCAGGTCGTGCTCTTTGGCCTTGCGCAGCACGTCATTGCGAACATCATCGTCGGTTTTGTTCGGGTTAGCCCCTGCCATCATCGCGACCTGCCTGAGGTCGTCCTGAAAACTGAAGTTGGCCATGATGGGCGGAGCCACCTGAAACAGGGCTATCACCACCAGAATCATCGCCAGAAATCCCGCCAGTGCCTTAAGGGTTCCCATAGTCTCAAAACTGCGCCGGCCAGCGGCGCAACTTTCAGGCCTTGGCTGGCAGCACTCCTTGGAAATATTCCACTACCGTCGCGATCGTAACATCGCGCACTTCCCGAGTCGAGCGTAGAACCACTTCTACAGTACCTTCGGTAACCTTCTTCCCCACCGTGATTCTAAAGGGGATTCCGACTAAGTCGGCGTCCTTGAACTTCACCCCCGGCCGTTCATCGCGGTCGTCGAGGACCACGTCGAAGCCAGCGGATTCCAGACGGGCTCCAATGTCGACCGCCGCCTTAAGCAAGCTCTCGTCCTTCACATTGACGGGAGTAACCACAATTTGGAACGGCGCGATCGAGGGGGGAAGCCAGAACCCGTTCTCGTCGTTGCTCTGTTCAACAGCAGCCGTCAGGATGCGCTCAATCCCAATGCCATAGCAGCCCATGATCGGCATAGCTTCCTTGCCGTTTTTGTCCAGTACGCGCAGCCCCATCGAGTCCGAATACCGGTAACCCAGCTTGAAGATGTGTCCAATCTCAACCGCAGTATCAATGCGCAGAGCATTGCCGCAATTCGGACAAGCTTCGCCAGCCGTCACGGCGCGCAGATCGGCATAAGCCGTGGGATGAAAGTCCTTCCCCGGCGTCAGATTCTTCAGGTGATAGTCCTCTTTATTCGCGCCCGCAATCAGATTGGCGCGGCCCTGGAGAGCCTCATCGACCAGCAACAGAGGAAGCCCGGCGTCTTTTTTCAAGTCCTTGGCCCACTCAATGCCAACGGGGCCCAAGTATCCCGCGGGAGACTTGAACAGCGCCTTGATCTCGCCTTCCTCCATGGGCCGCGTCGCGACGCCCACCGCTGCGTTGAACTTTGCTTCATTCAGCTGATGATCGCCGCGCATCAACACCACGATCGGCCGAGACGTAGGCCGGGGCCCAGTCTTGCCAGTCTTCTCGTCGTTCTTCTTATCCGACGCCGGTTCGTCTGACATGTAAGCCAGCGTCTTGATCTTGTTCTTCGGCGAAACTCCCAGAAACCGCGCCACATCTTCAATCGTCTTCTGCCCCGGAGTGTGCACCTCGAGCGGCTTGCCATCGCCTTCAGCAGCCAGGTCCGCGACCACCTCTAGTTTCGACGTAGCTTTCTCGACGTTCGCGGCGTAGTCGCAACCATCGCAACTGACAATTCGATCTTCTCCCGCTGGCGTGCGCACCATGAATTCGTGCGACTCCTTCCCGCCCATCGCCCCCGAATCCGCCTCCACAACCATGTACTTCAATCCGCAGCGGTCGAAGATTCGGCGATAAGCGTCGTAATGCTTCCTGTAGGAAACGTCCAGCCCGGCGGCATCGATGTCGAAGGAGTACGAGTCTTTCATGATGAACTGCCGCACCCGCAACAGGCCGGACTTCGGCCGTGGCTCATCGCGAAACTTTGTGGCAATCTGGTACCAGACCTGCGGCAACTGCTTGTAGCTGCGCAGATCTTTCAGGGCAATCGAAGTCATCACTTCTTCCTCCGTCATGCCCAGCACAAGGTCGGCGCCTTTGCGGTCTTTCAGCCGAAATAAATTGTCGCCCACCAGAGCCAGGCGTCCGCTGGCCTCCCAGAGCTCCCGCGGATGCAGCGCCGGCAGAAAGAACTCCTGCCCGATCTTGTCCATCTCCTGGCGCACGATGCCCATGATCTTGTTGAACGAGCGATTACCGAGAAAGAGATAGGAGTAAATCCCCGCTGCCAGCTGCCGAATGTAGCCCGCCCGCACCAGAAACTTGTGGCTGGCCACTTCCGCGTCCGCGGGAGGCTCGCGCAGTGTAGGAATAAAGAGTTCTGACCATCGATGCATAGTGAATGATTCCTGTGGAAGTGGAATTGGCTATTGTAGCAGCGACTTTCTTTGACAGGCTTCCAGCCCTTGCTAGAATGATTGCAGTCTCATGGCTAAAACTCGCTACCGTGACAACATCATGCTGCGTCCCGAGCCAGAAGGCGGGTACACAGCGCTGGTTCCGGCCCTACCTGGCTGTGTCACGTACGGCCGCACGGTAGACGAGGCCCGGGAAATGGCCAGAGACGCAATCTCCGGTTACATTGCCAGCCTGCGCAAACACAATGATCCCGTTCCAACGGACGACAACACGCTGGTGGCCTCTCTGGATTTGGAGTATTCCCGCTGAGAAGAGACTCTACGAGACTCTTCAGATAAAAGCAGTGAGGTACTCGCATGGCAAAGCTGCCCGCAGTCAAACCACGCCAAGGCGTCCGTTTTCTGGAGCAGAACGGCTTTGTTCTGGATCACACTTCGGGCAGCCACTTCGTCTTTTCCCATCCGACCTCTCGGCGCAGAGCGGTTTCCCGGTCATAATCGCGACCTGCCAAAAGGCACTCGATGTCCTTGTTGAGGGAAGCGGGTTTCAGCCGCGAGGAGTTGATCGACTTTCTGGCCAGCAGATAGACGATCAAGCGGTACTCGCGACCCGGTACTAAGAAGTAAGCCGCCGCAGAATCTCTTTGCCCAGCTTCTGCGTCTCCCCGAAAAGCTTCTGATACTCAACAAACTTCCGGTTCAACTCCAGCGCATTGTCCGTCGAGGGATGCTTGCGGAGGATCATGTCGCGCACATGCACCGGGTTTGGCAAGGTTGCATCTTCCGTCAATTCTTCCAGCGCGGTGTTGGGATCATAGTGATACATAAAGGTATTGTAGCGCCGCCGTCTCGGCGGGAGCCGGCGGCGAGGCCGGCGCTATACGAGTTCCGTGCTCCACAGATCGTGCAAGTGGACGATCCCCACGAGTCGATCTCCCGCACCAACCACAGCGAGCGAAGTAATCTTCTTCTCTTCCATCAAAGCCAGTGCGGTCGCGGCAAATTCCCCAGCCGCAATCGTCCGGGGATTCTTCGTCATGCACTCTCCCGCCGTCAGATCGAGCACGTCCTTGCCGCGCTTCTCCAGCAGTCGCCGCAAATCTCCGTCGCTGATGATGCCCACCAACTTGTCGCCTTCCACCACTGCCGTTACTCCTAGTTTCTTGCGTGACATTTCATAGATCACGTCCGGCATCTTCGTCTGCGGACCCACCCGCGGCAGTGCTTCGCCCGAGTGCATCAAAGATTCCACCCGCGCCAGCCGCTTGCCTAACTTCCCTCCGGGATGCAGGTTCGCAAAATCCTCTTCCCTGAACCCGCGCTTCTCGCTGAGCGTAACCGCAAGGGCATCGCCCAAAGCCAGCATCGTCGTAGTCGAAGCCGTAGGCGCCAGCCCCAGCGAGCAAGCCTCCTCCGCAATCGAACAATCCAGCGCCACGTCCGCCGCAGAAGCCAAAGTCGAAGCTCCTGTGGAGCGGGCGCCTTCGCCCACTGCTTTTGACGTTGCCTTGGCCTTCAATTCAACCTTCTCTGCCGACAATTTTGCTGCGGACTTCCCTGCTCCCCTCGATCCTCTGCTGCCGGCATTCGCGGGCGAGGGCGCCCGCTCCACACTGGTCGCATCTCCCGTCATGGCAATCAGCGGCACCTGCAGCCGCTTGATTGTCGCCAGCAACGCCAGAATTTCCTCTGTCTCCCCGGATGCTGAAAGCGCCAGTACTACATCCCCTCGCACAACCATCCCCAAATCCCCGTGCAGCGCTTCCACCGGATGCAAATACAACGCCGGTGTTCCCGTCGAACTCAGAGTAGCTGCAATCTTGCGTGCAATCAGACCGCTCTTGCCCATCCCCGTGACCACCACGCGTCCTGCGCAGGAAAACATCAGGTCCACCGCTCGCTGAAACGCCGGCGCCATCGGGCCGCCGATTCGGTCCGCCAGCGCGTGCAGCGCCTCTGCCTCAATGCGCACCACGTTCTCGCCAATGTTTTTCATTCAATGAAATATCAGGGAAAAAGAATGGTAGCACGCAGCTGACCGAATCCTGCACAGCCCAGACCTTCACCGGCCAGACCTGCACCGCCTAGAAATGATCGTCGCTGATCTGCGGCTGCACCGGCTTCTGCCCCAGCACCGCCAATCCCTTGGCCTGGATCATCCGGTCCCACGGCCCCGCCTGCCAGTTGTCCCGCAGCTTCACCGGATGCTGCCACGGCGGCAACGCCACCATGAGATTTCGAGCCATCGAGTGCAGATAAGGTTCATACATCGCCCGCAAGTTGGTCAGCTTCTGCCGCGCTGCTTCCGTGCCTTGCAACTTCAATCCCGCCGCCGCCAGCGTGTCCCGCAACGTGTCGAAACCGGCATCGGTCAACCTTTCCGGCGCCAACGGATCATAGCGTGCATTCACCATCTGCGCCAGATCGACGGCCGCATGCCGCGCCATCGCAAAAGTTACCCGCGCCTGCCCGCGATGAATGCCGTCAACGCCGGTGATCAGCAGCGAAGTCACATCCAGCATGGTCTGCAAAGTTCCCAGCCACGACGTGTTGCTGTGCTGCGAGCGGAAAAAACTCAAGACCGGATAAGAAATGTGGCTTTCCAGCAACTCTCCCGCCCAGCGCTCCCAGTCGCGCAGACATCCATCGAGCACCGCCTGGTCGATCGCCGCCGGATTCTCCGACGTTCCTGCCAGCCTCACCAGCAGCTCGGCCGCAGTTGGAGGCGATCCCGCGCGCGCATCGAGCATCGAGATCTGAATTTCTCGCCGTGAAAACGAGGAGTACACCACCGGCAGGTAGCCGATCACCACCCCCAGAAACGCGAAGCCCATCCCCGCTTCCAGCACCGAAAGGGCGCGGGCCAGGCTCGAGGTCGGCACAATATCGCCGTAACCCAAAGTGAAGAAGGTCTCGCCGCTGTGATAAATGATCCGGGCAAACGTGATGGGCTCGTTGCCCAGTTGTTCGTGCCCGCCAATTCCGTATTGCAGCAGCGCGAAACCCATGATCAGGCTCGCGGCCCAGAAAATCAGCAGCGTGATCAGCGACAGCGGCCCGAAGTATCCCAGAAAACTCTGCTGCAACGAAGAGGTCTGGATGTGCGCCGCTATCTTCTTCCAGGGAATCCATGTGCGCCGCAAGAACCACGCTGTCAACTTGAACTGCCGGGTCACCCGCCGCGGCAGCACCACTGTCTCAAACGCATCCTGCAGCACCACGCAGATGATGACAACGCCAAAGATAATCGCAGGAATGCTGCCGTGAGGGCTCATGCCGGATTCTCAGGTGAAATCTGATGCGGAAGGAAGGTTAACAGATTCAGGCCCGGACCAGACAACGACCGGGCAGCAAGTGTCCGACCACGGTACCGCGTCGTAGAGACGTAGCAAGCTAACGTCTCTACTGCTTGGGCTGGGCCGGCGGCGTGGTCGCTGGCGGCGTACCCGGCGGCGTAGTCGTAGCCGGCTTCTTCACCACCGGCTTCTTCTTCACCACCGGCTTCTTCGGCGGCTCAGTGTCGTCCACCACAGTTTTCTTCGGAGGCTCCGCCGGAATAGCCGCCTGCGCCGTCTTCAGGTCGGTTCGCAGGCGCACGATCTCCTGCTCCTTCGACGCGGCCAGAGTCTCCAAACGCTCCGCAATCTGTTTCCGCGTGCCTTCGAAACTCGTCAGATCATTCGACAATGCCTGGAAATCGTCTTTCGGTCCGAACGCTCCCGCCGATTCCGCCACGCTCCCCAGTACGTCGTAGAGCGCATCCAGATTCCGGTACAGCTTGAAGGTCGCGGGCATGTCCTCCGGCGCATTGCGCAACTGCCCAATGATCTCGGGCAACGCATTCTGCAGATTGCGCTGGATCGAATCCACATTCCCCAGCGCCTGCTTCTTGGAGGAGTTGTCGGTCTTCCAGCGTTCGACGCGCAGCTTCGTCAGGTCGGCCTGCGTGGCCTTCGACGCCGTCTCCAACTGCGACAGCAACCCGTTCAGTTGCGTCACCGACGCATAAGAAACTGGCTCGCCCTGCGCCGGCGGTACCGCGGAAGCAACCGTTCCCTGCACCGAATACTGCGGCGGAGCCGCTGGCGCCGCCATCGGCGAAGCTGCCGTCTGGGCAGGTGCGTTAGCACTCCACAGCAACATGAACAACACGTAAGAACAGAGGATAGGTTTACAGTTCATTGATTCAGGAGCCGGTGGCGCCGTGCGTGCAACAGAATATCGACAAGCCGAGAATACTACAAGCGCACGCCTTCGTTCCTTGGGTTCCTCGAGACGCCCCGACGAAACGCCAATCAGTACCGCGGCGTTGTTTCACCACCTGAATGGCGCAATCGACAGTAATGGAGAGCCCAAGGCTGGCTGGCTGGTCAATACAGAAATAGCGCGGCCCCGTCGGCGGGACCGAGCAGGGCCTATCTTCCGCTTCGACGATCCCGGCGTAGGCCGCAGGCCGATAGATGAGGTTCGTTATGGAAGAGTTTGTATTTGCCCGCCAAATGTCGTCGACGTATTGTTCCCGTTGCCGACGAGAGTATCGGTACTCAGGAGGACCGTCGCCCTGATTCCGGAAGCCAAAACTCCGGTCGCGTTGCTGGTCGAGGTCGAGTTCTCGAGCGTCAACTGAGTTTGAGTGGTACCGGAGGCGTCTGCTTCTAACCCGGCCGCCCCGTTGTTCTCAAGTCTCAGTCGGTCGAACGTGCCTGTAACACTGGCCGAACCCCAGGGCGAAATCAGGATTCCATCCTGCTGGCTGTTTCGGACGGTGGTATCGTCGATAAAGATTCGACTTTGCCCAGAGCTGGGCGTGATGCTTATGCCTGTTGTGAAGGCGTTGATCTTGCAGCCTTCGACGAAAAGTGAGCCGCCGCTGATGAACGATATTCCTGAGAGACCCAGACCTAGCGTTCCGTCCATTGTTAGGCCGCGCAGAACGACTACGTCAGTTGGCCCGGCGTTGACGACGATTCCGTTTGTACCGACAATCAAAACTCCCGCAATTAAACCGTCCGCTTCAATGGAGATGGACTTGTTAATGGTCACGGCGCCAAATCCTCCAGGATCCAGGACGTCGATTTCACCACCGGTAGCGGTTTTTCCAATGGCCCCGGCAAAGGTTTTACACGGAGCCGTGCGCGAACAGGGATTCGCGTCATCGCCAACTCCGGATACCCATGTTCGTGAGGCCTGGCCGAGCGCCATCAGGCTGGTCAGGCAGACCAAAGCACCTACAGCCACAAGTCGCAGAAAAACGCGTTCCCTTCTCATTGAAGTTCTCCTGATTGAAGAGTCGAAATCTCCAACTGTAATTTCATCACCCTAAGCCCAGACCATACGGCTGCCGCGGCGGAGGAGGATCAGCCCAGACGCCCCGCGCCCAACTCTAGTTGCTGGCGCCATCGTTGCAACTCCCCACCTGGCCTAGCCGAATACACTAGGCCGCGAAGCTACTTCGGTTGGGTTAGATTCGAGGTATTAATGCCTGCAGGAGAGTCGTCCGTCGCTTGTGGCGTGGTCCTTCTTCCAGATCGCTTCGAGCGCGGGATCGCGGCCTTTTCGGAAGTCATCGAGAGTTAGAGGCGCTGGAATGGCAGCCTGCGTCCATGGCCGGTGGTCCCCTGGAACCGAATCATTCCAACGTTTACGCGATAGATTGATGCTTATACCGGAAGATGGCAACTCGAGGAGATCGGGATCGCCATAGTGGTTGGGGCTTTCCCCCGTCGGTTCTCCTACAAAAATGGCTTTCGTATTCCGTTCCAGAAACGTCGTGAAATTCTCCGCCGCCGATTGCGTCAATCGACCGATGATCACGAAAAACTGCCCTTTGTTCTGAAACGCTGGCATGGAGGTAAAGCTGGCTTTGAGCGGTTCAAACAAAGTGTTGTCCCCTCCACCATTCAAACGAATATCGAGCACAATGGTTTTGTATCGGCCTTGTTCGATTTTCTTGAACACTTCCTGATAAAACGCAGCCAATGACTGGCCGTCCTTTTCGTCGAGCACCAACCTGTCCTGAATATACAGGGCCGACTTGTCGGGCAACTCTGCAAACCAGAACTGCTTGTCCATATTTTCCAACCATAGCGGCAACTTCGAAGGAGCGGCACTAACCCAGTCAGAACCCTGTAGTGGTAACGGATTGATTGAAAGGCCGCCCGTGATCGGCGAGCCGTCTGGCTCGCGTCCTAGAACCGTCAAGCTGCGGGCGATGGTTTTTCCGTCCTTTTCGACAATGAGGTCGTATTGGTCCGGCCGTTCGGCCAAACCCTCGTAGAAAAGCAGTTCAGGGCGGATGAGCCGGGTGACCACAAACGCCGACCGTGTCATGTCATTCGTACCTTCGGTCAACAACTTCATGTGCTGCACGACCTCCTTCACCGGATGCCCATTGATGGAGATGATCTTTCCCCCAATCAAGTCCTGGCAATAGGGCGCACCTGCGACAATTCCTAACTGATCACCAAATAGATACACGCTGATGGGTACGATTGCGAACCGAAGGTTTGCCGGAATCGAGTGGATGCCGCTGTGTGAATCCCCGATCGCGCTAGTGATGCGCATAAGGCCAGCGACCACCTGACGGTCTGTGCTATGAGGAGCACTCGCAATGAGGTCGCTGACCATCCGATGGAATTGGTCGCGCTTCAGGCTATGAAAAGCGTCGACATGTGCCTTGGGGAGCTCGGCTTCAAAAAATCTCAGGTCGCCTGCCCAGTCGATTCTCTTCGGGGCGCTTTGACCGGTCAGCAATGGTAAGAGCAACAAGCTGGCCGTGAGCGCAATCGCCGCGTGGCGCGGGGGAAAGCTTAGAGCTTTCATATGGGGGTGAGACGCGCAATTCGCCTGTTTGTAAGCTACGCCTCACTCTTCGTTCGCGCGGGAAGAGAATGCGGTAAGGCAGGAAAATGACTTCTGGTACGAACAGGCATTATCACTCATTGACCCTGCTCAATTCCGGTCCAGCCGACTACCTCTGCCTCGGGTTGGCGAATAAACCCCAGCACGAACGATAATAGCCAATGAAAATCAAAACCGGCGCATCCAAGTAAACGTATGACCCGCACCAGCACAACCTTACCGAATCCACGCCGCACGCCGCTGTTTACCGCCATCACCCTGGCCCTGCTCGGTCTTGCTCTGGTTCTCCATGCTCCCGCTCAGGATCTCTCCCGGCGTCTCATCCTCAAAGACGGGTCCTACCAACTGGTTACCCAATATGAAGTCAAAGGCGACCGCGTGCGCTACAAAAGCGCCGAACGCGATGAGTGGGAAGAACTTCCCTCCGCTCTAGTGGACTGGCCGGCCACCGAAAAGTATGGGAAAGACCGCGCCACCTCCGCCATCCCTGAGGCCGCTGCTCTGGACAAAGAAAAGGAAACCGACGCCGACCGCGAAGCCGAACTCTCCCACCTCCCGCAAGTTGCACCCGGCCTGCGCCTCCCGGAAGATTCCGGCGTCTTCCTGCTCGATAACTTTCAAGGCCAGCCGCAACTCGTCGAACTGCAGCAGGCCGAGGGCGACATCAACCCCAACACCAAGGCCAACATCCTGCGCGGCGCTCTCCGTCCCATCGCCAGCGCCAAGCAGACCGTGGAACTCGACGGCGAACACTCCACCCTGCACGCCCACGTCGCCGTGCCTTCCATCTACATCAACATGGGTGATGCTCCAAACAACGAGGCGCCGAGCGGCGAAACCGCTTCCGCCAAACCCTCCCAACCCAGTCTCGACGCTCCCCGCACCCAACAACCCCAGCAGCCGCAGCAACCCGAGCGGGCCATTGTCCCCTTTGATCGTTTCCGCATCGTCCACGCCAAAGTAAAGAACGGCAAGCGTATCGTGGGCGACCTGAAACGTAACGCCGCCGGCAAGGTCAACCAGGATCAGAATTTTGTGAAGACCACCATCGACCAGGTTGGTAGTGGCTGGCTCAAGTTAACACCCACCGAAGATCTGGCCCCCGGCGAGTACGCGCTGGTTGAGATACAGGACAACCAGGGCATGAACCTCTACGTGTGGGACTTCGCCGTAAACCCCAGCGCCCCCGCCAACGCCAACCCCTGGAAGCCAGACGTGAAGCCAGCCGAGCCGGAGAAGAAATTGAGCAATTGAGCAACCTGGTGATTGAGCAATTGAAAATCTTTTTTCAATCACTCAATGGCCCTCACTCAACCACTCAATTCAGCAGAGGCTCGCGTGAATGCCGAGCCTTTCGGCAACCTTACGGAGCGGTTTATCCCGGGTCCACAAAAGTGCTGGCGAATTGACAGAGACAGACGCGATCAAATGTACGTCGATCAAACCGATGCCCAGGCCGTACAAACGGCGAGCTTCGATCATGAGCCGCACCTCTGCCAGGTTAGGCATGCGCACCTGCGGTAACAGGTCGAGCAGTGCAAGGGTTTCCGTACGCCGCCGCAAAGATCCGAGAGCGAGTTCCGCAACGACAAACGGATGGACCACTATCTCCCCTTGGTGCAGACGCTTGCGCATTTCTTTGTTTTCGGAGCGAAGGTGGTCGATCCAAATCGATGTGTCGGCGAGAATCAATTCGTCCGCCTGCGGCGTGGAACATGCTTCAATTTGGGCATGGTGCCGCCGAGCAACGCCAGCCTGCGGGCGCTCTCCCGCTCGATAAGAGCTTTGAGAGCTTCCCGAACCAACGCCGTCTTCTCTTCTACCCCGGTGAACTCCTGGGCGAGGCGTACCAGATCGTCATCCAGCGCAAGGGTCGTTCTCATAGAAACTCCAGGCACTGATTGTAGCATCAGATGATGTCAATTTCAGTGCCTAATTTTGCTTTGCAGGGAGGGACGCGGGGAGGCGGTCGGGCGGGGCTCATCCGTCAGTCCCTCAGACCTGGGCGTAGGCTTCTCTTGGCCGTGAGGTGTCTAATAGAGGCATGCAGCGAATGATTCTCGGTCTCTGGGTTCTGCTGCTGACCGTCTACTTGTGGGCGCAAACGCCGTCAACCAATAAGACGGAAAAGGCTGCTATTCGGCGCGCAAAGAGCCTAATAGTGTCTTCATTTGATCGAGGCTTGCCGAGTGTGAGTCTGGAATTTTTCTTGAAGAACGAAGGCGGAGGCGCACCGATCAAGTCGGAAGTGAACGATTGCGGGGAACAGGACGGGAATCCAGCGACGAATGACAGGCGCGACCCTCCCATGTGCGTCGAGGCCGACTTTGAAGCCAAGAACCTGACCTCCGTAACCGTCCTCGTTTCAGTCGGAACGTTAAAGGGGGGACCGTCGCGCGTTTCAGCGCTCCTGAGCGTGACAATAAGCGACCTGAGCGGGATCAGCCGTCCCGTGCGTCGTCTGGGCGACTTGCCCATGGAGTTGCATCGCCCGGCACCCAGACCTCCACGAGACCCACCTGACCCTGTAGGCGCACTGTGTCGATCCCCAATCACGGAGGATCGGGCTCTCCGCTATGTAACTGTGAAATATCGCCCCAGCCCTCATTGACCAGCCTTCAATTGTTTATAATCGACCGAGAGGTGCACTATGCCGGATATCAAGAAGGGTTCAACAAAGTCACCGCAACAGCCATCAAACAAACGTAGCTCTGACCAGGCTGCCGTCACCGAGCGGTTGGAAAAAGACGCGGATGAAATGGCGGATGAGGCTCAGGAGGTCGAGAAAAAATACGATCAGGATCACGACATTTTTACGAAGTGAGAGCCGGGTGATACGCGTATCTTGCAAAAGATAGGCGGGGGATGGCGAAATGAAACGAAGCTGACGGCTCCTCAGTTATTCTCTCATCGAATAGCAGGATCGTCAGTCGACTCTCGGGAAGGCTCTGAAGGCCCCAAGCTAGAAGCTAAGAGCTGGAAGCTGCCTTCCTACTTCATCACGCCCCGCTGCGCAATCCCAATATTGTCCCGGGTCGTGTTCTTCACCAGATACATCATCTCGTCCGCCTGGCGAATGATGTCGTGCGCATCGCGCGCATCGTGCGGATAAGTAGCTAATCCAATCGAAGCCCTCACGTTCAGATTCAATCCTTCGTCGCGGCAAAAGCTGCTGGCCCGCAGCGCATCGCGCAACCGTTTCGCCACCACCAGCGCCTGATCTTTCCCAGTCTGCGGCAACAGCACCACAAATTCGTCGCCTCCGTAGCGGTAGGCAAAGTCGATCAAACGCAGTTGCGCTTTCACCAGATAACCAATCTCCGCCAGCAGCTTGCTCCCAATCAGGTGCCCGTGGGTGTCGTTGACTGCCTTGAAGTGGTCGAGGTCGATGAACAAAACGCTGAACTCGTAGCCGAACCGCGAAGACCGGTAAACCTCCGTCTCCAGCGTCTTATAAAGATGCCGCGCATTGTAGAGACCGGTGCAATCGTCGGTGATCGTAAGTTCCTGGATCTTCTCCACCCAGCGCGCATTCTCAATGGCAATCGCCGCGTAATCGCAAAGCGCCTGCAGGAAGAAAACTTCCGGCTCGTTGAATTGCGACAGGTCCACATTCACCAACTGGATCACGCCCAGCACCCGCAGTCGCGACCGCAGCGGCACGCAGATCACCGAGTGCGTCTCCCACTGCGTGGCTTCATCGATCCGCTTGGCAAATCGCGGATCGCTTTCCACATCCGCCGAAATCACCTGCTCGCCGGTCTTCGCCACCCATCCTGCAATGCCTTCGCCCACTTTCAGGCGAACATTCTTCAGCGCTTCGGCGGCGTCGCCCACCGCAATCGCGAAGTAAAGTTCGTTGTGCTCCTCGTCCACCATCAGCAGTGACCAGGTATCAGGACGGAAATATTCCGCCATCTTTTCCATGATCGTCTGCAGAATGGAATCAAGGTCCAGCGACGACGTCAGGGCTTTGGCCACGTCGTGGAAAATGGTCAGCTCCTGGCTGTGGCGCGTCAATTGTGTGCCGGTGGCCTCGGACATGCCTGCTTCCCTGATCTATTTTCCTGATTCCAGTTTCGTGATTCTGATTTCCTGCCGGTTTCCTGATCTCAGTTCCCTGATCTTCAGTTGGACGGAGTGACAGTTCCAAAAATTATAGGAGCGCACCGCCGCCGGGGCAATGAACGTTGGTAACAGGAACCCTTAAAGCCAATCCCATCCTCACCTTAGACGTGTGGGAAGATGCCGGAGTTCCGGGCAAATGCGGGGACGGCCGTCTCAGCCGTCCAGACGAGGCAGCGAGTCGTCCTGCCGCCGCCAGGACCCTTCGTACGCCAAGTCCACTCACCTGACTCTATCCCCCAACGCCAAGGCGGGCGTATCCTTGGATTTAAGACGACGCGATTAAGACGATGCGAACAATTACTGCCCACAAAATCACGCTATCTACAACGCTCCTGCTGGTAGTTCTTTCATCACTGGCCCTGCAAGCCCAAACCGCCGCGCCAGTCGACCCCAAAACCATTCCCGTCATCGACGGTGGCATAGGCCCCTGCTCCGCCGACTTCACGGTCACAGATACTGCACAGGCGCCAGTCTACGCTGCCAACATCAAGGTCCACATCGCCTACGGATTCATGTACCTCCACAAGCTGGACCTCGAAGTCGGAACCAACGCCAGCGGCAAGGCCCGCTTCACCGGACTCCCCGACCGCACCAAGCAAGGACTGTTCTTCCGCGCCTCCGAAAGCGGCCGCGAAGGCTCAGCCTTCGTCGATCCCGCCAAGACCTGCAACGCCACTCTCACCATAGTCCTCGAAAAGAAACCTCAATAGTAAGCCGCGGCACGCTTTGAGGATCGCACCAGGCTTCGTCCGCAGACAGATGGACCAGGCCTTCCAGACCTGCGTTCAAGACACCGATTTCGGATCAGGCTTTAGCCCCTGAGATCACACCCTCCGTAATGTCGTTCACGCAACCCCTTCTGGCGTCCGCTCCCACCTTCGCCTATGATTATTCCCGTCTCGATGCGGACGTAAATTTAGCCCGTCTGTCGGAGCCTGCCTTGGGTGCGTTCGGAGAAAAACTTCGTAAGCAGCGCGAGCTGCGCGGCATCGAACTCGATGCCATCTCCAATACCACCAAAATTAGCACCCGCATGCTGCGCGCCCTCGAAGAGGAGCACTTCGACCAGCTTCCCGGCGGCGTCTTCAACAAAGGTTTTGTACGCGCCTACGCCCGTCAGGTCGGACTCAACGAAGAAGAAACCATAGCCGACTATCTCGCCGCCTTCCAGGCGCAACCCACCTCGTCCGATCTCCGCAACCTTCCCGGCACGGATCTCCATGGAAAAGATCTTCCGGACAAAGATCTTCCTGGCAAAAATCTCAGCGATTCTTCCCGCAGCAGCACCGGCCATGATCCTAGCCGCCAGCTTCTCACCGAAGATCGTCGCAAACGGGGTCGTCGAAACGAAGATCGCTATAAAGATCTTTCTTTCTTACCCAGTTCCTCATCCTCTGCTTCCGCAGCCCATCCTCCGGCCGAGCGTTTCCGCCAAAAATATCCTGCCGGAGGCCCCGAGCGCCCGCCCAGTGACCATGAACGCCCCGTCCAGATTCCGTGGGGCAAACTGGCGGTGGCCTTACTGCTCGTGACCTTCGCACTCGCTCTCTGGAATTCCCGCCGTCACCGCGAGCCCCAAACCGCGCCGCTCTCCGCAGCCGCCTCCAATCGATCCCCGGCTCCCGCTCCAGTCACTGCCGCCGCTCGTCTTTCCGCGGACAAACAATCGCCTGCGGCAACATCGTCGTCTGGAAAACTCTCCGGGGGAACGATGTCCGGAACACCGATCGCCGGAGCACCGATGTCCGGAGCGACGATGTCCGAGGGAACGACCTCGGCGGCATCGCAGACAGAGCCCGCCGCTCCCCCCGCCCGCGCGACTACTCCCGGTAAGTTAAGCCTGCTGATCCGCGCCGAGGAAACCGCCTGGGTCTCCATCATGGCCGATGGCAAACCCGTAGCCCAGGAAACCCTGATCGCCCCTGCGCACACCTCCGTGCGGGCCAGCGGCGAAGTCGTCGTCAAGACGGGAAACGCCGCAGGCATCAGCTTCCAGCTAAATGGCAAAGAAATACCGGCGCAAGGCGACGAGGGCGAAGTCAAAACCTATGTCTTCGACGCCGCCGGGTTTCGCGTACTCCCCCAAACCCAATAAGTACGGGTGTCCCATTCAAGTCGTCCTATCCCAAGCATTGCAAAATCGCGTCTCCCATGACACCATCTAAACGTCAATAGCTGGTTATCATGGCCGTCGGCTATGCGTGAGGAAACCCCGCGATGATTTTTACCCGTATGTATCGAATTACAACGTTTATTCCACCCGACCATGTGGAGGCGCTCCTCGAAGGAATCGGTCGCGAGGTGCCCTTGCGATACGGGCATTACGAGCAATCGGCTTGGTGGTCTGCCGTGGGTGTAGAGCAGTTCCGCCCGATTCCGGGCGCGAAACCAACGCTAGGTGAAATTGGTCGGACCGAGCGCGTGCCGACCGTGCGCATCGAGTTCGCGCTCCCGCTGGACCCTGATCTGCTTGAGCGATTCTTGACCCGCGGCCTACTTCCCAATCACCCATGGCAGGAGCCGGCAATCTTCATCGACGAATCAAGCGTCACACTATCGGAACACCGGAAGAGCGCGGGGTGAGGGCACGATGACCCGCTTGCAGCAGGGGCAGGAGACAGGAGATAGGAGATAGGAGAAAACGAACGATGATCATTCGCGTCTGGCGAGGTCAAACCAGTGCTGCTGATGCAGATAAGTACGAGCGCTTCCTGAAGGAAACGGCGTATCCCGACTACGGTGAGGTGCCGGGAAATCGCGGCTGGATACTCCTCCGGCGTAGTGTGTCGGACAACGTCGAATTCATGTTCGTGTCTTTTTGGGATTCGATGGACGCACTTGCGGAGTACACCGGGGGCAACCCGGAGCGGCCGAAATACTACCCTGAGGATCGAGCGGCGCTGTTGGAGTTGCCGGAAGGTGTGGATCACTATCAAGTGGTGGACCTTCAGGCACGCTGGTGAGGCCGCCTTCCATTCGTCGGGTGGCCCTCGATTAAGAGCGAAGGGGCTGTCAAGCACAGACCTTTCCCGTCGGTGTTCTTAGCACCGTTGGTGTCGCCAGAGAGGTTGAGGACCAAGACTCTGCCTAGCCGACCAGTTGCGACGGGATGAAGCCGAGCGCCAGCTTGCCTATGACGATGCGGACGGCTCGACCTTCATGCACCAACTTCCGTTCCCCGCAATCCCCGGTCTCCGTGTCTAACCAACTCACATGTTGCCGGCTGGGATGGAAATCACACCCTATAATCATCATCGAAGGCCCCTTTCTTCCCAGCGTCTTCGTCCTCAAACAAAGACTACATGGGCTCGAATCGAGCCTTCGCTCTTATCCAATCAATTCAAGCCGTCTTTTGGCTTGAGTGGGGGTAGTCCAACAGCTGCACAAAGCTCTCTTCCCGTGCGTTCGCGTTTTTGCACCGTCCATTCTGACTCGAACTGTTGGATGTCCCGCTATCCTCAATTCATGCGAAAATGGGTGACCTTAACGACCGATTTCATTCAACGAGAAATTAAGGCTCTGAAAAAGCAACCTAAGCCGCGACAAGCGTCACCGAAATAGCGCAATGACGACGCAGCCCACTCTTCAGGAAGTAAGGAAAGCCCAGGACGCTCAAGTGGAGCGCCTGCGAAAGCTTCAGCGCGACAAGCCCTTGGCACCCCTCGAACAGCAAGAACGCTTTCAAAACGAGATCGACGCCGT
>DATHMS010000124.1:0-6750 GCA_035486795.1 Candidatus Sulfotelmatobacter sp. | reverse complement strand
CGGATGGGCTGCGCCCGGCGCTCATCGGACTCCTGCTGGGGCTGGCGGCAAGCGCCGCGACGACGCAGTTCATCAAATCCATGCTGTATGAAACCCAGCCACTCGATCCCGGAGTTTTCGCGGCCGTCGCAGCATTGCTGATGGCCTCAGCGGCGCTGGCCTGCTTGGTTCCGGCATGGCGGGCGTCTCGGCTGGACCCAATGCGGGTTTTAAGGATGGAATAAGAGAAATCGAGCACTCCGCCGGAGCGACTCATCTCAAAAGTTTGCTCGCCACAGACTGACCGACAGTCTGCCGACTGTTCAATTCCCGGAGTCGGCCAAAGCGGATTCTGATTACTTCACTGCTGAATTCTGAATCAATACCAGATCCGAAGGAGAGTCTCCGCGCACCAGAGCCAGGCTCTTGCCATCGGGCGACCATTGATAAGAGTAGATTTTGAGGGAACCGAAGTTCGTTAGCCGTCGGCCGGGGCCGCCGTCCAGCGGTTGTAGCCACAAATTGTCGATTCCCTTTTCACGGACAGGGTAGACGATGCCTTTGCCGTCGGGGCTGAAGCGGGGTTGACCCTGATGCCGCGGGTCGTACTCGAACACTCGCAGGATCTGTCCGGAATCAAGAGAAACCAGGGAGAGCGTGGGCCTCTGGGCTTTGAAATCGTAGGTGCCCAGCGCCAGCGTCTTTCCGTCGCGGGCAACGTCGAAACCGGCGTTGAATTCCGCATAATCCTTTGTAACGCGTTCCGGCTGACCTCCGTCAATGGACACTTTCATATACGCAGGAACGGTCATATCCATATAAAAGACGGTTTTGCCATCCGGGGAGCACATCGGATACATATCTCTCTTGCCCTCGGTGAGACGGTGCAACCCGGTACCATCCGCTTCACTGCGCCAGATGTTCACCGAGAGGGTTTTCGCCATCCCGCGCGCGAAAACAACGTGACCGTCGATGCAGCCGCTGGGCTGCATCGCCGCAAACTCCTTTTCGGAAGCGATCGCCCCCTTGGGTTCGCCGTTCGGGCCGATCACCCGAATAGATGTCCCCTGCTCCGTCAGCAGATTGTTGTCTCTCGACCACGCGACCACTGGCACGGCGTCTCCCGATGTAACTTGCCTGGCGTCGGAGTAGTCGGCTTTTAAGCCAGAACTCACATAGACGTCGCGCACCGACTGGCGCATGAGAGTGGCAATGGTCGCTCCGTCGGCGGAGATACTCAAGTTGGCATAGTCATTGGTGTCGGCGGTAATGGGACGAAACTTGCCATCCGGATAACTGATCAGCCCAACCTGCTGCCGGCTGAAGTTTGTTTCCGTGCTTGAGTAGATTACTGCCAAGGCTTTTCCACCGGGCAGCCAGGACACGTTTCTCAGCAGTGTGTATGGGGGCCTGGATATCGTCCTTTGGGCACCGGTGTCCGGACTAATCGAAATCACTGTGCTCATGCTGTCTTCCGCCTGATCGAGGCTCGTACCGACGATCGCCTTTCCATCCGGCGACCAGGCTGAATCCGACATCACATTGGCCATTGGACCCGCGAAAATGCTTTTTTCGCTGCTGCCGTCGGCATTTGCGATGAGGAGGTGATACTTACCGGGGTCGGGATCGTTGGCGCGTACGAAAGCAAAGCGCCGCCCGTCGGAAGAAAAACTTGGAGTCGTGTCTATATCTTTGACCAGAAGTTGTGGAGTTCCACCCAGCACGGGCACGCGGTACAGATCGTACTCCTGGGATGCAGGACCGCTGGCTAATTCGGTATGCGAAAAGTAAATGTGGCTGCCATCGGGAGAGAAGCGCAGGCCGGAGTATTGCACGTGCTCTGGCGGAATGATCTGCACGTTGCTTTCGCTGGCCAGATGGCGCAGCCACATTGATTCATTCCCCTCGTTATTCAACACGTAGGCCAGGTAGTTTCCATCGGGAGACATGGCCCCGAGCCGCGCATTGTGAGTGCCGCTGACCTTGGTGATCTTGATGCTCTGGAAAGGCTGGCTGCGGGCCAAGAAAAACAAGCTGTATATGCCGAACGCAGCCGCGGCGATCAGTAGCAGTACGATGGCGACGATGACGCCAACGCCGGCTTTATGCTGACGGGCGGCAGCGGCGAGGGCCGAACCACTGGAGCCACGCTCGGCTCCCGCGACGGGCACGGTTGCACTCGAAACGTGAACAGCCGCGGAATCCTGAACAGAATCCTGAACCTGGAGCCTTCCTGATTCGGTGTCGCGCTTGAGCCGCTTGAGATCGCTTCTAAGTTCGGCTGCGGATTGGTAGCGCAGTTCGCGATCCTTCTCCAGCAGCTTGCTGATGATGTCTTCCAGTTTGGGTGGCACTGTCGGATTCAAACGTATCGGCGGCAGCGGAGTTCGATTGAGGATACCGTCGAAGATGGTTGCTGAAGTTTCTCCGGGGAAAGGCAAAGCTCCTGTCGCCATCTCATACAGCACCGTCCCGAAGGAAAATAAATCGGTGCGGGCATCGAGATCCTTGCCCTTGGCCTGCTCCGGGGACATATAAGCGATGGTGCCAACCGCCGCGCCGGGGCTGGTCAGAAGCTCATGGCTGTCAGCGATGGTGGCTGCTGTGGGCCCGACCGACTGCGCTTTCGGCAGGAAAGAAACTTTGGCCAGCCCAAAATCCAGGATCTTGGCGTGCCCCCGTTTGGTAATAAAGATATTAGCGGGCTTGATATCGCGATGAACAATACCTCCGGTGTGCGCGGCGTCCAGCGCGTCCGCCACCTCGATGGCTACCTCCAGCAGCGTGTCAGTCTCTAGTGGTCGTCCCGCGATGCGATGCCTTAGTGTGACGCCATCCAGAAACTCCATCACGAGGAAGGTCTGCCCATCCTGCTCGTTGATTTCGTGAATTGTGCAAATGTTGGGATGGTTCAGAGCAGAAGCGGCCTTTGCTTCACGGCGGAAGCGGCCCAGGGCTTGAGGATCTTTGGCCACTTCGTCGGGCAAGAACTTCAACGCAACAAAGCGATCGAGTTTGGTGTCCTCGGCTTTGAACACTACGCCCATCCCGCCGGCGCCCAGCTTCTCGAGGATGCGATAGTGCAAGATGGTTTGGCCGATCATGGGAGGCGCTTGTCGCCGGAGCATTCATCTTAAGGACCGGGTCTAGGCCAGTCAACGTGTTCGCAGTTCCGGGCGAAGCGGGCAACTGCGCCGCATTTTCCGCGCAGGCCAGACCACGAAAGTGAACGAGCGGTTGGCGATTCTATTGCTGCGGTCCGAATGCTGACGCAGGTGGATGCAGTTCGTATTCGTGAGGAGGTTCCACACCCAGCAGGTAGCGCACAAAATAGTCCCACCGGCGCCGCGTCATGTAGTAGCTCTCCGCACCGTAACCGTGGTGTTGGTTCGGCAACAGCAAGAGATCGAAGTCCTTGTTTGCTTTGATCAGGGCGTCCACTACAAGCAGTGTGTTGTAGGGCGGAACGTTGTCGTCCATCGTGCCGTGCGCGAGTAGCAAGTGCCCTTTGAGATTCTTGGCGAGGTTCTCGTTTGCCTGGTCGTCGTAGTTCGACGTGCCGTCTGCTTTCCTCACTAGCAGTCCCTGGTAGCGCTCGCCCCAGTCGTCCTCGTATTCACGGTTGTCGTGATTGCCGGATTCCGAAATTCCCACCTTGAAGAAGTCAGGATAGCGGAACATTGCGTCCGCCGTGGCAAAACCGCCGCCCGAGTGGCCCCAGATCCCGGCGCGGTCGATGTCAATCCACGGATACTTCGCAGCCAACTCTTTCATCCCAGCGACTTGATCGGGCAGCGTATTGTCGCCCATATTGCCGTAGTAGAAGTCGTGAAATTTCTTGGACCGCAGTGGGTTGCCCATTCCCTCAATTTGCACGACCACAAATCCTAGCTCGGCCAGCGCCTGGCAATCTCCCCGCGCCACAGAGAATGCCCAACTCCCCACGCTTCCACCCTGCGGCCCGGGATAAATGCTGTTGATGATCGGGTACTTCCGGCTGCGATCCAGATTGGTTGGCTCATACATAAGCCCGTATAAATCAGTGACTCCGTCCCGAGCTTTCACCGTGATTGGAATTGGCGGCTTCCATCCCGCGGCGGTCAAGTGCGAGATGTCCTCTCGCTCAACCGTGGATACCAGTTTGCCGCTCTCGTTGCGAACAACCGTGACTGACGGTACCTCCGGCGTCGAGTAGCTGTCGACGAAGAATAACCCAGAAGGCGACATTTCGACTTGATGGTTGCCCTCTTCCGGAGTCAGCAGTACGAGATTGTTGCGATCGAATCCGACGCGGTACAAATGGCCGAAGTATGGGTTGCCTTTTTCCCGGCCGTCGGCCAGAAAGTAAATCAGTCGATTCTTTTCGTCCACTCTCAACACTTGCGTCACGGCCCATTCGCCCGATGTAATTTGATTCTTCATCTTGCCGGTGGCGAGGTCGTAGAGATATAGGTGCGACCAACCGTCGCGCTCCGAACACCAGATCGCCTCGTTCGATGCCGGCAGGTAATGCCAGTTGGAGCGGCCCTGGCCTGATTCGAATTGGGTCGCCGCGGTTTCTTCCAGCACGTCGCGCACTGCGCCGGTCTCGGCGTCGGCCACTCGCAATTGCTCGTGCTTGTGATCGCGTGAGGTCGAGACAAAAGCCAGATGCTTGGCGTCCGGGCTCCACTGCACGTCCGCCCAATCGCCGCCACGGCACTCGAGGTCGTCGCACAATGTGGAGCGGTGCTGATCGGGCGGGAGTTGCAAGCGGATCACCTTCGGGCCATCCAGATCGATGACGACACGTTGAATCGTGGTCACCACCTCGTCGCCGGGAAGGGGATATTTCCAAGCCTCGAGCTTGGGATGGCCAGCTTTTGTTTCCACCAGATACATCTCTCCTACACCCCGCTGGTCCTGCTGGAATGTCGCAATCTTTTTCGAGTCCGGCGACCACAGCAGAATCGGATTGTCGCTATGAATCCACCCTGCGTTATCGGTGGCGTAGCCGAAATCCTTCACGCCGTCGGTGGTCAGCTGAGTCTCCTTGCCGGTAGCAATGTCGCGCAACCAGAGATTCCAGTCGCGAATGAATGCGATGCTTTTGCCGTCGGGAGATTTCGCGCTGGGGTTCGACGCGCGTCCCGGATCGCCCCGTTTTCCTTCCGCTGTGCAGCTATTGGCTTGTAGATCACATTTCCAATCTTGTGCGAGCAACGGGAACGAGATCGCCCTTTCGTCCGAGGAGAATTCGAAAGTCATAAAGGGCAGATGGCCCGCGTCGTAGCTTTTCCCCGCCGCGGCAGAAATCGCCGCAGCGACCTTCGCGTGATCGAATGCGGGCTGGCGCGTGCCCCGAGCCGCGTCATAAATCACGAATTCAATTCCATTCGGTCCCGTGTTGCGATACCAGAATCGATCCCCAGATAGCCACGTGGCTCGCACTTCATGGAACACAAGCGGCCGTGTGTTGTAGGGAAGGAACTTTTCAGCACGCTGGTAATCCGCGACTGCGAGTGCGACCCTGCCACTCATCTGCTGAGCAGTTGACATTGGAGCAAGCCCGAGAGGGGCGGCCGCCAACGCGGCCAGCGACAATAAGGAAAGTCTTAACCGAAATTGCATCCAAATCCTCCAGCCATGGGGTTCGAGATCAGAAACCAGTCCCTTTTTCCCGGACCTATACGGAGCCACACGCTCGTACGAATTCAATCGAGTTTCGAGGGAGCAGGGATATCGAGTGTCGAACGATTGTATCGA
Organism: Candidatus Sulfotelmatobacter sp.; assembly: GCA_035486795.1. GTDB lineage: Bacteria > Acidobacteriota > Terriglobia > Terriglobales > Acidobacteriaceae > Sulfotelmatobacter. The sequence goes on along the minus strand of DATHMS010000124.1, from coordinate 1,026 downwards.
TGAGGACAGGTTAAAGGATAGGAATGGATCACGGGCAATCGGGAAGCTATGCGCGGCAACAGACTTCTCAACGATGTGGACGAGAAGTCGGCTTCGGGGACATCGCCGCTGATCTCCGCGAAGCCCGTTTCTGAGCAAATACGTTTAGCCGGCAGTCCACTCGTGACTCGAGTTCAAAGGAAAAATTTTGCAACCGGAGATAGTCTCCGCTTATCTCATATTCGGAGACTGTCTCCGCTTTAGTAGCCGGGGACCACTTATGCCGAATTCTGGCGCGACCTTCATGGGTTGCGTCATCACAGCAGGAGGACAACCATGCGTGTATTTGTGACAGGATCAACGGGTTTCATTGGAACGGAACTGGTGAAAGAACTGATTGCGGCAGGGCACAAGGTGCGCGGTCTTACGCGCAACGCTGCCGGCGTGGAGCAGTTGCAGGCGGTAGGTGCGGAAGTTCATCGCGGGGACCTGCAGGACCTCGACAGTCTGCGCAGCGGAGCCAAGGGGATGGATGTTGTGGTGAACCTGGCGTTCGGCCACGACTTTTCAAAGTTTGCGGAAAATGCCGCAGTCGAGATCAAGGCCATTGAGGCGTTGGGTTCGGTGCTCGAACCCGGGAAGCTGCTAGTGGTGACCTCGGGAGTTGGAATGACGAGCGGCGCGCCGGGCCATGTGCGCACGGAGAGTGATCCTCCGGTGGATTCGCTGATGATTCCGCGCAGGCCGGAGCAGGCAGCGCAGGCTGTCGCGGCGAAGGGTGTGCATGTGGCAATTGTGAGGCTGCCACAGGTGCACGACACGCGTAAGCAGGGGCTAGTGCCGCTGGTGACCCAGACCGCGCGCGAAAAGGGCGTGTCGGTGTATGTGGGCGATGGCACGATCCGCTGGGCTGCAGCTCCGCTGAAGGATGTGGCGCATTTGTATCGTCTCGCGGTCGAGAAAACGGGGCCGGGAGTGACGGTGTACAACGCGGTGCAGGAGGAAGGCGTGTCGATGCGGCAGATCGCGGAGACGATCGGCAAGGGA
>DATHMS010000123.1:0-6657 GCA_035486795.1 Candidatus Sulfotelmatobacter sp. | reverse complement strand
GTCCTTGGCCATGTCCGAAAGAACGGGAGATCCCTGGCCGGCTTCAGAGGAGAATTTTGCGCCCTCGGCCACGACCACGATGGAGAAGTAGCGGCCGCGCTCATGGCGCTGACGGATGGAGTCGGCGACTTTGTCGACATCAAAGGGGCGTTCCGGGATTAGGATTACGTCGGCGCCGCCAGCGATTCCGCTGTAGAGTGCGATCCAGCCGGCGTCGCGGCCCATTACTTCCACCACCATTACGCGGTTGTGGGCTTCGGCGGTGGTGTGGACGCGGTCGAGGGCTTCGCAGACGATGTTGCAGGCAGTGTCGAATCCGAAAGTGTAATCGGTGCCGCCGAGGTCGTTGTCTATGGTCTTGGGAACGCCGACGACTTTGGCGCCGCGTTCATGAAGTTTTTGAGCAACCGAAAGCGTGTCATCGCCGCCGATGGCGATGAGACCATCAATCTTATTTTGTTCGAGCGTGGCCAGGCAACGGTCGATGCCGTCAGGACGCTTCGAGGGATTGGTGCGCGAGGTGCGCAGGATGGTGCCGCCGCGAGGCAGAATGCCACCGACCGCATCGAGATTGAGGGGGATGCTGATGTCTTCAAGGACGCCGCGCCAGCCTTCCATGAAGCCGATGAATTGGTCCTCGTAGGTGAAGATGCCCTTGCGGACCACGGCGCGAATGACGGCGTTCAAGCCGGGACAGTCACCTCCGCCGGTCAACATACCAATCTTCATTGTCTGCTCCGGTGCATGAATTCTGGCGAAACTCCCTGGATGCAACCTGGGCGCGGGCTGCATTCACCGGCAGCCCGAAGCGCGGGATCAGCAGTCGCCGGGAAGAACAAGATTATCACTAAACGCAGACTGATTCTCGGCAAGGAGTCGTCTCATCACGAGCCGGGTGACGGTATGCACAGCATTTGCGTCGCGGGTGAAGATTGGGCACAATGCTCCACTGGAATGAACTGAAATGAATAAGCCTCTTAAGATTTTGGGGTGGGGAACGGTTGCGGTGCTGGGCGCTGTGGCCGTGGGCACAGTGGCTTTGCATCGCGGGGAACCCATCAATGCGTTGTGGCTGGTGGTGGCCGCTACGTGTTGCTATGCGCTCGGGTACCGCTTCTACAGCAGGTTCATTGCGGTGAAGATTCTCGCTCTGGATGGCTTGCGAGCGACTCCGGCGGAACGACTGGAGAACGGCCGCGACTTTCTGGTAACGAACAAGTGGGTAGTGTTTGGGCATCACTTCGCGGCGATCGCCGGGCCGGGACCGCTGGTGGGGCCGGTGCTGGCGGCTCAGTTTGGTTATCTTCCGGGGACGATGTGGGTGCTGGCGGGGGCGGTGTTTGCGGGGTGCGTGCAGGACTTCGTGATCCTGTTGTTCTCGGTGCGCCGCGATGGAAAGTCGCTGACGGAGATGGCCAAGGACGAGATCGGGCGTGTGGGAGGGTTCGTCGCTTACGTGGCCGTGATCTCGATTCTGATTATTCTGCTGGGTGTGGCGGCGTTGATCGTGGTGAACGCGCTGAAGTCGAGCCCCTGGGGCACATTCACGATTGCGATGACCATGCCGATCGCTTTGTTAATGGGTTTGTATCTGCGGCGGATTCGTCCGGGAAAAGTGCTGGAGGTGTCGGCGCTGGGATTTGTCCTGGTGCTGGCGGCAATCTGGGGTGGGCAGTACGTGTCGCAAAATGAGGGGCTGGCGCGACTTTTTACGTTCAGCGCGCCTACCCTGGCAATTCTGATCATGGTTTATGGGTTTGCGGCGTCGGCGTTGCCGGTGTGGCTGCTGCTGGCACCACGCGACTATCTCAGCACGTTTGTGAAGTTGGGAACTATTGCGCTGCTGGCTGTGGGTATTGTGGCGCTGCATCCCACGCTGCATATGCCGGCGTTGACGCGGTTTGTGGACGGGACGGGTCCGGTGTTTGCGGGGAAGATATTTCCTTTCGCTTTTATCACGATTGCGTGCGGAGCGATCAGCGGATTTCATGCCCTGATTTCGAGCGGGACGACTCCAAAGCTGATTGCGCGCGAGACTGAGACGCGCATGGTGGGGTATGGAGCGATGATGTGCGAGTCGGCGGTGGCGGTGATGGCGATTATTGCGGCGTGCGTGATGCAGCCGGGGGTTTATTTTGCGATCAACAGTCCGGCGGGAATCGTCGGGCAGGCTCCGGCTGCTGCGGCGGCGACTATTTCCGGCTGGGGTTTTCCGGTGACTGCGGCTGATATGCAGGCGCTGGCGCACGCGGTGGGCGAGCAGACGCTTTACAACCGGACCGGCGGAGCTCCGGCGTTTGCCGTGGGCATGGCGCATATCTTCTCGCACAGCCTGGGAGGGGAGACGTTGATGGCGCTGTGGTACCACTTTGCCATCATGTTTGAAGCGCTGTTTATTCTGACAATTCTTGATGCGGGTACGCGAGTGGCGCGATTCATGGTGCAGGATGCGCTGGGGCATGTGTACAAGCCGCTGGGACGGACGAGTTGGTATCCGTCGATTCTTGGGACCAGCGCCCTGATCGTTGGGGCGTGGGGATATTTTCTATGGCAGGGAGTGAAGGATCCGCTGGGCGGGATTAATTCGTTGTGGCCGTTGTTTGGCATTTCGAATCAACTGCTGGCGACAGTGGCTTTGTGCGTGGCCACTACGATCATCATCAAGATGCACCGGGCGAAGTATGCGGCGGTGACGCTGGTGCCGTTGGGCTGGCTGGTAGTAGTCACTTTTACGGCGTCGTGGCAAAAGATGTTCGATCCTAATCCGCGAGTGGGGTTTCTGGCGCAGGCGCGCGCGCTGGTAACGGGTCCGGCGACTGGCGCGACCGGGCGGCTGATCTTCAACAACCGCCTGGATGCCGCAGTCACGGGAGTGCTAGTGGTGATGGTTGCGCTGGTGCTGGTGGAATCGGGGCGGCAGTGGTGGGGAATTCTGAGTGGGACGAGAGCGACGCCCGTGAAGGAGTCGCCTTTTGTAAGGACTCGGCTGGTGGAGGAGCAGGGATGAAGCGAATCGTTATTAGCTGGCGAATTCTTATCGCGACGCTGCGGGAGATTTTTGATGAGGCTGCATATACGCGGTTTCTGAATCGGGCTGGGATGGCATCGTCGAGTGAGACTTATGCCGCGTTCCGTCGGGAGTTCGAAGAGGTTAAGGTCCGGCGACCGAAGTGTTGTTAGCATCGAAGGAATGTGATGTGGGTGCCGGGAGGCGCCTCGCTGCGCTCGGCTGTCCCCACACGAGCTTCAGATTTTCATACCGTCTCCTCCCCGACACCTTTCATGACAACCGTTCGGCTCTAGGAACTGCGCCACTTCCGCGATAGACTGCACTCAGATGCGAGTTTTGGGCGTTGACTGCGGCGGGGAGTATACCGGATACGGCGTGGTGGAAATGCATTCCGGGGGACGGCTGGTGTGCCTGACCTGGGGGGCGATCAAGCTTTCGCCACGCGAGCCGCTGGCCCGGCGGCTGTCGCGCATTTACGACGAACTTGGCGTACTTATTACGGAGCATCATCCGGATGAAGTTGCGATTGAGGGGATTTTTTACGCGTTGAATGTTAAGTCGGCATTGAAGCTGGGCCAGGTGCGGGGAGTGGCAATGCTGGCGGCGGCGACGGCCGGGCTTGAGGTTGCCGAGTATTCGCCGCTGACGATCAAGTCGTCAGTGGTGGGATATGGGCGGGCGGAAAAGCAGCAGGTGCAGCACATGGTGATGCGTCTGCTGGGGTTGGCGGAGGCTCCGGAGCCGATGGATGCTTCGGATGCGCTGGCCATCGCTATCTGCCATTTGCATACGGCGGGCACGCTGGAAAGGCAACGGGCTGCGGCGCGGTGATGATTCGGGCTTCTTTGATTAGGGCTTCCTCGATTCGAGCTTCTTTGGTTCGAGCTTTCCGGCTTTGCGGACTCCTGATTTTCCCCGGGATTGGCTGGCGAGCGGTTGGCGTGGGAATGCTGGCAGTGGCTGCGATGTCTGGGCCTTCGATCGCACAGCAGACAGCGAACTCCGTTGCAACTTCGCCCGCGACGGTTACCTTCACGCTCGACTTTCCTCAGTCTAATCCGGAACACTACTCGATCGCGGTGGACGCTAGCGGACATGCGAGCTATGAATGCACCGGGACAATCGCCGAAGATTCCGAGAAGCAAGATTATCGAGCGGAATTCGAGATTTCGGCAGGGAACCGGGAGCGAATCTTTACGTTAGCGAAGCAGGCGGGATACTTCGCCGGAAAGATTGACTCGGGCAACGGCAAGCTGGCGTTCACCGGTACGAAGCGGCTGAGCTACCAGGATGGCCAGCGCTCCAACACGGGGCGATACAACTACTCGAACGTGGCGGCAGTGCAGCAGTTGACTGGCCTTTTCCAAAACATGGCTGGCACGCAGGAATATGGACGCCGGCTGAGTTACTACCATCACTACCAGAAACTGGCGCTGGACGAGGAGTTGAAGCGCATGGAGGCGCAGGCCAAGAATAATGAACTGAGCGAAATACAAGGGGTGGCGCCGGTGCTGCGGGAGATTCTTGAAGACGCTTCGGTTATGAATGTGGTACGGGCGCGGGCGAAGGAACTGATGCAGATGGGGAATGGCGCAGCAACTGGGCGCTAATGGGTGTACCGCAGATTTGGTGTAACCTACCGGCGCAAGGCGTGTTCTAATAGGCGGAAGTAGCGTTTTCGGTTTCTTCTGGGGGCTCTATGTACAAGCCACGACTTCACGCGATCGTAGGGATGGCCTTGGCCTGCGCGCTTTGGGCGCTGCCAGCCGGCGCCGATTCGCAAGCACGAATCGTTCGCTTGAGCGACGTGCACGGAACGGTGCAGATCGACAAGAACTCGGGATTGGGGTTCGAGAATGCGTTTGTCAATCTTCCGATTACGCAGGGGACACAACTGCGGACGCGGGAAAACGGCCGCGCGGAGATTGAGTTTGAGGACGGCAGCACGGTCCGGGTGACGCCCAACACGACAGTCGAGTTCAGCACGCTGGGACTGAGTGATGCGGGAAAGCGCGTTTCTGTCGTGGACCTCGTGAACGGGCGGGCATACGTCAACTGGCTGGGGAAGAGCGGGGATGAGTTTACGTTGAATTTCTCCCAAGAGAAGTTGGTTCTCACGCAAGCAGCACACTTCCGGGTGGCGAGTTCTTCGAGCATCGCGGAGGTTGCCAATTTCAAGAATGATCTGGAAGTGGCGGGGCCGTCGGGAACGGTGAAGGTGGATAAGAAGAAGTCGGTCAGCTTCGACGTGAATGATGACGACAAGTCGACGGTGGCGAAGAATTTCGAAGAAGATCCTTACGATCAATGGGACAAGGAATCGGTTGAGTATCACGAGCAGTACTCGAAGAATAACTCGACTCCGTATGGCTACGGGTACAGCGATCTGGGCTATTACGGGGGATACAGTAGCCTTCCCGGCTATGGAATGTTGTGGCAGCCCTACTTTGCAGGGGTGGGGTGGAGTCCGTTCATGGACGGGGCATGGGCGTGGTATCCGGGCATGGGATACATGTGGGCTTCGGCATATCCGTGGGGCTGGATGCCTTACTACTACGGAAACTGGATGTTTGTTCCTGGATTTGGCTGGGGATGGCAGCCTGGCGGCTGGAATACGTGGCGGGGCGGAATTCACTATGGCGGGGCGGCGATCGCGGGCTTTCATGCTCCGGTCGCGCCGGTGGGCACGGTGAGCACGGTGGCCGTGGGCAAGGGCGGACCGGTGGTGACGAATGTTGCTTCGCCGCACTCTGTGGTCAGGACCGGATCGGCGGGCTTGGGAATTCCGCGAGGATCGTATGGGAACCTGCGGCATTTGAATACTGAGGTGGCAAAGTCAGGGTCTGTGGAACTGCATCCGGCGCGGCAATTCTCGGCGAGTTCTCCGCATGCGGGCGGGTTTGTCGGCGGAGCGCAGCCGGTGGGCGCTGGAGTAGCGGGCCACGCGAGCGGTGGGGCGGGTGGACATGCCTCCGGAGCTGGGCATTCAGGCCACTAACAGCGAACTAGTTATCGAAGAGCAAATCTTCCCCATTGCAACAGGGGCGTCCCTGGTTGGTTTCAACTTTGCGGCGAGCCTCAGGCTAGGGCGGTGGAAGAGAAAATAAGGAGCAGCGAAGTTGTCTTCGCTGCTCCTTGGCTTTGTACCTTCCCGGTACTTTGCCAGAATGCTACTAGTTCGCCATCGGGTTCAGGGCCTGGCAAGCGCCGTAGCCGGCAACCAGAGTGATTACGCCAGGAGCCTGGGTACGAACCACGCCGTCATCAAACGCGCAATACGCCTTGGTACCAGTCTGAGCGCTGATGGGAGTTCCGGTCGTCCAGAACTCGTTCGGAACCGGACTGGCGGGGCCGGCTTGTGCCGTGGCGGCAAACAAGTAGCCGCTCTTGCCGCTGCCGACGGGGGTACCGTCCTGGGCCAGGTTGTTATCGATCAAACAGCCCGTGGCTACAGCTGGGGTGCAAGGTGACGCACCACCGAGGGACGCCAAATTAGCATAGCCGATGGTCGGGTAAGCAGCGAAATAGCCGACTTCGCCGGTGACGACAGTACGCTCGGAAGCGGCCGCGGACGAATCGTTGGCAGCCATACGAGCGCGCATCAGGTTAGGAATCGCGATAGCTGCAATGATCAGGATGATGGCCAC
>DATHMS010000122.1:0-4137 GCA_035486795.1 Candidatus Sulfotelmatobacter sp. | reverse complement strand
CGGCAGGTGGCTTCCAGCGTGGTTACACATGTCCCTTCGGTGCCGACTAACGCACGCGCGATGTTGAAACCGTTTTCGGGGAGAAGGTAGTTGAGGTTGTAGCCGGATACGCGGCGGGGAATGTTGGGGAATTTCTTGCGGATCAGGTCGCCGTATTGATCGGCGATTTGCTTGAGAGCGGAGTGGATCTGACCAGCTCGCGGCTCGCTGCGACCCGATACCTCCGGGACGCTGGACAGCCGAGGGCGACTGTCCCCACTTGGTTCATCTTGACTACCTGGGCGGACGAATGCGTCCGCCCCTACATTCAGGCGGATGCCATCGTAGGTCAGCACTTCGAGAGCTTCGATGTTGTCGTCGGTCTTGCCACCCATGATCGAGTGGACGCCGCATGAATTGTTGCCGATCATGCCGCCGATGGTGCAGCGGTCGTGGCTGGCGGGATCGGGAGCGAAGGTGAGATGAAATTTTTCGGCGGCATTGCGGAGATGGTCGAGCACAACTCCGGGCTGCACGCGGGCGATACGGCCTTGGGGATCAATCTCGAGGATGTTCCCCATGTATTTCGTGAAGTCGAGTACGACTGCGACGTTGCAGCATTGTCCGGCGAGAGAAGTTCCTCCACCGCGGCAGAGCAGCGGCGCGCCAAAGTCGCGGCAGACGGCGACGGCTGCTTGCACGTCGTCGGCATCGCGGGGAAGAACGACTCCGATGGGAACCTGGCGATAATTGGAGCCGTCGGTGGCGTAGAGAGCGCGGCTGCTGCTGTCGAAACGAACGTCACCGCGCACTCGCGCGCGCAGAGCCTCAGCCAGTCCCGAAGCATCCGACGACGAGAACTTCGAGACCGGCACGAAATCTGCAGCGTTTTGTTGCATGGGCCCGTTCTTCAGTTTGATTTCTTGCTGACGTTGCTGACTTGCACCTTGGTGACGTCGCCACTTGCCTGGGCGTTGACCGTGATCATGTTTTTCTGGTCGTTGGAGACGAAGTTGCAATGGGTGTCATCGGCGTTCGACGCCATGGCATTCGGGAACCGCGATTTGTAGAAGGCGCAAACCTTATCGAGAGAATCGGTCGTCGAGAAGGAAGCAGTAACGGTGTGAATGCTGCCGAAGGTTGCCGTGGCCGCTCCACCCTTTTGGATCTCGGCGCCCGGATAGATATCGACTCCGAGGTCTTTCGCAACCTGGGCGGGATCGCTGGAAGTTTCGACCTTACCGAAAGGCGTATCGACTTTGACGTTGCCGTTCTCTTCGTGAATGTGCGAGCTCTTCGCGATACGGTATCCGATGAAGCTGATCGCGCCCACTCCGAGAATTCCAATCACCACGATCACGGCAACGATGATCAGAATGATCTTGAGGGCGCTGCTGCTGCCGGTACTGGGAGGGGCCGGGGCGGCAGGCACGGGCCTTGCGGCGACTGCGGCAGGAGCGGAGACGGCAGCGCCACATTTATTGCAAAATTTCGTACCGTCCGCAAGAGTTGCACCACATGAATTGCAAAATGCCATAGGTCACCTCGTTCGATGATCTGCTCGACGGGCGAGTATACCGCAGGGCAGGCTTTGCCAGCATGGCGAAAACAGGGGCTGAAGCCCATTCATCTGGGGCGCGAATAACGCGGCCCTTAAAGGGCCGATCTTCCACGGTGCGGCTCACGACTGTGCTGCTTACGACGGTGCTGCTTGCAACGGCGCCGATTGCAACGGTTCTGCTTGCGACTGTGCTGTCTCGGCAGTAACGGTTCCCGCATTGCGCCGCCGGGGCGGCTACGCGACAACCGGCGGGACGCCCACAGGAACACCTCGACAACCTTGCTGCGCAAGGTGGACAGCCGAGGGCGGCTGTCTCCACATAATTCGTCGTTAGCTCCAGCGGCGGGTGCCGTAGTCGGCCATCGATAGCGCTAGCAGAATAAAGAGAAAGAAAATCGTGGAGATAACTACCACCTTGAGTAGTTTCTCGCTGGCGCCTTTAAGATGCATAAAGAAGAGGGCGACGATCAGCGCCTTGGCTGTGGCAATGATGAGGGCGACGGCGGAATTGAAGACGCCGAGTTCGATGTAGGCGGCTTTGTAAGTGATGAAAGTGCCTAAGAGCAATGCAGCCCAGACAGCGAAATAGGTCTTCAAGGGCGACGATTTGGAATGGTCAGACATAAGAATCTCACGGGTGCCGATCGATCAGGTACAGCAACGGGAACAGATAGATCCAAACGATGTCGACGAAATGCCAGTAGAGACCGCCGATTTCCAGCGGCGTGTCATATTCCGGCGTGAACCGACCTTTCCAAGCCATCCAGAAAAGCCACGCAAAGATGCCGAGGCCGATGATCATGTGCAGGGCGTGCAGTCCGGTCATGATGAAGTAGAGCGCAAAGAAAATCTGGGCGTGGCGGGGGTTGGCGTACTGATCGGGATGTCCGGGGATCGGAACATGGTCGAAGCTGAAAGATGCGCCGGGAACGTGGTGCTCGTCGAATTTCTGTTTGTACTCGACTCCCTTGATGCCGAGGAAAGCGCACCCGAACAGCATGGTGAGCGCCAGCATTAAGAGTAGAAGACCGCGGCGGGCGGTTTGCGCCGCGTAGATCGCGAGAACCACGGTCAAGCTGCTGCAGATCAGGACCGCGGTATTGGTGGCGCCGAGAGTTGCGTCGATGGATTTGCTGGCCGCGCCAAAATCTCCAAAGTACCATCCGCGATAAATCAGGTAGGCACAGAATAGGCCGCCGAAGAACATAACTTCGGTCCCGAGGAAGATCCACATGCCGAAGTTGGAAGCATCCTTCTGCTGCTCTTCGGTCGCGAAGTGGTGAAGCAAGGCCGGATTGTTAGTTTCACCGTGAACGGCCATGGTTTGGCTATCCGACAACATGGGCCTCCTGCTTCTGACCGGAGTCGATCTCGTCGTAGTTATAGGCTTCCCAGGTGACGACGGGTTCTTCCTCGAAGTTAAAAGTTGGGGGTGGCGAGGGCGTCTTCCACTCGAGGCCGGCAGCGTTCCACGGATTGTCGGGAGCAGGCTTGCCGTAACGCATCGACCAGAGGAAATAAATCATGGGCAAAAGATATCCCACGCCGAGGACGGTCGCCCCGGCGGTTGAGAGCACGTTCAGCACCTGGAATTCCTGCGGATATTGATAGTAGCGGCGCGGCATGCCGAGGTAGCCGAGGATGAACTGCGGGAAAAACGTTAGGTTGAATCCCAAAAACACAATCAAAGCGGCGAGCCGTGCCCAGCCTTCGGGATAGAGGCGTCCGGAAATCTTGGGCCACCAGAAATGCATCCCGCCGAGGTAACCCATGAGCGCGCCGCCGACCATGATGTAGTGGAAGTGGGCGATGACGAAATAGGTATCGTGGACGTGCATATCGATGCCGAGTGCGGAGAGAAACAGTCCGGTCAGGCCGCCCATGGTGAACAAGCCCAGGAATCCGAAGGCGTAGAGCATAGGCGCGTCGTAGTGGATTGAGCCCTTATAAAGGGTCGCAGTCCAGTTGAAGACTTTCACGGCCGAGGGTACGGCGACCGCGTAACTGAGCAGCGAGAAGACAAGCGCCGCATAAACGGAGATGCCGGCTACGAACATGTGGTGCGCCCAGACGAGGAATCCAAAGACCGCGATGGCGATGGATGAGAACGCAACGAAGCTGTAGCCAAAGATACGCTTGCGGGAGAAGCAAGCAATGATCTCGGTGACGACGCCCATCGAGGGCAGAATCATGATGTAGACGGCGGGATGCGAGTAGAACCAGAAAAGGTGCTGAAACAGGAGCGGGTCCCCGCCGAGTTTCGGATCGAAGATGCCGAGGTGCAATGCGCGTTCCGCAACGACCAGTACCAGGGTGATGGCAATGACGGGCGTCCCAAGAATCTGGATGACGCTGGTCGCGTAGTGCGCCCAGATGAACAGAGGAAGGCGAGACCAGGTCATGCCCGGCGCGCGCATGCGATGGATGGTGACGATGAAATTCAGGCCGGTAAGGATGGAGGAAAATCCTGTGACAAAAATCGCGAGTCCGGCCTCAATGACTTTCGTGTTGCTGAAGGCCGTACTGAAGGGCACGTAGAAGGTCCAACCGGTATCGACGCCGCCCGTCAGCATGCAGTGCACCATCATGATGCCGCC
>DATHMS010000121.1:0-23007 GCA_035486795.1 Candidatus Sulfotelmatobacter sp. | reverse complement strand
GGCCACTGGTCGCCCCACTTGAGGAAGGTGCGGATGGCGGTGGGGGCGGTGTAGAAGATGTTGACCTGGTGGCGCTCGATGATGGACCAGAAGCGGTCGGGCTCGGGGTGGTTGGGAGCGCCTTCGTACATGAGGCTGGTGGCGCCGTTTTGCAGCGGGCCGTAGACGATATAGCTATGGCCGGTGACCCATCCGATGTCGGCGGTGCACCAGTAGGTGTCTTCTTCTTTCAGATCGAAGACCCATTTCGTGGTGAGGTAGGTGCCGACGGAATATCCGCCGGTGGTGTGGACCACACCTTTAGGTTTGCCGGTGGTGCCGGAGGTGTAAAGGATATAAAGAGGATGTTCGGCGTCGAGGGGCTCGGCGGGGCAGACGTCGGAGGCTTTGGCCATCAGATCGTGCCACCAGTGATCACGGCCTTGCTGCAGGTTGATGGGCGTGCCGGTGCGCTTGTAGATGACTACGTTTTTCACGGTTGGGCAGGACTTTAGGGCTTCTTCTACTGCGGGGAAGAGTTTGACTTCGGCGCCGCGGCGGTAGGAGCCATCTTGCGTGATTACGGCGGTAGCTTCGCAGTCGTGGATGCGATCGATGAGGGCGTTGGAGGAGAATCCGCCGAAGATTACGGTGTGGGGCGCGCCGATGCGGGCACAGGCCAGCATGGCGATGGGCAGTTCGGGAGTCATGCCCATGTAGATGGCTACGCGGTCATTTTTCTTCACCCCAAGAGACTTCAGGACGTTCGAGAACTTCTGGACTTCGCGATGGATCTGCTGGTAGGTGAGGGTGCGGATTTCGCCGGGCTCGCTTTCCCAGATGATGGCGGCTTTATTTTTGCGTGCGGTGAGGACATGGCGGTCGAGACAGTTGTAAGAGAGATTGATCTGGCCTCCGACGAACCACTTGGCCCAGGGAGAATTCCATTCGAGGACTTTGTCCCACTTTTTGAACCAGTGCAGCTCGCTGGCCATGCGGCTCCAGAACTTGTCGGGATCGTTGATCGATTCCTTGTAGAGATCCTCGTATTCTTCGAGGCTCTGGATGTGGGCGTGGCGGCTGAATTCGGCGGGGGGCTCGAACTTTCGATCCTCCTGGAGGATGGAGTCGATGCTGCTGGCCTGGAGATCGGCTAGTGCTTTCGTGGACATGGTGAGGACGCCTCGGTTTGGAGGAATGTACCCGCGACATTTTACTACTAGGAGTCGCAACAAGTCCTAGTCTGCGGGAAGTGGAAACGCGCGAGCGATCGAAATGCCCTACGAGGCTGGAGGCTGAAAAGAGCGCTAGGGATCCTTCGACTGCGGTGTGCTTCGCGCTCGCGAAGCACATCCTCCGCTCAGGATGACAAGATTTAACACTAAACATCGAGAAAGCGGCTGCGGTCCTGATCGTTGGGCAGAACGCAGACTTCGGACCGACCGAAGATGCGATAGCGGTTACGGGCTATGGCGTTGTAGGCGGCGTCTCGGAGGAATTTGGGCAGGAGTTGCAATAGGGATGCGACTGGGCGCCAGAAGCCTCCTAGTTGCCCGAGGACGAAGAGGACGGCTTGGGAGCGGGAGAGCAGATATTCGTCGGGGAGTTCGTAGTTGACAACGACATAGACCGTATCGAGATCGGTGGGGTTGGCGCTGTGGCGGGCCAGGATGCTGGCAGCTAGAGCACCTTGCAGCCAGGCGAAATGGAACGTGGCGTTGCGATCGCGGCGGAGCGTGAATTGGACGAAGCGGTTGCAGAGTCCACAGACGCCGTCGTAGAGGAGGATGGGGTGGGACATGTGACATAGAGACTTTAGCAGCTTGTTTGGTCGAAGGGCCCCCACACGCTTCGGCTGTGCTCAAGGCCTCGCCGCGCAACGAGCGGAAATGGTCCTTGGCGTGGCGGCTTTCGGCGGCGGTGGAGCATGTCGGGCTCAGGATGACAATCGAATTGTGGGAGAAGGGCACGCCCGTCACAGGATCGGAATGACAACTCAGATGTGGGCAGGCGTCGAACCCAGGTGGAGTAGTTCGGATCGGAGGCGGGGGTGGTGTTGGGTTTGGCGGAGGTAGGGCATTTCGGTGCTGGCGCTTTTGGCTTCGATGATTTTGATTAGTTGATGCTTTTCTTCGGGCGTCCAGTTGGTTAGGTTGGGGATTTGGGCCAGGACTAGCGACCAGTTTTCGAGGGACTGTTTTTCTGCGGGAGTCCAGCGGGATGGGTTGATTTTTAGGGTGCGGCTGACTTGGGCGAGGGAGGCGTGGCGGATCTTTTGGCTGTCGCCTTTGAATTCTCGCGCCATCCGTTGATTGATTTGCAGGCCTAGATTGCGAATGGAGAAAGTGTCCCACGGGCCTGGGTCGCAGGCGCGGGGGCTGAAGCCCGTTTCTTTCGAGGTGCGCTTTACGCGGCCCTGAAAGGGCCTCTCTTCCGCGGTGGTGTCGGCCTTGTTGTTCCCGTCGGGAACTTCGTAGAACATGTGGGCTTCGGCCAGGCGCTTCAGGGTGCGGGCGGGAGTTCGGTATTTTGGGTTGGCGGCTATTTTCTCTTCTTCTCGTTCACACACCTTTTGGAGATCTGGGCGGCCGGGGCGGAAGCCTAGTTTGCGGTAGAACCAGAAGGCTCCGCTTTCTATGGCTTCGTCGTTGTTCTGTCCGATCTGGTACGGGTAAATCGAAATACATTTTGCATTCGTTAGGGCGCGGAGGCAGCGGAGGGCCTGGGCGTAGATCCATGCGGTTTCGCCTTGGCGGTAGGTGTAGAAGGTGTTGAAGCCGACCTCGATCCATTCGCAGAGGCCGATGGCCTCGATGTAGTTAATGGGGACTCCGTTTTTCAGGGTATAGCCGGCTACATAGGCGCGGAGGGGGAGACGGCGGGTGGGAGGCAATCCCCAGAAGTGCATGATTACGCCGCGGCCGAGGTCGGCTCTGACTACTGTGCGCGGGTCGCCGAGCGTGGTGCCGTAGAGTTCACGGTAGCGGACCACCATAACTTCGCGAATGGATTGCATTACAGATTCGCCGGCTGCGCGGGAAAGCTTCTCGAGTTTGGGGGAGGGTTTCGATAGTTCTTGCTCTAGATCGACTTGGCTGCGTTGGATGAGCGGGGACTGGTGGAAGTAGAAGCGGCGGGGAGTTCTCCAGTTGCGGGTGCGGGAGAGTTTTAGGTTTTCGAGGTTCCAGCGGAGCGGGAGTCGGAGGGAATCGTAGAGTTCGGATTGGTGGCGAGCGGGGAGCGGGAGTTTGGCGAATTGACTCAGTAGCCAGGGGAGAGCGTTCAGGCGGCCTCTGGCGGCGTCAAGCCAGGTGGACCACGGGATGTTGGCTTCTACGTCAGCGTCTTCCTCTAATAGCGGAATGAAACGGGGCCAGGTGTTGCCGCGGGCGCGCTCTGCCTGGTAGTCGTCCCAATAGTCGGCCCAGGCGATTTCTACATTTCCGGGAATGCGACGCTCTAGCCATTGGGCTACGTCGAAGGAGAGCGTGTCTTGCATTGTGGTGGCCGCTATGCCGGAGGTGTCGAAGTCGTCGAAGACGGACATGTCGGCGTTCGCGGTGCGGAGTTTTTCGATGCGGTTATGGAAGGTGTCGAGGAGATTTTCTACGCGTGGGATTAGAGATGGCGCTTGCGGGAAGGCTCGGAGGAACAGAAGGGATTCGTGGAACCGGATTAGCTGGTGGGGATCTAGTTGGAGTCTGTCGAGTTGGAATAGGAGTTTCAGGGTCTTCGCGGCTTGGGCTGAGTTGAATTGGTTCTTAGAGGCTTCCAGTTGGGTTAGGAGGTCGTCAGGGGCTGGGGACTTGGTGGGCATGTCCGGCGAGATAGTGTAGCGCAGAATGCGAGATCAAGAACCCCACCCTCTCGCAAAAGCGCGAGAAGGCGGGGCACGCGGCTTAGTAAGAGGCGGCCTTAGAGATCAGGCCGTATCCAAGACTGGCGGCGTTGCATCCAACCCGCGCGCCGCACAATCAAATTGTGGAATAGGCATCCAGTCAGGAGAGATCTCGATGTCACCAAACGCGACCGTCTCGAACGATTGCATCGATCAGATTTTCCGCGAGGCGCGGACTCACAATTCATGGCTTGCTGAGCCGGTTTCCCCGGAGTTGCTGCGGCAGGCTTATGAACTTGCCAGCCTCGGTCCGACGAGCGCCAATACCACGCCGGCGCGGTTTGTCTTTCTGACTACACGCGAAGCCAAAGAACGTCTGCGCCCTGCTCTTGCGCCCGGCAATGTCGAAAAAACCATGGCTGCTCCTGTGACCGTGATCATTGCCTGGGATACGGAGTTCTACGAGAAGCTTCCCAAGCTCTTTCCGCATAAAGATATGCGTTCGGTATTTCTTGGTAACCCCAGCCTCATAGAAGCCACGGCCTTCCGAAACAGCTCGCTCGAAGGTGCTTACTTCATTCTCGCGGCGCGCGCTCTTGGTCTTGATTGTGGT
Source organism: Candidatus Sulfotelmatobacter sp. (assembly GCA_035486795.1). GTDB lineage: Bacteria > Acidobacteriota > Terriglobia > Terriglobales > Acidobacteriaceae > Sulfotelmatobacter. The sequence continues at coordinate 18,577 of DATHMS010000121.1, read as the reverse complement.
CCGATGTCCGGATTTGACGCTGGTAAAGTCAACACCGAGTTTTTCCCCGACGGCAAGTGGAAATCAAATTTTCTCTGTAATTTAGGCTACGGAGATGGAAGCAGACTTTTCCCGCGCAGTCCGCGCCTGCCCTTCGACGAGGCGTGCCTGATTCTATAGGTCAAACTTGCCTTGCCGCGCTCGGCGGAACCCGCTCGACTTCGCCTACAGAGGCTGTCCCCCACCGACGTTTCGACCGCACATTCTAACGGCCGACGTGACGCGGGCGCTGCTTGACGTCAGCGTCAGGCGTAGCCTTTTTTCTTCCAGACATTCCAGTCGTCACGGGTAGCTTGAAGCATCTGCTCGGCGGCCTGGTGCAGCCACTTTGGTTTTTGTTTGTCGATGTGGCGGAGGATTGCTTTGCGGGCGGTTGCCGTGCCGAGGTGGATGTTGGCGGTTTCCCATCCCATGGCGTGGAGGAGGCGGAGTTCGGTGTCCGGGGCGCGCAGGGAAGCGAGCAGGATGCGGGAGCAGTCGGGGGCCAGGCGGCGGACAATCCAGCGGCCGTGGAGCTGGACGAAATGATCGGGACAGCGGACGGCGCGGTTGATGATGGTCTGATAGAGGATTTCCGCGGGGCCGCAGGTTTTCTTGGCTTCGAGACACTGCGCCCAGTAGGACGAAGATGGGACTAGCGCTTTGGCTTCGCGGGCGATGCGGCCGCCATGCCAGTCGGCGATGGCAACGTAGCGGGCGTGGCCGAGGCTGCCGAGTCCGGCGGTGCGGTGCGCTAAGCGGTAGGGGATGCCGGGTGCGGGCATCAAGTGCTCGAGGGCGTCGATGGCGCTGACGGGGCATTCGGATTTTAGAGTGCGGAGTGCATCCATTTTCTCCCAGAAGTGGACGGGATCGCGGAGTTCGCCCAGGGCGATGCGGCGGAGCCATTGATGCTTTTCGCCCAGAACGAAGGGGATTCCTTTTTGCAGCATGGCTGCGCGATAGCCTTCGAGTATGGCTCCGCAAATGTCTTCGCGTTTGACGGGGAGACGTCCGGCTTCGGCGGCTAGGTGGGCACTTACGCCGAGGCGCACCAGATCGATGGCGTAGGACATGGGCCAGGCTTCATCGAAATCGTTGACGCCCCAGATCAGGCGGCCTTCGATGTCACGCCAAGTGCCGAAATTCTCTACGTGAAGATCGCCTACGGCTAAAACCTTTGGGGCCTTCGACAGGTCAGGACAGACTTGAGGCCATAGAAGTGCCCAGCGGTAGTAGGTGGCACGAAAGAACATGAAGATATCTTTCTTCATGTTGGTGTGTTTCAGGCGGAGGTCTTTCTGGTCGATGGTGGTGCGTTGGGCCAGCCAGGATTCGAACTGGCGCGTGGCTTTCACTACGTTCATGCGGGCAACGATAGCGGGTGGAGAATGGGGAGTCAAATGCCGAAACCTTAAACACAGGGGGCACAGGGGAGCACAGGGTAGAACGTGTTGGGCTTGACACAGTGACCTTTAATAGCCACTCTCTGGGGCTTTTCGTCATCCCGTAAGTCCTTCGTTGTCAATTTCATGACGATTGGTGTTCGTCCTGCGATTTAGGTTGGTGTGCCTCGCGGCACACGGAGACGTTATGCAGATGGTGATCACTCTTATGGCGGTGGTGGCGGGCCTGATTTTTTCGGTGGCGGTGGCGTTGCTGGCGGAGGAACTGATTTTCAGGCAGGTGTTCCGGCTGTTCTTTGTCCCGCAAACCGCGCGACAGATGGTCCAGCAGACTGTACCGGTGAAAGCAGAGCAGAAGCGCTAAGGCGCAGAGGAGAACTACGATGCTGGCGTTGAGGTACTTGCTGATCACTTGCGGCGTGGGGATGATGATCGCGGCCGTGTGCATTCTCACCTACGATCTATATCGCGAAATGTTGTACAAGAGATTGCTGGCTACGCCGGGAGGGTCAGCGAGTGCGGCGCCGGTGGTGGTGCGGTGGCGGACTTCGCTGGCTTTGGTGATGCTGGCTTGGGGACCGCTTTTGGTGGCGTTCAGCATTGTGGTGGTGCCGAGCGGGATGGCGGGAGTACGGGTGAGCGAGGTGAGCGGGACGGTGCCCGGGACGCTGTACCCAGGGGCGCATATGGTGATGCCGCTGGTGGAGGATGTGGCGCTGTTTGATACTCGGGATCAAGTGTTTACTACCGGGGATTCGGAAGCTCCGAAGCCCTCGGCAGGTGGGCTTCCTCCGAAACCGCAACTTCTGGATGTGCAGGCTAAGGAAGGACTGACTCTCGGATTGGCGATCACGGTGCGATACCGGCTGGATGCTAAGAGGCTGGATTACATCCAGGAGAATTTGCCGCGTCCGGTGGAGAAGGAAATCGTCCCGCCGACCGTGGCTAGCGTTTGGCGGGAGATTGTGCCGAACTACATGGTGCGGGATGTATTTTCGGCGAAGCGGGAAGAAGTGAGACAGCGGGCGGCGGGGCTGATCACGAAGAAACTGGCGGCGGACGGGATTGTGGTGAAAGAGGTGATGCTGCGGGATATCCAGTTGCCGCCGGAATATGCGGAAGGACTGGAGGCGCTGCTGTTGAAGGAGCAGGAGAATGATCGCATGGGGGTGGAGACGGAGTTGAAAGGAAAACAAGTGCGGATTGCCGAACTGGAAGCCGAGGCTGCGAAGGTGCAGCAGGTGAAGCAGGCGGAGGGTGAAGCGCGGGTGCACGTGCTGCAGGCGAAGGGCGAGGCCGACGCGATGCAATATACGTTGCCGCTGAAGGAGAAGCAGATTCAGCAGAGCCGGCTGGAGGCGCAGGCGCGAAAGGAAGCTACGATCCAGAATGCTGAAGCGGAGGCACAGGCAAAGGAAATCGATGGCAAGGCTGAGGGGGAACGCAGGAAATTATTGGCGGATGCAGAGGCGCAGGCTAAGGTGATGGACAGCAAAGCTGAAGCGCAGCGACGGACGTTGCTGGCGGAGGCGGAGGCGGATCGAATCCGGGTGACGGCGGTGGCGGATGCGGAGCGATTGCATGGCGAGGCGGCGATACTAAAGGATAATCCTCTGCTGATTAATAAGATCGTGGCGGAGCGGCTTTCGGACAAGCTGCAGATCATGATGGTGCCTGCGGATGGGAAATTCTTTTTTGCCAACGACGTTTTGCGCGGGATGGACGTGGCTAGCCAGAGGCCGGGGGGAAGATAGTTGCGGTGCAGTGGCCAGTGATCATGGATCAGGGGCTAGTATTTCGCTTCTCCGCTGGGCACTGGTCGGTCCGTCAACTCAAGGAAATACTCACGACAACCGGGAACATTTATTGCAACAAACTGCGGGCGTTGCGGCGCGGCTGAAGCCGCGCCGTTTCATTTCACATCGGCGAGACTGAAGGGTGCGATATCATGCAAACGATTCCGTGGCATCCTACGAAACCTGATGCGGGCGGAAAAAGAAAGGGCATGATGTTTCGCCGAAAACTGCTGGCCATGTTCGCGCTAACCGTGTTCTTGTCGGTGGTGGCGGTGGCGCTGCTGGTGTCGGAAGTGACTCGGCGAGCCTTCGAGCGCAGTGAGGATGAACGAACTTCGGCGCTGGTGACGCAGTTCCGGCGCGAGTTCAACCGGCAGGGCGAGGATGTGGCGCGGCGGGTGCAGGCGATTGCGGCCTCGGAAGAAGTGAGCCGGATGGCGGTGAAGTTAAACCGTCCGCAGGCGGATGCGGGACCGTATTTTGAGTTGGCGAAGACTACCGCGGAAAATAGCCGGCTCGACTTTCTGGAATTTGTGGAAAGCGATGGAACCATTATTTCTTCGGCGCAGTGGCCGGCTAAGTTTGGCTATCCGGAGGGCGCGGTGGGGAGTTTTGCCGCTTCGGCTGATCAGAGCGCCTTTCTGAAGCAGGAAGAACTGCAGGATGGAACGGCGCTGGGATTGTTTGCGGTGCGGGCCGCGCGAGCGGGAGAACGACCGGTCTATGTAATTGGGGGACGGCGTCTGGATAAATCGTTTCTTTCCGGAATCGATATGCCGGCGGGGATGCGGACTTTGCTGTATCAGAATCGGGGCGAGCGGTTTGCGGCGGAGTTACTGGTGGATCCGGCTGAGAATGCCAGCGCGGGCGTCCGCCCGGCACAGGAGTTGGAACCTTTGGTCGACGCGGTGCGGCAATCGAAGGAGGAAACATCCTGGCTGGTGCATTGGTCGGGGGATGGGGCGGAAGATGAAGTGTTTCATGCGATCCCATTGCTGGGCGCGGCTGCGGGGAAGGAGCATCCGCTGCTGGCGATTTTGCTGATTGGGAACTCGCGGCGGACCTATGTGGAGCTGATGCGGCACATCCGTTCAGCGGCGTTGATGGTGGGTGGCGGAGGGATTCTGCTGGCGATTTTGCTGAGTAGTTGGGCGGCGGCGCGGGTGACGCGTCCGGTGGAGCAACTGGCGCACGCGGCGCAGGAGGTTGCGGAGGGAAACTGGAATGCGCGAGTGGATGTGTTGGGTGACGATGAACTGGGGCAACTGGCCGATTCGTTTAATCGAATGACTACGGAATTGCTGGGGCAAAAAGAGCGGCTAATGCAGGCGGAACGCGTGGCGGCTTGGCGGGAACTGGCGCGGCGGCTGGCGCATGAGTTGAAGAATCCGCTGTTTCCGCTGCAGCTTACGGTGGAGAATCTTGTGCGGGCGCGGCAGCAGACTCCGGATCAGTTTGAGGAAGTGTTCCGCGAGAGTTCGCGAACTTTGTTGGCGGAGATCGCGAACCTGAAGGGAATTGTGGGGAGGTTCAGCGAATTTTCGAAGATGCCGCAGCCGAAGTTGCAGCGCGTCCAAGTGAATGAGGTGATTCGCGGAGTGGTGCAGCTTTTCCAGGCACAACTGGAAGCGCCGGAACGTGCGAAGATCAGTTGCGAGCTGCAACTCGATCCGCACCTTGAAACGGTGGCGGCGGATGCGGAGTTGTTGCACCGGGCTGTTTCGAATCTGGTGCTGAACGCGATGGATGCGATGCCGGAGGGTGGGACGCTCTCGCTACGCACGCGCAATGAGGGCAGTAACGTTGTCATCGAAGTGGCGGATACGGGAGCGGGGCTGACGGCGGAGGAGTGTGAGCGAATCTTTACTCCTTATTATACGAGCAAGGCGCATGGGACTGGTCTGGGGCTGGCCATTGTGCAGTCGGTGGTCAGCGATCATGGGGGGAGAATCCGGGTACAGAGCGCGCGGGGCCGGGGGAGTATGTTTGTAATCGAGTTGCCGTGGAGACGCGACGACACGCAGGCTGCCGGTTGAATAATCTGGGATTCGGAGGACGATTGCCGACGAAAGCGCATTTGCTGATTGTGGATGACGAAGCGAACACGCTGGCCTCGCTGGCACGGGCGTTTCGACTAGCCGGGCATGAGGCCACAGTATGCGACAACGCGGGGAAGGCACTGGAGCTGGCGAAGGCGCAGAACTTCGATGTGATCCTTTCGGATGTAGTGATGCCTGGGAAAGGTGGGCTGGCGCTGCTGGAGGAATTGAAAGCGCAGGGAGTTGCGGCGCCTGTGGTGATGATGTCTGGGCAGGGAGACATCGAAACGGCGGTGCGGGCTACGCGGCTGGGTGCGCTGGATTTTCTGGAGAAGCCGATCTCGACCGAGAAACTTTTGCTAACGGTGGAGAATGCGCTGAAGTTGCAGCGGCTGGAAAGCGAAAATCGGCAACTCAAGCAGCGGCTTGGCAAGCATGAGATTGTTTGGCAGGACGCGGCCATGCAACGCGTGATGGCGCAAGTGGAACGGGTCGCGGCTAGTGAGACGCGGGTTTGCATCCTGGGAGAAACGGGTACGGGGAAAGAGCTGGTGGCACGGACGATTCATGAACGTAGTGGGCGGGCGATGGGAGCTTTTGTGACTTTGAATTGCGCGGCGGTTCCGGCGGAGCTGATTGAGTCGGAACTTTTCGGGCACGAGAAAGGATCATTTACCGGAGCAGGCAGCCGGCATATTGGAAAGTTCGAGCAGGCGGATCATGGAACGATCTTTCTGGATGAGATTGGCGATATGCCGCTGGCCATGCAGGCCAAGCTGCTGCGCGTGCTGGAAGAAGGAGAAGTGGAACGCATCGGCGGGGATAAACCGGTGAATGTAGATGTGCGGGTGGTGGTGGCTACCCATCGCGATCTGGAAGCTCGGGTGCGGGAGGAGAAATTCCGGCAGGATTTGTTTCACCGGATTTATGTTTTTCCGCTGGTGCTGCCGCCGTTGCGGGAACGAAGAGATGATATTCCGCTGCTGGTGGAACATTTTGCGGCGCAGGTTAGCGCGCAGAATGGATGGAAGATCATCCCGTTTACGGCGGAGGCGATGGGGGCGTTGCAGTCGCACTCGTGGCCGGGTAACGTGCGGGAGTTGCGCAACATGGTGGAGCGGTTGATGCTGCTGGCTACTGACGGGCAAGTCGATCTGGCGACTGTGGAGATTGCTTTGCCGAAAGGCGGAGGCATGGGGGTTGCGGCGTCCTCTGCGTTTTCGTCGGGAGCGCTGGCGGAACGCGTGGATGCTTTCGAGCGGGAAGTGATCCTGGCGGAATTGAAGCGCAGTCATTCCAACGTTAGTCTGGCGGCTAAGTCGCTGGGGCTCGAGCGGAGTCATCTTTATAAGAAGGCGGAGCAGTTGGGGATTGATCTGCGGGCGATGCGGCGGGAACAGGGGTCGCAGGAGTAGGGCTTTCCACACACAAAACTTTCAGGAGATTGTGTTGATCAGGACGATTGGTCGTCGAGTGATCTTCTTCTTTCTCAGTTCACTCATTTCTCTTCTATTTATCTCAGGCAGTGTTTTTGGCATTGAGCCGCCTTCTCCGGCTGCATATGGGGTTCGGATGGAGCAGGCTTGGATTCCGATGAAAGATGGGGTGCGGCTGGCGGCTACGCTTTATATGCCGGATGGTGCAAAGGCGGGGGAGAAGTTCCCCGCCCTGTTGGAGTATTTACCTTATCGAAAGGATGATGGGACGGCGGCGGGGGATTATCCCAAGCATGCTTATTTTGCGCGACGCGGGTATGTGAGTGTGCGGGTGGATATTCGGGGGTTTGGCGCTAGTGAGGGGGCACCGCCGGAGCGGGAATATTCGGAACAAGAACAAGTTGATGGGGAGCAGGCGATCTGGTGGCTGGCTCATCAGGCTTGGTCGAATGGGAACGTGGGGATGTTCGGGATTTCGTGGGGAGGGTTTAACTCTCTGCAGATGGCGATGCGGCATGCGCCGGGGTTGAAGGCGATTCTGGCGATCGACGCTACGGCGGAATTGTTTCATGATGATGTGCACTATGTGGATGGCATGGCACACATCGATGAGTTCGAATTGAATATGGATATGGCGGAAGGATGGACTGGGGCGCCGGATTATACGAGTGACGAGAAAGTTCTGGGGCCGCGCTTTGAGACGCCTCCCTGGTCGCTGCTTTATTTGAAACATCAGCATGACGGGCCGTTCTGGCGGGAGCGGGTGCGGCCCCTGAAAGAGATTACGATTCCGAGTTTCTTGATTGGGGGATTGCTGGATGGGTATCGCGACAACGTGCCCGACATGCTGATGCAGGCTAGCGGACCGGTGAAGGCGATTGTGGGGCCGTGGAACCATACGTATCCGAATGAGGCTGAACCTGGTCCGCAGATTGAGTGGCGGAATGAGGCGGTGCGATGGTTTGATCATTGGCTGAAGGGGCACGACACGGGAGTGGAGCATGATCCGCGGCTGGTGATTTATATGCAGCACTGGCATGCGCCGGACCCGAGTCTCGAAAATGTGCCTGGCGAGTGGAGGCGGGAGGAGGTTTGGCCTCCTAAGGATGCGCGGGCGTCGACTTTATTTTTTCAGCCGAATCACCTGCTGGCCGAGTGTGCGGCGCAGGCTGACACGCATCAGCTTAAGTATGTGCCGTCGATTGGCGTCGAGGCTGGGTTCTGGTGGGGTGAGTTGTTGAGCGATGTGCGGCCCGTGGATGCATTCAGTTTGGTTTACGATTCGGCGCCGTTGCAGGCGGATGTGGCTATATTGGGCCGTCCGCATGCTTTGTTGCGGGCTTCAGCTTCCGCGCCGCTGGCGGATTGGTTTGCGCGGCTTTCGGATGTTGCGCCGGATGGAACGGTTACGCAGATCACGGGAGCAGGGATTAACGGAGCGCAACGGGATTCGATGAGCGAGCCTCGCGATCTGGAGCTGGGGAAGGTTTATCCGCTTGATATTGAAATGCATTTGACTTCGTGGGTGTTTCCCAAGGGGCATCGCATTCGCGTGGCGATTTCGAATGCGCTGTGGCCGATGATGCTGCCTTCGCCTTATTCCATGACGACTTCTCTGGAGCTCGGCGGGAATAATGGTTCGCGGGTTGTGTTGCCGGTGGTGCCTGAGCACGGGGCTGCTGCGCCTGCATTTTCTTTGCCTGAGCCTTCTGAACAACGTACCGATGTTAAGAGCGAAGGGTTTCCCTGGCCGGGCGAGTGGACTGCGGAGCGCGACGAAGCTCGTCACAAGACTACTGTGCACTGGAAGGGGCAGGAAAGCGGGGAGTATCCGTGGGGGAAAGAAATTGATTACGAAAATCTGACTTACGAGGCGGATGATGCGCATCCCGAGACTTGTTCGGTGCGAGGTGAAGCAGAGAGTGTGTTTACTTTGAAAGGGCGGACGTTGACTTGGCGCGGGCATTTGCTGGTGACTACGGATCAGAAGAACTTTTATTACACGTACACACGGGAACTGCTGAAGGACGGGACGATGATTAAGTCTAAGACTTGGCAGGAGACGATTGCCCGGGATCATCAGTAATTATCTGGCGGCGGTGCGCAGAGGCTTTGGTTGCGGCGTTCGGGATGGGACTCTGAGTTTCTGACGCTGTATGCATAGACGTAGCAAGCTAGGTCTCTGCGGGTGCGGTTTGTGGATTTAATAGCTCGTTGCTCTTCTCTTGGGAAAATGCTAATCGGCGGCGGCGGACCGTGGCTCTGCGCCGCGTTTGAGGTCGGCGGCCAGGAGGCGGTGAAATAATTGTTCTCCGGCTTCGCGGCGGACGGAAAGACGTCCGGCACGATAGGCTCGAGACTTCAGACCGCGCTGGACATCTTCGCAGATGCCGAGATCTTCTTCCTGCACGCGATTGCCTACATTTACCGACTGCTCGTTATATTCCCGGCTGGCGTCGCTGATGTCTCCAAAATAAAAATCGAAGATCACGGTGCAATGATCAACGTCGACGGGGATCACTAGGTTTGTGTCCATGTATCCTTCGTAGCAGTTGATCATGAGGTTAGGATACTGCCAGAAATACCAAGCGCGGTCGCCCTTGCGGGTTGCGCCGGTGGCGGCATCTTCTGCGGAGGCCACCATGGGGCTCGACTGCAGACAGTAACGGTCCTCATTCTCGATGGTGTACTGCTTGTAGTCGAGGACAGAATTCAGGCCCTTGTGGAGGTGCGGGACGTGGTAGCCGCCGTCGAGGTAGTTATCGACGAAAACTTTCCAATTGCAGTCGATGTTGAAAGTATGGCGGTCGAAATAGTGCAGTTGGCTAATGCCGATAGGAGCGACTCGCTGCACCAGGCCGCCAAGAAATTCGGTGAGCGGCGCGGCGTGGCTGTCGAGATTGATGAAGACGAAGCACTCCCAGGTTTCAACTCGAATCGGGACGAGGCCGTTTTGACCGCGGTCGAAATTCTCGACTCCTTCGAATTCTGGCATGCCTTTCAGAGAGCCATCCAGGCCATAGTTCCAGCCGTGATAGGGACAATGCAGGAGCGAGGCCTGGCCACAGGGTTCGGTCACCACGGCGGCGGCATGGTGACGGCAAACATTGTAGAAGGCGCGCAGAACCCCGTCATTGCCGCGAACGACGACGACCGGCTCACCGGCTACGACTGTGCTCACGAACTGGCCCGGTTTTTTCACATGTTCGGTGCGGGCGACTAGTTGCCAGGTTTTGCTGAATACGCTGAGGCGTTCAAGGTCGGCGATGCGGGGATCGACGTACCAGGCGGCGGGAATGGTTGAGGCTTGCGAGAGTGGGGCGCGGTCGTCGTAGCTGGAGAGGATCTGCTCGATGGGAGGTTGCATCATCTGAATTGTTCTCACTCTGGAGTTCTACACTAATTTGTGTCGGGCAGCCTTAGTTTTGCTATAACGCCTTTTGCCTGGCGACCAGCTCAACTGGGGCGATCTTGCGTATCTCACGTTGGCTACGAGTCGCGGGAGCGGCGCCGACCGCACCCCGCAAGAGGGCCAAGAATTGGCGAATGCGCGCTTCCTTTTTCTCCGGCATCTCGCCTTGCCTGCGGAACAGACCGGGGTCGAGTTCGGCGGTGAGCAAGGCATCCTGAAATCGTTCGAAGGTCCAGTCGAGCAAGGAGACGATCATTTCAATGTCCATGTCCTTGCGCAACTCGCCGCGCTCGATACCGAAGCGCACAAAGGCGACGGTTCCGTAGGGATCTTCGGTGGTGAGGAAGCGATTGATCTCGCGCTTCAACACCAGATCGGTGCCGTAGTTGCCGAGTAGAGAGATGCGATAGGGGATCCAGTCTTCGCGCAAAAGATGTTCGGTGCGGACCAGCCAATAATAAAGAACTTCGAAGAAGCCGGCGGCGCGAACGTCGGCGGGAGCGTCCAGATATTTCGAGAAGGAGCGCACGGCTCGTTTGTAGACTTCGAAGAACAGGCCATCTTTGCTGCCGAAGTGCTGGAAGATGGAACCCTTGGCGATGCCCAGTGCGGCTGCGATGTCGCCGACGCGGGCAGCGTGGTAACCGTTTTCGGCGAAGTGCTGCATGGCGGCTTCGATGATGCGGGAGCGCTTAGCCTCAGAGCGGGGCCGGGGTGTTACCTGGCGCATGTAACGTGGGGGGGCGACGGGATTGCTGCCGATTCCGCTCATGAATGACTCCAAGTCATGGAAGCATATAGGAGATGATTCTACTTTTCAACTTCATTTTTAGTGCTTCGTGAAGTAATGTATGGTTCCGTGGAGATTGCAGTGTGACTTTGAGTCAGCATATCAGTCAGACATAACAATCAAGCATGTCAGGGAGACATAAGAGGCAGCTTTGGTGAAACCGGCTTCCAACTTCACTTATGACGCGATTGTGGTTGGCGCCGGGCACAACGGCTTGACTGCGGCGGCGTATCTGGCGCGTGGCGGACTTTCCACGCTGGTGCTGGAACGGCGTGAGATGGTCGGCGGATGTTGCGTGACTGAAGAGATCGCACCGGGCTGCCGGGCTTCGACTACTTCTTATATTGCCAGCATGCTGCGGCCGGAGGTGATTGCAGAACTGGGGCTGGCCGATCATGGCCTACGCATGGTCCCTTGCGACCCGGCGATTCAGGTTCCCTTCCCTGATGGACACGTGGTTCCGTGGTGGGTGAACCGGGAGCGGGCGAAGACGGAATTTGGAAAGATATCGACGAAGGATGCGGCGCGGTTCGTTGAAGTTGATGATCAACTGAAGAAACTGGCGCGCTACCTGCAGCCGTTTTTTATGGAGCCTCCCCCGGAGATCGATACGACCACCGTTGGGGGTTGGAGCGACCTGTTTCGCGTTGGCAAGCGGTTTCGCGGGATTTCGAGCGCGGAGATTGCACAGCTGATTTCGTTTCTTACTGGGAGTCTGGGAGAGTTTCTCGATCACAATTACGAATCCGAGAAGATGAAGACGATGTTTCTGGCGAACAACGTTTATGGCAAGCATGGAGGTCCTTACCAGTCCGGAACGGCGATCGGACTGCTCTTTCACCTGCTGAGCGGAGGAGAGCACGAATTGCAGGGCTTCTACGGGCACGTGATGGGTGGGATGGGAGCGATTACGCAGGCACTGGCGGCTGCAGGGAAAAAGCTGGGCGTGGAGATTCGGACCTCGGCATCGGTGGCGCAGATCGACGTGCGCGACGGGCGGGCCTACGGCGTGGTGCTGAAAGATGGAAGCGAGGTTCGCGGGCGGATGATTCTCTCGAACGCCGACCCCAAGCGGACTTTTTTGAAAATGGTTGCAGCACGCGAGCTGCCGGAAGATTTTCTATTTGCCGTTCGCGGGATCAAGATGGATGGCCCGTGTGCGAAGGTGAACTTCGTATTGGCGGAGGAGCCCCGGTTTACGGGAACGTCACCGCAGGCATCGCCACTGGAGCGAACATTTTATACGCTGGTGCCGTCAATGGCATTTGCCGAGCGGTGTTATGACATTGCGAAATTTGGCGAGATTCCGGAAGAGCTGTGGGTGGATTGCGTGGTTTCGTCGAATGCGGATTCGTCACTGGCGCCGCCGGGCAAGCACATCCTGACCTGCTTTGTGCAGTATGTGCCTTACAAGCTGCGTGAAGGCAATTGGGATGAAAAACGGGAACTGCTGGGCGACCGTGTGGTGAAGAAGATTGCTGAGTACGCGCCCAACCTGCCGGGCGCTATTGTGGCGCGGCAGGTGCTTACGCCGCTGGATCTGGAGCGAACTTATGGATTGACTGAGGGAAATATTTTTCACGGCGACTTGCGACTGGAGCAGCTTTTTTTTATGCGTCCAGTGCCGGGCTGGGCGCAGTACCGCACTCCTATTCGCGGGCTTTATCTGTGCGGAGCGGGAGCGCATCCCGGCGGCGGGGTTACGGGCGCGCCGGGACGGAACGCGGCGCGGCAGGCTTTGCGCGACTGGAAGAAGGGACGATTCAAAGCAGCGGCGTGAGGGCGAAATCGTGAGAACGAACTCGAATGCGAACTGTTCGTCGAGAATGGAGAAGCCATGAAAAAGAAAGGCATTCTGGAGAGGCTGAAAGACGGTCCCGTGTTGGGCGACGGCGGATACCTGCTGGAATTGGAGAAGCGCGGGTGGGTGCGCGCGGGTCCGTTCACTCCGGAGGTTGTGTTAACGCATCCCGAGGCGTTGCGCGAATTGCACGTGGAGTTTCGCGAAGCGGGCTCGGAGGTGTTGCAGGCACTGACCTTCTATGCGAGCCGGGACAAGCTGGCCACGGTGGGGCTGGAGAATCGACTGCAGGATTTGAATCGAGCAGCCGTGCGGGTTGCGCGCGAGGTTGCGGCCGATCGTTGCCTGGTTGCGGGCAACCTGAGTCTGACCTGGATGTACGAACCGGGCAGCGCTTCAGCCGCCGACCGGGTGCGGAAGACTTTCGACGAGCAACTGGCGGTGCAGGTTGAGGAAGGCGTGGATTTCATCATTGGAGAAACGTTTTCTTTTCTCGGAGAGGCGCTGATTGCTGTGGAGCGCGGCAAGAAGACCGGCCTGCCCACGATGGTCACGATTTGTTTCGAAAATAAAGATGAGACGGCGGAGGGTAAGAGTGCCGCCGACGCTGCGAAAGCGCTCGTCGACGCCGGGGCCGATATTGTGGGCATGAACTGCCTGAGGCCGCCGGAGCATATTCTGGGTCCGATGGAGGAGATGCGCGAGGCGGTGTCGGGCTATCTGGCGTGCCAGCCGGTCGCGTACCGTACCCCGAAGCAAAAACCTGATTTCACCAGCTTGCCGGAGTTTCCTTACGGTTTGGACCCGCTGCAACTTACGCGGCACGAGATGGGGAATTACGCCGCTCAGGCTCGCGATATCGGGATCAACTTTATCGGGGCGTGCTGTGGCACCGTGGCGATGCACATCCGGGAAATGGCTCGGATGCTGGGAAAGTTACCCGAGGATTCGCGTACCTGGAAGAAGGGCGGCGAAAAGCCGATGTCGGCCTACGAATATTATGATCACGACAATTTGAAGGCGGGCAGCCGGACTTAGTCCCCGCTACGCGGCAAGAGTTCATGGAAAATTGACGAGCAGGCTCCGTGGAGAGAGCCTGCTCGACTTGTTTGTGACGCGATCAACTGGCGCTGCGTAAGCGCGGCTGTTCCGCGTGCACGAGCGGCGCATCGACCAGGTGCTCGCTGAGGAACCATGCCTGGAGTTCATTGGTGCGCAGCACATCGCTGACGGCAAGATCGTTGGTGCCATCGTCTCCTATTTCGTCTGCGCGGGCTGCCAAAGTGCGGCAATGGCCGATGATGATCTGGTGAGCGTCGAGCAGGCGGGAAATCTGCACCGGGACTTCTTCCCTGCCCCGAGGCGGACGCTCGATGCGCGTGGTTTCGGCCACGTCGGCGGCCATGGCAATCGAGACGCCACCGAGAAGTTGGATGCGCTCGGCGATGGTGTCGACGATTTCTGATTGTTCTCCGTAATGCTTGTCGAACAAGAGATGGAGTTGATAAAACGTTGGTCCGGCAACCTGCCAATGCGACTTCTTGTAGAGATCGCGCAGTGTCATGGTATCTGCGAGTAAAAGATTGAGCTGCTCGGTCATTTCCAAGCGGACTGGTTCCATAAGGTCGAGAGGCAACATGTGGGAAACCGTGCCGTACGCTTGAATTTCGTTAGCACGTTGGTGAAGACGAGGCTGGGCACTTACGGTTCCTCGTTCGCTGTTGGGTGCTTTCGGGTTGAGATTCTTCTTAGCCATAAATTCTCCTCGCTGCGCGACGATCGATTCGTAGTTTACTGGAATCCCCGGTCACAGAACTGCAGCGCTAGTTCGATGCAAAGAGTAGAGCCTTGGATGCGGCGGGGCGCGGCGAAATCTAACCAAAAAAGATCGACATCCCATGAGCCCTGCGGAACGTGTCTCGAACTTCAGAATCAAGCGGCGTGGTTGGGTCGGAAGTTTGACGATGTTGAAGGCATTGTTTATGATCGAAGTGCGGGGTGGAGCAGTCTGGTAGCTCGTTGGGCTCATAACCCAAAGGTCGGTGGTTCAAATCCACCCCCCGCAACCAAAATCACTTTCGGAAGGGCGACCATCGGGGGCCCGACCCGGCGAATGCGGCGGCGACGAATCGTTTACTCCTAGTTTGTGAACGCCGCCGAAGCCGGATAAAACACGAAGCTGCAGCTGGTCTTTGAACAGGAAAGCATGCCTCTTCGGACCAGATGCGCCGTTGAGTTTGGCGGGAACATCTCTTCGGACAAGGTTCTCTTGAGCCTCTGTTCTGCATGGCGCAGCAGATCGGACCCCTGGACGAAATTAGTTTTTTCTACCTTTCCGCCGGCTACCAGCAGTACGTCGAAGTCTGCAGTCGCCGTTTCCTTGACGATCGCAGGAAGTTTGACAGTACGCATCCAGCTCAATTCTTCCCCGGCACTCATCCTGTTCTCGGGAGGCAAAACATGGGCCAGATTACCCATGTGGGCAGCGGTCTCTTCTGAGCGGGGATTCGCCTCAAGCGCGAGCATGTACATGTGCAGAGCTGCCGGCAATTTTCGCTCCTTTTCGTAAACCTGGCCCAAGTGATCGCCGACGACTCCATCCTGTGCCAGCCGCCAAGATGAGTCCAAATAACTCTCCGCCAGTGCCAGATTGTCGACCTTGAAGTAGATCCAGCCCATTGTGTCCCAGTAAGCGGCGATCGTAAGAGGAAGCCGCAGGTCCGATTTCTGTATGTTTTCAAGATCGATTTTTTGCGATCGCTCCTCCACTTCTTTCACGGACCGCTGCGAGTAGACGAGAGCTTCGCCGAGGTTGGTGTCAGCCTCCGCCATCTCATATGCCACGTCATTGAGCATCTCGGCGCTGGAGTCGATCTCCAATGCTTTGTGCAGAGACTCAAGCCCCTGATCCGTGTTGCGCGAACGCAAACGGACCATCCCCAGTCTCAACTGCGCGTAGGCGTCCGAGGGATTCCCTTTGGCCGCCGTCTCAAAGAGTGGCGTCGCCTCCGAATAACGCTTCGCGGCCATATAGAGGGCGCCCAGATTGCCTGCTATGTCAGGATCGTCGGGAGCGATGTTTTGCACTTTCTGCCAAGTCGTGATCGCATTGTCCCGGTTCCCGAGGAACATGTAATTGAAGGCGAGGACCTTGTAGGGAAGAATCTGCTTCGGATCGGCTTCAGCTGCTTTTTGAAAAGCGTCCAGGGCTGAACTTTTGTCTGCACTAGCGGAATACACCCAACCCAATTCAATCCAGGCACGAGAAAAATTCGAGTCGAGCGAGACTGAATACTTGAGGGCCGCAATCGCGGACGCGTAGTCCTTTGTCTGTATCGACGTCCGAGCATTCCGCTCCGCTCGCAGGGCCTCCGAATTTGAGCTATCCGGAAGTTGCGAGTAGCTCTGGCGCAGTAGTTCTCCATAGCTGGCAGGCCGCCGCGCCGCAGCCGCCGCGCGGACGCGTCCGGAAGGTTCGGCCGCATTTCCGGTGGCGACCTGTCCTCGATGGTAGAACGCATACCAGATCAACCCTACGCCTAGAGTCGCCAGCAAAGCCGAAATCAAAATCACATTCTTCCACTGACGGAAAGTACCTCCCTCCAAATCTGCTGCAGCCTCAGTCTTCAACTCATCAGGAACTGAAACTGTGGGGTCATTCGCGGCTTTCCGGTGGCGCAAGGCGCCTTCCTTCGAACCTGTTGCACTCTCTTTCTTCAACTCATCCGGAATCGGAATTACAGGATTGTCCGCCGCGATCACAATCTTCTCTGACCACTCGGGCGCATGATCCTTCGCTATAGATTGAGCCAGGGCAGGTAGTTCCGCGCCTTGTGGTGCCGGCGCGCGCGATGCATCACTAAATGGCGGCGCAACAGGTCGCGGGTCAATCGGCAGCAGATTAGAGTTCTGCGCCGCCCACTTCGCCGCCAGTCCGTTCAACGGACTTTTCGTGTTGTATTCCTGATACGAGATCATCCGCCCGATCCGGATGACCAAATGATCCAGGCCCTCGGACGCTGCCCAGAAATCGCCGATGCAGACCATCGAATCATCGAAGTTCGGATGAAAAATCGGCGTCAGCATCCGGCATTGCGGCGCGCGCCGCGGATAGCCCAACGTCAAATTGACTTCCAGCACGTGAGCATCACGCTCCAGGATCTCCCCTGATCCCGAGACATAAAGTCCGCGCAGGTTGTAAGTGAATCTGTAGATCTCCGGCGGCAGACCAGCCTTGCCTGTGATCTGAATCAAGGGCCAGCCTTGCAGCAATGCCTGCAGCCTTTCCTCATCCAGCATCAGGCGTCGTGTGCGCGGAGAAACCATACTTTGCGCTCGGGACGGGCTACTTAAGCACCCCGGTCTTCTTCCAGCGGGCAATGCTATTGATATGATATTGAAGATAAACAGTGCTGAAAAAGAATGTCATCACACCGCTCATCCGCAGTCCAATGTTCTCGGTAGAGTTGTAATACTCCTCCATCGCCGCCTTGATGCTGAACACTCCAAAAAGGTAGACAATCGCTCCCGCGAAAATGAACAGAGTCCCAAGAAAAGCCATTCCCGAGCCCTGGCCCTTAAGCAGCGCAATGGTCACGACACCTGCGATCATGCCGGCGGGATACATCGCAACGAGCACCATCGGCCTGTTGTCGCCAATGAGCTTCCGCGCCCAGTTCGCCTGCACCAGCGCCCATATAAGGTTGAAGAGTTGGCGCGTTATCAACCCGAGGATAAGCACGATCGACCAGTGCAAATTCGGGGGCAGTTCAACCAATTGTGGCTGCGCAGCCAGGGCCGCCGCGCCTCCGCTGTCCATTCCCATCGCCGGAATGTTACCCAATACCTGCGTCAAAGGCACCCAATCCGCCATGCCTTCGCTTTGTGCCAGATCGCTGGCAACCAGATTTCCGGACTGAACATATTTCTGGAGATCGGACAGGCTGTAGGGGCCAAAACGTTCCTCCCCACGTCTCACAAAGTATTCCATGGACACTCTTTTCTACGACTCAAATTGGACTCCACGGCCGTCGCGGTCGATTGTACAGATGTCGATTACCGCCCACATCCAGCTCATGGGACTGCCCAAGCCCAGCGTTAGTACCGTGATTGCCAGCTGAATCCCGGCCTTCTTGCGGTATCCCGCATAAAAATTGTGCGCCCCAAACGCACCCAGCAGTGCTCCCAGGATGATGTAGCTGGTGCGATTCTTCGGCGGCTGCACTGCAGCTTCTTGGACCGGCGCGGCATCAGCGTAAGCCGAAAATCCTCCGAACATGGAAGGGACGACACGATTCGCCACCTGGCGCAGGTCCGGAGTGGTGGCTGGCGGAAGAACAACGCCGGGAGGCGGGGGCGGCATCCGGTTCTCCACCACTGCTGTCGGCGCCACTACCGCTACCAGTTCGGGAGTGGAAACGCTCACCTTCGGCTCGTCTCCAGGAGCTTTGCTGCATCCAAAAATCGTACAGCCGCCATTTTCGACGTAGCAATCAGCATGATGCGCCGTCCCGCAGCCTTCGCACACCGTCACCCGATCTTCTGTGCCGATGTTTGTTCTGCAGTAGGGACAAACCGCGGCCATCATGACCGGTGTTTCTCCTTATAGCGAAACGCATACCGCCCAACCTGCAACAAGTCGCCATCCTGAAGCACGCGGGTGTGGACAGGTTGACCCGCCCAAAGCACCGAACCCGTCGCCTGCAGCGTCACACGTGCGCCGCTGATGCTAATCGCCGCATGCCGGGGAAGAATGCTGGGATCCTTGAAGAGATAGATGTCGGATTCCTGCCGGCTTCCGATGCTCGTCTCCGACTTATAAAGGATGAACTGTTTGCCCGCGAGCGGACCTGCGACTACATAGAGCCAACGGTCTTTCA
>DATHMS010000120.1:0-19805 GCA_035486795.1 Candidatus Sulfotelmatobacter sp. | reverse complement strand
TCCCAGCGCCAGGAACATGAACAACACGGAAGACCCACCGTAACTCATCAGCGGCAGAGGTATTCCGGTGACCGGCATAAAACCGACCACCATGCCGACATTGACCAGGATATGGAAGCTAAGCACAGCCACCACACCCATTACCACGAACGTGCCCGCGCGGTCGGGCGCGGTTTGCGCGTTCTGCGTCAAACGCATCAGCACTACAAAGTATAACAGCAGAACCCCGAGAGCGCCCACGAATCCATGCTCTTCGGCAAAGGCCGCGAAAATAAAGTCCGTTTGGGGAATTGGCAGGAAAGCACCGTGTGTTTGCGAGCCTTTCCCTCCCCAAAGACCTCCAGAGCCCACGGCGATCATGGATTGCTTAACTTGATACCCTGATCCTTGCGGGTCAGAATCCGGGTCCTGATAACTGGTAAGCCGCTGCTTTTGATACGACTTGAGAATGTGAATCTGCGGAACGTAAAATGCCGCGGCGATCCCGACAGCCGCAAGCAGTGCAACAGCCAACCCCTGTTTCCACTGCAGGCCGCCCAGGAACATGCCCATGGCCGCGATCGGAAGGTAGGTAAGCGCGGTTCCCAGATCGGGCTGCTTCAGCACCATCAGCATCGGAATGACAACAATAGCCCCGGCCTTCACGAAGTCCGGCCACGACAGTTCGCGATGCCGTAAGTCGGCAAAATATTTCGCTACAGCCAGGATCAGGATCAGCTTCACCCATTCCGAGGGCTGAAAGTGATTCCCCCCGGGCAACGAAATCCAGCGCTTCGCCCCCAGGGCCTTCGTTCCAAACACCAATACCGCCATCAGCGACGCAACCGCCGCGATATAAAACCAGTGGATCCGGTCCAACAAGGCCTGGTAGTTCACCGCACTGACGGCAAACATCGCCCCCACGCCGCCCAATATCCAGTAAATCTGCCGGAGGTGCGAACCAGCAAACTTGGTATGCATCGTGGCGCTGTGGATCTCCATCACTCCTAATCCGCAGATCATGAGCACAAAGACCAGCAGCAGCCAGTCAAAATCGCGAAATGAAACGTAGCGTGACATCAGTTATCCAGTACCTAGTACCTAGTACCGAGCAAACCCCTCCCTGCACGTGATTTCGCTCAATCCGTTCACTGCACTTTCCCCGCCCTGGGTAACAGGTACTGTGTACTGGCGATCCCCGGCGCAGCCGCCGCAACGGCTGCAGGTTTCTTCGCAAGCTCAAGAAAGAAACGCCCCGCCCTCAACTCTTCCTTGTCCAAGCCCTCGCTCGTTTCCGGTGTCGTCCAGACGGCTCCGACCTCAACTTTTCTGGACTTCGGTTTCTCGGCCAGCTTCGAAGGCACCCGCCGTTCCTCGTCAACGAATGCCTTGATCACCTTCGCAGCGGTGCGTGCAGCCAGGTATCCATGCTCACCTTCTTCGAGCAGCGCGCAGACGACGATCTCGGGATTCCGTCGCGGTTCCACTCCAACAAACCAGCCGTTGTCTTTGAAGTTCGCCTTGCCTGCAGCGCCCAGCTTCGCCTTTAATGCGTTGCTAATGGTCTGCGCGCTGCCTGTCTTGCCCGCAAAATCTATGCCTTCGAGATGGGAGAGTTTCGCGGTCCCTCCCATCGGGTTCTCGGGAGTCGCTGGATTGACGACATCCGCCATAGCATCGGTGATGATCTCCCAATTTCTGGGGTCGATCGGCACGGTCGTTTCGTCGGGCACATTGGATGCTGGAATCACCCCGGGCGGAAGATCGCTGGGATTGGTTACATGCGGCCGCACCAGCCGCCCTCCGCTGGCAATGGCGCCAATGGCTCGTGCCATCTGGATCGGCGTGGCCGCGATCGCTCCCTGTCCAATACCGACAGAAATCGTTTCACCCGCAAACCACTTCTGTTTGAAGTTGCGTATCTTCCACTCCTCCGACGGCATCACCCCGCTGACTTCCTGCGGAAGATCGATTCCCGTCTTTTGCCCGAGCCCGAACGCCATTGCATACTTGGCAATCTTCTCGATTCCGAGTTTTTCCGCCAGTGTATAAAAGTACACGTCGCAAGACTGGTAAATCGCCTTTGTAATGTCCGTAATCCCATGCGTACGGTGCTCCGCCACCACCCAGCACTTGAAGTAGCGTCCGTAAAACTCCGCGCCGCCGGTGCAGTCGACCTTCAGATCCTGCGCAATCCCCTCCTGCAGCCCGGCCGTGGCCATGATGATCTTGAAGGTAGAACCGGGCGCCAGTTGCGCCTGAATCGCCTTGTTCAGCAAGGGATGGTCTTCATCATTCACCAGCTTGCTCCATTGATCGCGCGACACCCGCACCGCAAAATCGTTGGGATCAAACGTCGGCCGGCTCACCATTGCCAGGATTTCCCCAGTCCGCGGGTCCATCGCCACAATTGCACCGTTCCTGCCTTCCAGCGCTTCCTCGGCTGCAATCTGCAAATCGATATCCAGCGTCAGCTTTAGTTGTTTTCCCGGAACCGCATCGGTTTCCCCCAGCAATCCCACTTCGCGGCCATGGCTGTTCACCAGCGCCCGCCGGGCTCCGTTCGTACCCATCAACACGGTGTTGTATTGCCGCTCCACTCCAGAAACTCCCACCACATCGCCGGAGCTATAGAGCTCGAACTGCTGCTGGTTCAGCATGTCTTCCGTCACTTCACCCACATAGCCGATCAGGTGCGCCATGAACCCGTTGCGCGGATACAGGCGCCGGTGCGCCACGATCGTGTCCAGTTCCGGGAGTTCGTTGCGGTGCGCGTCGATGAAGGCCAGTTCATCCGGAGTGATGTCTTCTTTCAGAAAGATCGGCTGGTACTGGGGCATCGCGGCGAAGTGGCGAATCCGGGTGCGCACTTCGTTTGGATCCAGGTGCAGGCCCTGGGCAATCAGATCCGCGTCTGCATTGAGGTCGCGAGAAGAATCGCGCAGCAGAAGAGCCGAAAATGACGGATAGTTGTCTACAATCACGCGCCCTTCACGGTCCAGAATCTTTCCCCGGGGCGCGAGAATGGGCACATTGCGGATGCGGTTCTTTTCCGCCGCCGATGCGTAATAGCCGCTCTCCATCACCTGCAGCTTCCACAGTCCGTAAGCCAGCACAAGAAAGATCGCCAGGATCACGTACTGCGCCGCCGTCAGACGGACTGCCGATACTTTGTCGTCACGACCGAACATCGGGCTTCGGGCTTCGGGCCACCGGCTTCGGCGCATTCTCACACGCCTTCACTTGACCCAGCCGCCTTTTCATCCTCTCAGGAAAGTTACTATATTGTAATCCGGCACTCGCAAGCGTGTGGCGCTTCGCTGACACGAAAGTCATGCGTCTTGTTCGGAGGCGTCCGGCGGAAGCTCGATAGCCGAAGCCCGAAGCCCGCTTTCACGTTCTCTGTTTGAGCTTGTCCAACAAGAAGTACAACGCCACGCCGACAACCGCGTTCGCAAGACCGGCCAGCAGTCCGCGGCTCCAGCTCCAATTCAGGGTTAGATTGACCATGTACCGAGCCACTCCGAAATACACGGCGGCATGAATCAAGTAAAAACCCAGCGTGACCAGCAGGCGCGTGCCGGCGTTTTCTACGTCCAGTTTGACGCCCAAAGACGACGCCAAGTAGCCCACCACCGTCTTTGCGATCCCATAGATGCCGATCGGATAGGGGCCCAGCATGTCCTGCACCAGCCCGATCGCCGCTCCCGTCAAGAGGCCGGAAATCGGGTTGCGCCGCGCCATGCCAAAGAAAATCGTTACCAGCAATGGCAGGTCGAGATAAGAGAAGGACGGAAACCTTCTCGGCAGAAACGCCTGCAGAAACAACGCCAGCAGCGGGACACCCACCGTCACCGGAATGCTGAACCGGTAAACCTCAATCTGCTCCTCAGATGTGTAAGTGATGGGCACGCTAGTGGGGATTGTCTTGGGTGGCAGCGGGTTGCGGAGTGGCCTGCGGGTTCGAGGGCTTGGGCTGAGGCGCCGCCGGTTTCGCGGAAGAATTCGCAGAGTTCGGATTGGCGCCCGAAGCGCCGCTCGAAGCCACATTGCCGGAAGCCGGCTTCTGCACAACCTTCTTCAAAACCTCGCCGGTCGCTGGCTGCCCGGCAACAGGCGCACTGTGCGCTCCATCCGGGCTTGCCGCTTCTGCGCTCGCGGCAGCCGGTGCTGCCGGAGCCGGACGCACAAACTTGGTCACAGGAGCAGTCGCTGGCTTGTCGGTACCGCTGGGCTGCGGCTTCGCGCCGGCGGCATTCTCTGCCGGAAGCACTCCCGCAAGGGGCGCAGGCTTGTCCGGCACCGAAGGCAGCCGCCGCGCCAGAATATCCGCCGCGCGCACCCTCGTGCCGCTTTCCGCCACCGCTTCCCGTTCTTCCTTTTCCGTCACCACCAGCACTTCTTCCAGCCGGCTCAGGTCGGCTGCCGGCTTCACGTTGATGCTCAGAAACATTTCTCTCCCCGGGCTCACTTTACTCACCGTCCCCACCGGCAGTCCCTTGGGAAAGATCTGGTCGCCTCCGCTGCTCAGCACGGCTTCTCCGGGAGCGACTTGTTCGTCACTCATCACCCGTTCCAGAATCAACTCGCCATTCGGCGTTCCGCGCAGCACACCCTGCAGCCGCGACTTCTCCATAAATACGCCGACACCGCTGCTTTGATCGTTGATCATCAGCACCAGCGAGGTCGAGGGATACACCAGCCAGACTTTGCCCACGATGCCGCCGGCTGTAATGACAGCCATATCCGGCTTCAGCCCGGCATTTTCGCCTTTGTCGATATAGATGGACCGGGAAAGATCGCTGCCGCTCGAGCCGATCACCTGCGCCGGCACGGTCTTCGAGATGAACTGTTCCTTAAATGCCAGCAGAGACTGCAACCGGTGCGCCTGGGTGGCGTCTTCGCTCAGCCGCACCTGCTCCAACCGCATCTGCTCGATCTGCTCCTTGAGCTTACGGTTCTCGGCCCGCACCCCCCGCAAAAAGAGATAGTCGTGCAGGATACTGCTGCCGCCGCCCTGTACCCAGACCACACCGCGTTCGAGTGGAGTGATAGCGTCCACCGCCCAGATGCGGATCAGCCGCGTGTTCTCCACGTCGGAGCTGCGCTTCACCTGTACCGCCAGCCCCAGCACCTGCAGGAACAAGACTCCCACCAGAATGGTCAGGTTGCGGTAACGGCCAAGTATGGATTCCATAAAAACAGTGGCCAGTGATCAGTGGCCAGTAGTCAGTTCAGACTCAAATGGCTCGGGAAGGGCACGACTTCCAGCCGTGCCGCAACTAGTCAAAGTGAATTAGGGCTTTAGCCCCTGAGGAATCTTACTTCCTCCGTGGGACTTTCGTGCTCCGGGAGCCATGGGTTCAGCCGATCATTGATCACCGGCGACTGACCACTTACCACTGGCCTGCTACTCGATCGAAATCTTGCGCAGCAGCTTGAAGTCCGAGAGCATCTTGCCTGTGCCCAGCACCACGCTGCACAGCGGATCGTCGGCAATCGAAACCGGCAGCCCGGTTTCCTCGCGGATGCGCTTGTCCAGATTCTTCAGCAACGCCCCACCCCCGGTCAGCACAATGCCTCGGTCACTGATATCGGCCGAAAGCTCCGGAGGCGTACGCTCGAGAGCCACGCGGATCGCATTCATGATGGTCGAAACGCACTCGCTCAGCGCCTCGCGGATCTCGCCGTCATCTACCGTGATGGTTTTCGGCACGCCTTCAATCAGGTTGCGGCCTTTGATCTCCATGGTCATGGGCTTGTCGAGCTGATGTGCGGAGCCAATCTCCATCTTGATCTGCTCGGCCGTACGCTCGCCGATCAGCAGGTTATATTTTCGCTTCAGATAATTCATGATGGCTTCGTCCATCTGATTGCCGGCCATCCGCACCGAACGCGAGTAGACGATGCCGCTCAGCGAGATCACCGCGATGTCAGTCGTCCCTCCACCGATGTCGACCACCATGTTGCCGCTCGGTTCCGTAATCGGCAGCCCGGCTCCAATCGCCGCCACCATGGCTTGTTCCACCAGGTGCACTTCACTGGCCTTGGCGCGATAAGCCGAGTCCATAACGGCGCGCTTTTCCACCTGCGTAATCTCCGAAGGCACTCCAATCACAATCCGCGGGTGCACCAGCATCTTCCGGTTGTGCGCTTTCTGGATGAAGTAGTTCAGCATCTTCTCTGTAACCTTGAAGTCGGCAATCACGCCGTCCTTCATGGGCTTAATGGCCACAATGTTGCCCGGTGTGCGGCCCAGCATCTCTTTTGCCTCTTTGCCCACGGCCTCCACTTCGCCCGTATTCTTGTTGATGGCAACAATCGAGGGCTCGTTGACCACAATGCCCTTGCCGCGGGCATAAACCAGAGTGTTGGCGGTGCCCAGATCGATGGCCAGATCGCTCGAGAACAGGCTGAAGAGCGACCTGAGGTTGTGAGAATGAGATGAGTGAAATCCGTTCTTTGACATTGACCAAGCTCTTCTCGCGATCCACGTTGATCGCATTGTTGCCGGGCGAACCCGATTTGCGCCTTCCGGCGCGGCTGCAGGCTCTCTCTAGTCTATGAGAGTCACTGCCATCCCGCCGGGACCGAAGGTTCCTCGTACTCCTGGCCGGAACCCTATTCCTGCATGCCGCCGTGCCTTGTCATCCTGGGCGAGCCGCCTTTTGTCTCGCGAAGGACCCTGGGCGAGCCGCGCGGTGTGTCGCACCTTTTGCGACACATTAATAGCGCGTTTGGCTCGCTTCCTTAATTACAACCGCGCCACTGCTCCCACTACGACCTTACTGAATAATGATCTTCTTCTGCTGTGTATTCACTCCGCCCTGTGCGGTCTGCGCCGTCACTGTAATCACCGCTTCGCCGGTCGTCAGCGGCGGCGTGAAGTAATGGAACGTCCCGTCTGTGGACACCATCGGAACCTCCCGCCCATTCACCATCACCCGCGCACCCATCTGCGTCTTCCCCGTCACTTCAATGACATGCCCATGCTGAATGAAGGGATCCAGTTCCAGATCAATGGCTTCCGTCTGCTTGCCCTTGGGGATGATGGTGAAACGGTTCTTCTCGCTCTCCACCGATTCTTTCCCCGACGCTTCGTACGACTGTACCACCCAGTAATAGGCGCCTTCGCCGAGGCTTGTTACCGTAACATCCGCCGTGTTTACCTTTTTGTCAACCAGGGTGGACGAAAAGTAAGGGTTCCTCGAAATCCGCAGCCGGTAACCCACCGCGTTCGCCATCGGCGTCCAGGAGAACTCCACGTCCTTGGTCGCTTCCCCGGAAGTGAAGATCGGCGCCATGTTCGCCGGAGAAATCGGCGTCGGCGGCCCCGCGTCCTTGGCTTTTTCCATGTGCGTCTCGGCCGCCTGGAAGCTCACTTTTTCCCAATTGGCCAACTGGACAGTCTCTCCGTTGCGCGTAACCTCGCCGGTACCTTTCTTCATCAGAATTTCGTGCTGATCGGCCTTGGGATCGTTGTGCACCTGCGCCGTCGACTCCGGAGACAGAGATGCCGTCGCTCCCGCAACGATCACCTGCGATTTCGATCCCTGCGAATAAGTGGCTGTCGAAAGATCCACGGTCCCCGTGCTCACCGCCACGGCCACGTTGGTCTGCTGCTGATCGTTGGCCGAGTTTTCCTCAATCACGATGAGCGAATCCTGCTTCACGGTATAGCTGGTGCCGTCATTGAAAACTACTTTCGCCATACCTTCTGAGGCGGTCTGCACCACATCACCCTTCTCGAGGGGAATGTTGTAGTCCGCCGCCACCCAGCTATTGCCGTTGCCTTTTTTCACC
The DNA here is from genome assembly GCA_035486795.1 of Candidatus Sulfotelmatobacter sp. Taxonomy (GTDB): domain Bacteria; phylum Acidobacteriota; class Terriglobia; order Terriglobales; family Acidobacteriaceae; genus Sulfotelmatobacter. The sequence continues at coordinate 12,023 of DATHMS010000120.1, read as the reverse complement.
CGCACCGTTCCATCGAGCGCCGTAAAATGTGCCTGCTGCGCCGTCGAAACACCGCTGCCCGCAGCCGGCGCCATGCCCGCCACGCGTTCCAGAGCCCGGTTGGCCACGCCGCTGGCCGCCTTGATGCCGCTCTCCGTAAACTGCGGAAAGGTGAAGCGTACCGCGACAAAAAACACCACGGCACCGGCCAGAATCAGCAGTGCCACACTGCGGTACGTGACCGTTTTCCACGCGACGTGGATGCCCGGTTTGCGAGTCGACGAAGACACGTGAACCTAAAAACCTTTATCGAAGCCTATTGAATAAGCGGTAGTTTCAACGTTATCACAAGCCCGTAAGCACCAAAAATGGGTAATGCCCCGCCAACGTTACCTTCGTTTGTGCCCCCCATTAAAGTTTTCTTCGTGTTCTCCGTCATTGCTCAGAACCCGCGGCGCTGCCGCATGACTTCCCCGCTTCTTTCCGTTATTCTTCTTCGTCGTGTCCACAGCTTCCGCAACCTTCCCGACGCCGCGCCGCGACCCCCGATCATTCCTGGGCGCGGGCATGCTGATCATCTGGCTCGTCGCACTGGCCAAGCTGCTCTTCCACATCTATTTCAACAACCGCTACGGGTACTTTCGTGACGAGTTCGACTACATATCCTGCGGCGATCACCTGGCTTGGGGCTACGTCGACCAGCCCCCGCTCATCCCCTTTCTCATCCACATCAACCGCGCTGTCCTGGGAGACTCGCTGCGCAGCATTCGCTTCATCCCTGCCCTGGCTTCGTCTCTTCTCGTGGTGCAAACCGCGCTCATAGCTCGCGAGTTCGGCGGGCGCCGGTTCGCCCTGCTGCTTAGCGCAATCGCTATTGTCATTGCGCCGCAATTTCTTTCCAACGGAAGCCTGCTCGGCACCAACTGTCTCGAGCCCAACCTCTGGATGGGCTGCGCCTACTTCGCCATCCTCGCCATCAAGCGTGCCGAAACTGATGAAAAGGCTCCCCGCTGCTGGCTCTGGTTCGGCGTCGTCGCGGGAGTCGGGATGCAAGAAAAGTATTCCATCGCCGTCTTCGGCTTCGGCGTTGTTATCGGCCTACTCCTGACCGCACAACGCCGCGTCTTCCGCAATCGCTGGATCTGGCTCGGCGGCCTCGCTGCTTTCTTGATCTTCCTGCCCAATCTGCTCTGGAACCTGCACTATCACTGGCCCTTCCTCGAGTTAATGCGGAACATCCGCGCCGAGGGCCGCGACGTCGTGCTCCCACTGCCCCAATTTTTCCTCCAGCAGACGTTATTGCTTGACCCCATCACGGCTCCCATCTGGCTCACGGGACTGTTCGCACTCCTCTTCTCAGCGCGCCTCAAGCCCTACCGCGTGCTCGGCTGGTGCTACCTTGCTTGCTTCACCGTTTTCTTCGTTCTTCATGGAAAGAGTTACTACCTCGCTCCCGTATATCCCATGCTGTTGGCCGCGGGCGCAGTAGCAATCGAGTCCGCCATCAATGGAAAACCAATTGGCGAACCTGCGAATGCCCGTCCGCGCCGCCTATGGTTGAAGGCTGTGATCGTAATCGTGTTGCTTGCCAGCGGCGCCCATCTCGCTCCGATAACTGTGCCGGTACTTTCTCCGAACGGTTTCCTCGCCTACATGAAGACGCTTCCCTTCAAGCTGCCGGTGATGGAGCACAGCCATGCTCGCGCCGCGCTGCCGCAGTGGTACGCCGATCAGTTCGGATGGGAAGAGATCGTCGCCGAAACCGCTCTGGCCTGGAATCACATACCCGTAGCAGACCGAAAAGACTGTGGCATCTTCGCCCAGGACTACGGCCAGGCCGGCGCCATCGACTTTCTCGGCGGACACTACGGCTTGCCCCCAGGTCTCAGCGGCGATCGCACTTACTTCCTCTGGGGACCGCGCGGTTACTCCGGCAACTGCCTGATCGTCCTCGGCGACCGCGGAGAACGCCTGGAACAACTCTTCGCTAACGTCGAATATATCGGCGAATCCTCCGACAATCCCTACGCACTGGAGACAGAGATCAGCGTCAACATCTGTCGCGGCCCAAGATTCGGCACCCTGACCGACCTCTGGCCACAGGTAAAGCACTGGCGCTGAAATCACAGAACGTTGAGATCTTGTCTTGTTAAGCTCCCGTTAATTTCACGGCGGTCCACGCTTGACATCGCCTGACGCCGTCGTCAACAATTCCTCGCAGGCAAAACATCGGTCCTAAAAGTTCCACTCAATCCGCTAGTTCTCGAGGTTCTCTCATGTTGCTCGCCGCGCGCCTGGCAATCTTTCTCTGTCTCCCATTCTTATTCGCTGCGGTCCTTTCCGCCCAGCGCGCAACTGTTTCCCAGCCCACTATCTGGGATTCGAAACCAGACGTCGCCGCCTTCGAGAAAATCGAGAACGACCGCCTCGCGGCCGGGCAGCGCGCCATCGATTCCCTGCTCGCCGCGAAGGGTCCGCGCACCATCGAAAACACTCTCGTTCCCTTCGACGAAGCCGTTCGCCAAAACAACTCCGCTGGCTATTTCGCGAACCTCATGGAGCAGGTGCATCCCGAAGCGGCCTTCCGCGACCGCGCCACCGCCATGCTCACAAAAGCCAGCGCCGCTCAGACGGCTATTTCGCTCAATCACGATGTATACAACGCTCTGGCCGCGCTCGATCTTTCCCAGGCTGACGCCGCGACTCGTCACTACGTGAATCGTCAATTGCTTCAATTCCGCCTCGCCGGGGTCGACAAAGACGATGACACCCGCGCCCGCCTCAAGAAATTGAGCGACCAGGCCACCGAACAGCAGTCCATGTTCGACCGCAACATTGCCGACGGCCAGAAAGTTGTCGAGGCCGATCCCTCCGAACTCGACGGCCTGCCTCAGGACTACATCGACCGCCACAAGCCCGACGCCAACGGCAAGGTCCACATCACCACCGACTATCCCGATTCTCTTCCCGTCTTCAGTTTCGCCAAGAGCGACTCCCTGCGCCGCCGCGTCACCGCCGCTTTTAATACGCGAGCCTATCCCAAGAATCAGGAAGTTCTCACCAGCCTCATGAAGACCCGGTACGAGATCGCCTCGGTTCTCGGCTACTCCTCCTGGGCCGACTTCAACGCCGCCGACAAGATGATGGTGAAAGGCCACAACATCGCCGACTTCATCCAGCAGGTTAACGATGCCTCCCGCCCTTTGGCGCAGCGCGAATTCGACATGCTGCTCGCTGAAAAACAGAAGACCGATCCCGGCGCCAAGGAAGTCTGGAACTACGAAACTGCCTATCTTTCGGAATTGGTTCGCCGCTCCCGCTACAACTTCGACTCACAATCAGTGCGTCCCTATTTCGCCTTCATGGAAGTAAAGCAGGGCATTCTTGACACCGCCGCTGAACTCTTTCACGTGACGTTCCAGCGGGAACCGGAGGCCGTCGCCTGGGATCCCGCGGTCGAAACCTGGATCGTGATCGACGACGGAAAGCCGATCGGCCGCTTCTATCTCGATATGCATCCTCGCCCCGGCAAGTACAGTCACGCGGAAATGGCTCAGGTACTCGACGGCATCCGCGGCAAGCAGCTGCCCGAAGCCATCCTGGTCTGCAACTTTCCCGCCCCCACCGCGACCGACCCCGGTCTCATGGACTATGGTGACGTCCAGACTTTCTTCCACGAATTCGGCCACCTGATGCACCACATCCTCGGAGGCCAGCAAGCCTGGGCCGGCATCAGCGGCATCAGCATGGAATCGGATTTCGTCGAAGCTCCTTCTCAGATGCTCGAAGAATGGATTCGCAGCCCCCAAGTCCTGGCCAAGTTCGCTCGCCACTACAAAACTGGCGAGCCCATTCCCGCCGAACTCGTAGCCCGCATGAACCGCGCTTCGGCCTTCGGACGCGGCTTCTGGGTCGCGCGCCAGAATGCCCTGACTGCCATCTCTTACGACGTCTATAAAACCAAGCCCGACTCGGTAGACCTTGACGCTGTCACGCTCGACGCCAACCGCAAGTACACTCTCTTCACTCAACTGCCCGATACCCACATGTGGGCCTCCTTCGGACACCTCGGTGGCTATTCATCCGCTTACTACACTTACCTCTGGGACAAAGTCATCGCCGAAGACTTCTTCCTGCAGTTCGACCATCACAATCTGCTCGCCGGCGATGCTCCCATGAAGTATCGCCGCGTGGTCTTAGAGCCAGGCGGCTCAATGTCAGCCAATGATCTGGTAAAGAACTTCCTGGGTCGCCCGCAAAACATGACCGCTCTCCAGCACTGGATGGCCGAAGAATTCGATGGGACCGGGGGAAGCCAGAAGTCAGCGGGCCAGTGACCTGGTGTAGGGCCGGGCGGGCGCCAGTTTGATCAGCAAGAATCGTTGTCGGAACGTCGCAGTCAAGCCCGACTCTTTGGAATCATCCGCCATGATATCGCCGCACTTGCCAGAGCCAGACCCGCGCATATCAGCATCACGATTCTAAAAGCGAACACAAAAGCCTCCTCGATAAATTCCCTGATAACGAGCTTCGTACGGACACCAAGATCTGCGGGTGCCTGCAAGTCGGCGAGCTTGTTCATGTTTGCCTGAAGCTGCTGTACGGTGCCGGGCGGCAACGTGATGTGAGTCAGGCTGTCGGTTAGCCGGGAACTAAACGCCGTCACCATGATGATTCCAAGGACAGCGATGGCGAGTACGCCCGCTACCCGTGCCACTGCGTTGTTGATTCCGGACGCCACGCCGGCTCGATCCTGACCTACTGAATTCATAACCACGGTGGTGAGGGGAGCCACAGTGACCGCCATTCCAAAGCCGAGCACAATCACCGACGGGAAGAACGTCTTCCAGTAACTACTTCCAATCGAAGGCACAGCGAAGAGAACGAAGCCTAGAGCGGCGATGAGAGGACCAACGATCAGCGGGCCTCGCGGGCCATAGCGCGCGACCAGTCCGCCGGACCAGCGGGAAAGCAGGAACATCAGCAGAATAAACGGAAGAATAGCAGCGCCAGTCGCGGTGGTGGAATATCCCTGCACCTGGATCAGGTTTAACGGGAACACGAAAAAGAAAATCCCAACCGCGGCATAAAGGCAGATCGTCAGCAGATTCGCACCGTTGAAACCGCGCGAGTCAAACAATGTAAGCGGAAGCATGGCGCAGTCGCTCTTTGCTTCGACGAGCAGGAACGCAGCCAGACAGCCCACCCCAATGATCAAACTTCCGAAGACCAGAGGACTCTTCCAGCCGAGATCGACCGATTCGACGAAACCGCCAACCAGACCGCCGAGTCCGATGGTGGCAAGAATGGCTCCCGGCCAGTCAATGTCTTGCACATCCGTACTGCGGCTCTCTGGAATCCCCCAAAGCGAAATCACGATTACCGCAGCCGCCAGCGGAATGTTAATCAGGAAGACCCAGCGCCAGGATGCGTGCTCCACCAGCCAACCACCCAGCACCGGCCCAAGGCCGGTAGTGATCGCCGTAAAACCCGACCACGTTCCAATCGCCTGGCCACGGCTTTTCTCGTCGAAGGACGTACTGATAATTGCCAGGCTGCCGGGAACCAGCAGCGCCCCTCCGACACCCTGAAAGCTACGCGCAATAATCAGTTGAGGGATGTTCTGGGAAAAACCGCAAGCCACTGAAGCCGCCGCGAAAATCGAAACTCCTGCCACGAAGATCAGACGCCGTCCGAACAGGTCGCCCAGCGAGCCACCGACCAAGATCAACGCTGCCAGAAACAGTCCATAACTTTCCACGACCCATTGCACATCCACGACGGTCGCGTGAAAGCTGGTTTGCAGGGCCGGCAGAGCGACATTCACCACGGTGCTGTCGATGAAGGCCATGCTCGATCCGAGAATGGTCCCGGCGAGTATCCAGCCTCTAGATGCCGCGCACGGTACCGCGGCGCCTGCCGACCGTATGACAGCTTCGTCGCTTGGCATTCGCATCGAGACTATGGATGCTACTAAGAAGCCCTTCGATTGGAAAGCTGATGGCAAAGTAAAGCCAGATTCAAGCTGCGCACTGTATGCGGGGCGGTGACTTCGGCCTGCCACTCTGCCTTGTGGGTGGGCCGCTGCCGCCCTCGCTTGCCGCATCTCTCCCGCCCGCTGTAGCATCAATATCCAGGCATTCATAAGGAGCAATCATGGCCACCGACACCCTAGCTTCCCCCGCGATTCTGGGTTACAACCCAACGAAAGTATTCAAGAACTTCATCGACGGCGAATGGGTCGAGTCCTCGACCGGCGAAACTTTCGAAGACCGCAATCCCGCCGATACCCGTGACGTAGTCGGCATCTTCCAGAAATCGGCCAAGGCTGACGTAGATGCCGCCGTGGAGGCAGCTAAACGCGCCTTCGCCAAATGGCGTCTGGTCCCCGCCCCGCGCCGCGCCGAGATCGTCTTTCGCGCCGCCGAAATCCTCATCGAGCGCAAAGAAGAATACGCCCGTGACATGACTCGCGAGATGGGCAAGGTGCTGGCCGAAACTCGCGGCGACGTGCAGGAAGCCATCGACGCCGCGTACTACAACGCCGGCGAAGGACGTCGCCTTTTCGGCCCCACCGTTCCCTCGGAAATGCCCAACAAATTCGCCATGGCCGTACGCCAGCCTATCGGCGTTTGTGGCATGATCACACCCTGGAATTTCCCCATGGCGATCTCTTCCTGGAAGTTGCTCCCCGCCATCGTCTGCGGCAACACCTGCGTCATCAAGCCCGCGCAGGACACTCCACTCTCCACTTTCAATCTCGTCCGCGCGCTAACCGATGCCGGCCTGCCCAAGGGCGTCATCAACATCGTCGCCGGCTTCGGCGCCGAGGTAGGCACTCCGATCGCGGAACATCCCGACGTGCGCGCCATCTCGCTCACCGGATCCTCTGCCGTTGGGCGCATCATCGGCGGCATCGCCGCCAAGACTTTCAAACACTGCTCGCTCGAGCTCGGCGGCAAGAATCCCATGATCGTCCTCGACGATGCCAACCTCGACTTGGCCATCGAAGGCGGCCTCTGGGGCGGATTCGGCACCACCGGCCAGCGCTGCACCGCAACTAGTCGCATCATCGTGCAGAAGGGCGTCTACCGTGATTTCGTTGAACGCTACGTAGCCCGCGCTAAGAAGCTGAAAATTGGCAACGGTCTCGACGAAACCACCGAGATGGGTCCCGCGATCAACGAAAAACAACTTCAGACCGACCTCAGCTACGTCGAGATCGGTAAGAACGAAGGCGCGAAGCTCCTCTGCGGCGGCAATCGCCTCGACAAAGGTGATTACCAATACGGCTGGTTCATGGAACCAACTGTCTTCAGCGATGTCGATCCCAAGATGCGAATCGCGCAGGAAGAAATCTTCGGCCCCGTGGTCTCGATCATCCCCTGCGACGGCCTTGAAGACGCCATCGAAATCGCCAACGGCATCGAGTACGGACTGTCCTCCGCGCTCTACACCAAAGATGTCAACAAGGCCTTCGCCGCCATTCGCGATCTCTACGCCGGCATCACCTACATCAACGCGCCGACCATCGGCGCCGAAGTGCATCTGCCCTTCGGAGGCACGAAAGCCACCGGCAACGGCCACCGAGAAGGCGGCATCGGCGCCATCGATTTCTACACCGAGTGGAAGTCTGTCTACGTCGACTATTCAGACAAGCTGCAGAAAGCCCAGATCGACAGAGTGGACTAAGAACTTCGGCCGCAGAGCCGGCGAAACACATAATTCTGTCCGCCGAAAACCCGAACAGCAACTAATCCCGATTCTGTTCGAAAGTACCTTGGTAATCTTGCCCATAGTACTTCGAGGCCCTACCGTCAAGGCTGGGGTTCAGGCTTGGTGATGGGTCTCACGCTGCATAACGATCTGTGGGCGAAATTCAGGAAGAGTAATCCAGTAAGACTCGCTTCGGCGACTCTGGCGCTGGCGCTCTGCTTGATGGCCGCCTTCGTTCCCGTTTCCCTTGCCCAAAAGACTTCAAAGCAGGAACGCAAAGTAATTGTCACTACCAAGCCCGAGTACCCAGACATCCTGCGGCATGCGCAAGTCGGCGGCGTTGTCCGTTTGAAAGCAACTGTCCTGCCGAATGGGACGGTCAGCAATGTCGAAGTTCTAGGGGGCAATCCCATCCTCGCCGAAAATGCGGCCACGGCTGTCAAGAAGTGGAAATATGCCCCCGCCGCGACCCAAACCACCGAGAGTGTTTCACTCAGCTTCACCCCCCACTGACCTTGCCAGCAACCAGAATTCTCTGCATTCTCCCCGCCCTCTGCGGTTAGAATTCGTTCATGCCTCTTACTCAGGCCCGCGAGATGTCCGCCGCTAAGCGTCTCGAGAACGTCCGCTATGCCATTCGCGACCTCGCTTGCGTGGCTGACGAAGTCATAAAGCAGGGACACAAAGTTCTTCCACTGAACGTCGGCGACCCGCTCAACTTCGACTTCCACACTCCTCCCCACATCATCGAAGCCGCCTACAAAGCCATGCGTGAAGGCAAGAATGGCTACGCTCCATCTCCCGGCATTCCGGAAGCGCTCGAAGCAATTCGTGGCGAGGCTACGCGCAAAGGCATCACCAGCGTGCAGGACGTCTTCGTCACCTCCGGCGTAAGCGAGACAGTCGATTTGTGCATCAGCGCTCTAGTCAATCCCGGCGAGGACATTCTCACGCCGAAGCCCGACTATCCGCTCTACTCGGCCGTTCTATGCAAGCTCGGCATTGCGCTCAACGCCTACGACCTGAATGAAGACGACGCCTGGCAGCCCGAACTAGCGGATATCGAACGCAAGCTAACCCCGCGCACCCGCGGAATCGTGCTGATCAATCCCAATAATCCAACTGGATCTCTCTGCTCGCGGCAGATGCTCGAGCAGATCGCCGAGATAGCCCGCCGCCACAACCTGGTAGTCTTCGCCGACGAAATCTACGACAAGCTGATTCTTCCCGATTCGAACGGAGACGTCACGCCGCACATCGCCTTCGCCGCAGTCGCGCCCGACGTCCCCTGCATCACTTTCGGAGGCATGTCGAAAAACTACCTGGTCCCGGGATGGCGCATCGGCTGGGGCATCGTCTCGGGAGATGCCGCGGCCCTGAAGCCTTATACCGAAGGCATCCACCGCCTGCTGCGCGCCCGCCTTTGCGCCAACCATCCCGAGCAATACGCCATCAAGCCCGCGCTCGAAGGACCTCAAGACCATCTAATCGAAGTGCAGCGCAAACTGCGCTCCCGCCGCGATCTAACGCAGAAGTGGTGCGAGTCCACGCCGCGCATAAGCTGCGTCGAACCACGCGGCGCGTTCTACGCCTTCCCGCGCATCGACATCCCCGAGAGCGACGAAGTCTTCGTCAAAGAACTCATCCGCCAGAAGCACGTCATGGTAGTCCACGGATCCGGCTTCGGCCAAAAGTCCGGCACGCAGCATTTCCGCATCGTGTTCTTGCCCGATGAAAAAACGCTGACCAGCGCCTACGCCGGAATTGCGGATTTCATCCGCGAGCGCTACTGACAACGTAATTCGCGGAGGAGTAGGAAGCTGAACAGACAGAATCAAATGCGGCTGCTCAACCCACTCTCCCCACCGATTCTGGCACCGAATCAGCGGTCGAATTTCCGACCTCTTTCCCTTCCGGCGGCCTATCCGAGGGACCGGGCAGATCGAATCATCAGGGCCACCGTTTTGGTAGAGGGCATTCCGCTGATCACTGCTGACCGGGAGATTCGCAAATCTCGCGAGCTTCCCCCCATCTGGCGAGATCATCCGCTGATTTCCTTCAAACGCTGCACGGCTCATGCCCTATCATTCACAGACTGGGTCGCCTGAGCAAGAGAATGGTGGTACTCTCTTTTCGGCACGCACGCGAGAAAATCGTGCGGTAGGATGCTCTCAGCTACGGCAGCGCCCCGCCCGTGGCTCTTGAGTCTTATTAGCCCAGAGACGTTTGTGAATCGCTCAGTCACTGCCGCGTTAGGGATTGTGGTCGTGTCGCTGCTCTACGTGGCATGTGGAGGCAACGGTCCCGCTGCCCCCTCTGCCCCTCAAATGCCTACCCCTCTTCCCCCGGTTAATCCTGAAATCATATGGCCGGGAGACATTCAAGTGAGCAGCGGACAGGGCGACGATGGTATCGGCTCGTCGGGCCCGTCAGGCGTCGCCATAGTTCCGGATGGCAATGGCGGCGCAATGTTTGCGTGGGAAGACGCTGCTTACGAACTGGTGCACGAACAACGCGTTGACACCAACGGGGACGTGTTGTGGCAGACCAATGGCGTCCTGCTCTCGAACGTCAGCACTTACGAAGCATCTCCGCAGGCAGTCAGCGACGGTGCGGGCGGCACTATCGTCGCGTGGGTGGACGGGCGTGCTGGTTTCTGTGACGAGGGTTTTCAGGGCGAGTGTCAGATCTATGCGCAACGCGTCGATTCAAACGGCAACCCTTTGTGGAACCCATCAGGAGTGCCCATTGCGACCGGCCCCAGTAATCATGGATCGTCCGGAATTGCGATGACGAGCGATGACAACGGAGGTGCCTTTATCGCGTGGGAAGATGCGCGGGTCTGCTGCGTGATCTATGCACAGCACGTCAGTAGCAGCGGTCAACCGTTGTGGGTCGTGAATGGCCTTCAGGTCAGCCCGACCCCAACCCTTGAGATTGAAACCATTGGCGCGCCACAGATTATAGCGGATGGGGATGGTGGAGTGATTATCGCTTGGTGGAACGTTCAATATCCGCCTGGCCAAGTGTGGACGGTGAGCGCGCAGCGGCTTAACTCCAGCGGTGCCCAAATGTGGAATGCTCAGGGCGTGACGGTCTTGGGAATAACGGGAGGGTCCAGCAACGACAACGAACTGAGCTACGCTCTCACTTCAGACGGTGATGGCGGCGCGGTTTTCGTTGGGTCGTTTCTCAGCGATACAGTTACTGGAATCGCGATGGCACAGCATATCGACGGGAGCGGAACTGTCGCGTGGGATTCAAATGGTGTACAGATTGCATCTGCGCCCTCCCAACTGCTAACCCCCACCATAGTCGGCGACGGATCTGGGGGCGGAATCATCGCTTGGATTGATTGCGTTATGCAGAGCCCGACCTGCAGCATTCTCGCCCAGCACGCTGACGCTCGCGGAACTCTGGTTTGGCCGGCAGATGGTGTCTCAATCACGAATACTCCCAACCCGAAGTTTGGGCCGATAGCGTTGAGCGACGGTGCCGGCGGAGCAATCGTCGCGTGGGAGGACTGCCCGGGCATATCCGACCCAACGCAGTGCGGGCAGGAAGTAGACCTCTATGCGCAACGAATCAACTCGAACGGCCAAACGCTGTGGCAAACGAACGGATTTCCGGTATCGAGCGCGCCGAATAACCAGGGGGTTCAGACAGGCAATGAGAACGCGGGCATCTACGGAGCGACTGACAACTTAGGAAATACGTTTTTCGCGTGGCCAGATGGGCGAATCAGCGACGAATGTTTCTCAATCGACGAGCAGCAGCCAAGCGTTTGCGCCCTATTTGCCCAGAAGCTCCACTAAATTGGGACCGCGTCACGGGGCGAAAATCCACAGGGCGGCCTGATGTGCGCCCTGCACGCCTTTGCGTTGAGCCCCCTGACTTCCTCTTTCCCCCCGAATCTGCTTAAATCAAATCAGACGCAACCTGCACCAAACGCTTGGGTTCCTACAATCGTGGTCGACATTCACTCCCACATTCTTCCGGAAGTAGACGACGGCTCCAAGTCCTGGGAAACCTCCGTCGCTATGTGCCGCATGGCCGCCACCGACGGCATCACCCACCAGGTCGCAACGCCTCACGCCAACGACCGCTACCGCTACGACCGCACTTATCTTCAGGGTCTGGTCGACCAACTGCAGCAAAAGGTAGGCGACGCGCTCACCATCAGCCTGGGCTGCGACTTCCATCTCTCCTACGACAACATGCAGGATGTGCTCGCCAATCCTGCCCGCTACACCATCGGCGGCTCGCATTACATGCTGGTCGAGCTCAGCAACTACAGCGTCCCGCAGCAAACTACCGATTGTTTTACG
>DATHMS010000119.1:0-18605 GCA_035486795.1 Candidatus Sulfotelmatobacter sp. | reverse complement strand
TTCCAGAACATGGAGTGGTTGACGTGGCCGCCTCCGTTGTTGCGAACGGCGCCGCGAATGTCTTCAGGGATGGCGTTGAGATCGCGGATTAAATCTTCTGCGGACTTGCTGGCTAGTTCGGGATGCTTTTCGATGGCGGCGTTGAGATTTTTTACGTATGCGCCGTGATGCATGTCGTGGTGCAGGGTCATCGTCTGTTTGTCGATGACGGGTTCTAGGGCTGCGTAATCATAAGGCAGGGGCGGTAGTTCGTAAGCCATGATTTTTCCTCCAGAGTTCTCATTGTACTGATGATGGGATGGCGGGTGTGGTTGCGAAGAGATTTTATATCTGGGAGGTACGGACGGGAGCCCCAGCGGCTAAAGCCGGAGTCATTTCATCTCTTGTGCGGCACGGCTGAAGCCGTGCCCTTCCCGAACTATTTTGCTGGATGGCTTTAGTTGGTGGGTGGGCCCAGGATTTCGCGGACTTTGCGGGAGAGGCTTTGGAGGGTGAAGGGTTTTTGCAGGAAGGTTTTCTGGCTGTCGGCGGCGGCGGTGGCGGGGAAAGCGTCCTGGGCGTAGCCGGAGAGGTAGAGGACTTTCAGGGTGGGACGGGTGGGCTGGAGTTGCTGGACTAGCTCGTGGCCGTTGAGGCCGGGCATGACAACGTCGGTGATGACTAAGTGGATGGGGTCGGTATGGGCGGCGAGGGTGAGCGCGTCTGCACCGTTGGCGGCTTCGAGGACGCGGTAGCCGCGGGATTCCAGAGTTTCGCGGACTAGCTGGCGGACGGAATCTTCATCCTCGACCAGGAGGACGGTTTCGGATCCACCGACGGCGGAGAGTGAAAGGGGAGTTGCGCCGGTGGCTTCGGAGGGTTCGTCGACGCGGGGAAAATAAATGGTGAAGACGGTGCCGCGATCGGGTTCGCTCTGGACGAAGACGTAGCCTCCGCTTTGCTTGATGATGCCGTAGACGGTGGAGAGTCCGAGGCCGGTGCCTTTGCCTTTTTCTTTAGTGGTGAAGAAAGGTTCGAAGATGCGGGCCTGGGTTTCGCGGTCCATGCCTTCGCCGTTGTCGCTGACGGAGATCATGACGTAGGGTCCGTTCTTGATGAAAGTGTTTTCGGGGCGGTAGGAATCGTCGAGGGTGACGCTGGCGGTGCGGATGGAGATTTTGCCGCCGTTGGGCATGGCGTCTTTGGCATTGACGACGAGATTCATGATGACTTGCTCGAGCTGTCCGGCATCGGCGCGGGTGCAGCCGACGGCGGGAGCGAGGCTGGTGGTGAGTTCGATGTGTTCGCCGATGAGGGGGCGGAGGAGACGCTCCATGTCGGCGACGATGGCGTTGACGTCGATGACCTTGAGTTCGAGAAGCTGTTTGCGGCTGAAGGCGAGGAGCTGGCGGGTTAGCGTGGTGGCGCGGTCGGAGGCTTGCTGGATGGCTTCGGCTTTGGAGTGCAGAGGATGGCCGAGGGTGAGCTGGCCGAGGAGGACCTCGGTGTATCCGCTGATGACCATGAGGAGATTGTTGAAGTCGTGAGCGATGCCGCCGGCGAGGCGGCCGACGGCTTCCATTTTCTGGGCTTGGCGGAATTGATCTTCGAGGACGCGGCGCTCGGTGATGTCTTCGGCGATGGCTTCGAGGACGTCGGCGGGTTCGTCGCCGCCGGCGACGGCGCGGCCGCTGATGCGGACGGTGATGATGGCGGCGTCTTTGCGTTTCCAGCGGACTTCGAAGCCGTCCATGCGGCCGGTGCGATGGAATTCGTCGACCACGCGGGTGTATTCGGCGGGATCGACGAAGACGTCTTTTTGCGGATCGAGGGAGAGGACTTCGGGAACGGAGCTGTAGCCGAGCATTCCGATGAGGGCGGGATTGACGTCGAGGAAGCGGCCTTCGAGGCTGGAGCGATAGATTCCGTAGACAGCGGTTTGCACCAGGGAGCGGTAGCAGACTTCGGAGCGGCGCAGGGCCTGCTCGTTGCGTTTGCGGTCAATGGCGGCGGCTAACTGCTGCGAGATGAGAGTGAGGACATCCTTGTCGCGGTCACGGAAGGGGGTGTTCTTGGAATAGCTCTTGAGGACGATTGCGCCCAGGATGTGATGGTTGACCTTGAGCGGGACGCCGAGCCAGTGGAGCGGAAGAGGAGCGTTGAGTTCGATTTTGCCGCGCTGCCGCATTTGCTGTGCGAGCTGGGGAGTGCAGAGCAGGGGTTCACCGGTGCGCAACACGTATTCGACGAGGCCGCGCCCGAGTTTTGCCGGTGCGGGAGCGGACTCCTGCTCGTCCACGAAGTAGGGGAAGCTTAGAAGTTGCGACGCTGGATCTTGAAGGGCGATGGAGAAGTTGCGGGCGCACATGAGTTCATCGACAATGCCGTGGATGGCGGCGAAGAACTGCTGGAGATCCTGGGTGGCGCTGGCTTTTTCGGCGATGCGATAGAGGGCGGAACTGAGAACTTCAGCGCGCTTGCGCTCGGAAACGTCGCGATAGATGGCGTAGAAGGCGACGGTCTGGCCGTCGATGATAAGAGGGGCGGAGGAAACGGACACGTCGAGCAGGGTGCCGTCTTTACAGCGGCGCTGGGTCTCAAGAGTGATGCGCTCGCCGCGTTCGAGGCATTGGATGAGCCATTGGGATTCGGCGGTGCGATCGGGAGGGAAAATGAGCTGGTCGACGGTTTTTCCCAGGATCTGCGCGGCGGAGTATCCGAACATGCGCTGAAATTCCTGGTTGACGCACTGCGTGCGGAAAGACCGGTCGACGATGATGAGAGGGTCGGGTGAACTCTGGAAGAGTTGTTCGAGAAATTGGCGGTGAATGCTGAGAGTTTCTTCAGAACTGGCTTTGCTCGAATTCTTTGAATTCTTGTCCGCGGAATTCTTTTCGACCGGGTTCCAGGAAAGAGAAAGTGGCTGTGCGACGGGATTGGGGATGGCCGGCGGAACGAAGGCGGGCGGGGCTCCGCGATCAAGCGCCTGACGCAAACGCTTGGCGCGTACGAGGTCGCGTGATTGAGGCACACGGGTGACACGATCACCCATCTGGAAGATCCCCCTCTGGAAACCAGCCAAGGGCATGGTAGAACGTGGGAAGGTTACTCGAAAGTTACGGTGGTAATTGAGGGAAATTGGAGGCGGGAGGAACTCATCTTATTTTATTAGGAAACGGGGAAGTAGTCTGAGCCCCCAAACAACGGGCCAGAAGCATGGCAGCCACAACGATCCAAACCTTCAGCACTTGCTCCCAGTCGAGAGGTAGCCTTTCCACAAATGTGATTGGGCTCGAGAGGAACCGTCGTTTTCTTTCCACAAGGAAGGTGCCGGTCGGTATCAGTGGGAACCACAACAGCACAATAAAGACGGTCGTCTTAGACCGTTCCCTGCCGGTTTCTGGATTGAAGATGCGATCCGCCTTTCCAAGTCGCTTACGGCCGATGCCATAAGGATGCACAACGAACAGGTTTCCGGGAGTCCTGCGCTGGAGTTTCGTGCGCTGCTCTTCCTCCTCACGGAGGTCTTCAATCGCGCCGGGCTGTTGATTTGTCGCTGGAAGAGTTCGTTGTACAGAACGGCACTCGCTTCTGGGTCAGCTGCTCAGGATCGAGTGCCAGACGCAACAGTTCCTCGTCTGACTTGGTCCGGTATTCTTGCGCCAGACTCTGAATTTACACGCAGGAAATGTTAGCTTCGAGCCAGCCCCCGCACAAGCAGGATGTTTTGCGGCAGGGGACCTGAGAGTGTGCGAGGGGCTTCGGCCGTCCCTACGGGACGTGCTCTCTTGTTCCGGCTTTTCCCAGCGCTGAAGCGCTGGGCTATTTTCGCAGTGCGCCTCTGGGGCGTAGTCGAAGAGCTTCGATTTTCTGTGATCCACGCGGGAGCGTCTCGCTGCGCTCGAAGGGACAGCCGAGGTGGGTGTCCCCACATGGCCGGAGGTGGTGGCGGCAGAGACGTAGCAAGCTACGTCTCTACGGAGGGTTTTGTGGTTTCACCGTCACGTTGTGGTGGTTCCGTCACGTTGCGGTGTTCCATCACTGCCTTCAGGCTTTGGTGGCTAGCATTTCGCAGACTCGGCGGATTATTTGGCGCTGGTTGTCGTTCAGGGTCAGGAATTCGAAGCCGTAGCGGAGACCCTGGCGGTAACGGACTATGGCGCGGACTTTCAGGGGGTAGGGACTCAGGGGTAGCGGAATCTCGAGAGAAACGATCTCGCCACTTTCGAGTTCTCCGGTTAAGGTTGCGCCGATACCGTCCTGGCCGAGTTCGGTGGAGCGTCCCCAGCAGGAGCGGAATTCGCCATCCTGAAACATGCGGACCTGCATGCGGGCGTCGAGGGCAAAGCGTGGAAAACGGCGGGCGTGGGCGCCGGTGGGGGCTGCCGGTTTGGCGGGTTCTAGTTTCTTGCCCGGAGAAGCCATAAAGTCAGTGGCCAGTGGTCAGTGGCCAGTCAGGGAAACCCGGTTTTTGCTGGCCACTGACCACTGATCACTGGCCACTTTCTTTAATTTCCGTGTAGCGGGTAGCCGGGCTCCAGCGGGAGTTTGCCGGCGACCTTGACGACTGCGACACTGCTGTTAATTGAGTACACGTCCACGATACCGATGGCACCGGGGAGAGAAGCTACCTTATTGACGAGGTCTTCGTCAGAGGTGGCGATGAGGAACAGGGGATTGTTGGGATGCGCCTGATTGGTGGCGACGACGAGACTGGCGACCTCGCTCTCGGACATGCCATAAATCTTTTCGAGGACAAGTCTCATTTCAGGGGCGGACGGAGCGCGCATGACAAGGGTGACGGACTTGCCGTCAGGCCAGTGACTGGTCTGGGCCTTGCAAATCTTGACCAAGTCAGAGAGGGTGACGGCGCCCAGGGCATTGGATTTGTTGGAAACCAGAGCAAGATCGCGCGCCGACGCCAGGGAAGCGCTGATTAGAACAAATACGAATATGGATAAACGCAGCAAGCGTGGGCAGAGCACTCTTCGTCTCCTGCAAACACAGACCTATAGAGTGATTGTGATCGAAGAGTGGTAATTGCTAAAGGTAACCAAGGTCACAAAGGCAGAGTGGGACCTGTGCGAGGCGAGTGGAATTCGCGGCGGTTAGGCCTAGAGCAAGGAAAAAGGGCGCGGCGTGAGCCGCGCCCCTGTTCTGATCCACTCGGAAGTAGCCTACTTTTGGCGCTTACGGTGGGAAGCCGCCACAGCTTTCAATGCTGCAGCATGGGCTTGCGTGTGCGCCAGCGCGGGCGATGCACCGGAGGCACTTTGAAGCTGGAGTGAACCAACTCCGGTTTGGGCGCCGGCATCGGTTTCGATAAAGACGACGGTCGAGCTGTTGGCGACGAAGAAAGCTAAATCGAGCGCACCGATGAGAGTAGTTTCCGTTTGCGGGTAGCTGATGGAACCGTACCCGGTGCCGGCAAAACTGTATACGCCGTTCGGCCCCAGTGCCTGGTTGGGGAGCACTTCGATCCCGTTGTCGTTCTCGTCGATGAGACCATCACTCAGAGTGCCGCTAGAATTGACAACGAACTCGGCGATGTCGTCGACCTCGCCGTCGGAATTTTCACCGGTGAGGTTCAGGCCGTAGCCTTGTGCGGTCCCGAGCGTGGTGGCGGACTGCTCGAAGGCGGTGCCCGCGGTGACTCCGAGACCGTCAATCTCCAACAGTAGAATGCCGGAGGTCGAGGGGTAGGCGGCAAAGAGGGGGCTGGTTACAATGCCACCCTCGCCGTTGTAGAAGCCTGAGAGACTAAGCTGATAGCGACCGCTGGTGCCACTAGTGGTTAAGGTTCCGGCGACAGTCTCCGACTGGGCAACTGAGGTGAGGGAGAGGTCGTTCATGGCCTCGAATCCGTTGCTGATCACGCTGGAGCCATCGTAGGACATGAAGCCGCCAGATGCGAGCAGGTTGCCGGCATCAAGACCGGACATGGAGTAGACCAGTTGGCCGGCGGGGATAGAGGTCTGCTGGGTGAAGGCATCCCCTGCTATGTACTCTACGCCATCGGTCTCGATCAGCTTTAGGTGAGTCCCGTCGATCGGCCACACGTCGAATTGCGTGCCATATGGACTGCCAGTGCCTGCGAGCACTGCCGTTCCAGCAGCCCCGGAAGATCCCAAGGTTACTGAGCCGTTGAGCGCGATGCCGGTCGTGCCATTCGCGTTGTTGCCGTCATTGACATCCTCAATGCCAGTTGTAATAGTGCCGGTACCGCCAACAGTGAACGCGCCCACCGTGCCGAAGGCATCGGCGTCGGGATCGACGCCGGAAAGGCTGAAGGCATAGGATCCGAGGCCACTTTGCGAAACGCTGCCCTGCAGGTCAAAGGTGCCGCTGCCAGTTCCGTTGGAATCGAACCGAGTGATCTGTCCGCTCGAGGGAGAGGATAGGACAAAATCAATGCCAAACTGCTCGGTTTGGCTGTTGACGGGGAACGAAATGGAGCCGGTGCCGCGCCCGTCTGCGCTGATACGATAGCTTCCGGTAACTGCGAGTCCGGGCTGAACGGGATTAACCCCTCCTGTCGTCCCTCCTGCGACCAAGGCCAAAGACGGGTCGACGAGGTCGATTATGCCCGTGAGGCTACCATTGGTTGCAGTGAGCGTGCCAACTACTGCAAAAAAACTCCCTGAGTTAGTAAGGCCGTCATTGACGGCAGAGATGTCAGTGCCCGAAAACGAAACGACGTAGGTGCCACTTAGGCTGCTAGTGGTGAAAGCTCCGGTCGGAGGGGCCTGGGCGCTGGGTGTGCTGCTTCCACAGCCTACGAGAAGTGAGAGAGTGGAGAGCGCGAGGAGCAGGACGAGTGCGGTGCGGGCTGACATAAGTTCCTCCGTGGGAATGAATCGATTCGTGAGCTGGCCACCTTATGGTTTTGAGATTAGCACAGGTGAATCCAGTTGCCTTAAACCCGAACCATGGAAATAAGTAGCGTGCGGCAGGAAAAAATACGCGGCGGTGCGGGATATACATATCTTTACATTCTGGCGCTGGATAAGGGGTTTGGGCGGGTTGGTTTCGGCATCCAAGAGGGGACGATGTGGACTTCGGTGCGGCGGAGTTGTGATGGCGGAGGGGAATTCCGGTAGCATGGTGGGGAGAGTTGGGCAGGGTCTTTACGCTTTGCTCAGGATGACAGACTGTCAGGGATTTCATGATGGCAAGGTTTGGCGATTGCGCGCTGGCTTGCGCACTGGCGATGGTGATGGGCGCGACGGCTCTCGGGCAAACGGGAGCAGCGGCGGCGGAGAAGACAGCTCCGGGCCAGAATGCTGCAGATCAGAATTCCCCAGAGCAGAGTGCTGCGGAGCCGAATGATGGACTGGTGATTGAGCCGGGAGAGTTGCCGGGGACCTATCCGCAGGGACAGTTTGCTGTGAATCTTCGGGCGCGGGGGAACTATGTACCGACGCTGCACTGGCGGGTGGAGAGCGGCACACTGCCGCCGGGGATCACGCTGGACGATAACGGAATGCTCCGGGGAGCGGCGGATCGGGCGGGAGAATTTCATTTTGTGGTTGAGGTGCGGGACGGCGGCAAACCGCAGCAGGTGGTGCAGAAGGGATTCGTGATCAAGGTGGTGGAGGCGATCACGGTGGAGTGGAAAGTTCCGGCACACGTGACCGCGGACCGGATCGACGGGAGCGTGGCGGTATCGAACACGACGCGGGACGACATGGATTTGACGTTTGATGTGAAGGCGGTGGCGGAGGACGGGCGGGCGACGGCGATCGGGTATCAGCATTTTCCGTTGAAGCGGGGAACGGTTGGAATGATGCTGCCGTTTGGGGAGACGCTGCCGCATGGCGCGTATGTGATCTACGTTAACGTGGTGGGCGAAGTGGCGAAGCGGAATGCGATTTACCGGCAACGTCTGCAGACGCCGGGAGCGCTGCAGGTAGTGGTGGGGCCTTAGGCAGTGGTCGGTGGTCGGTGGTCAGGGTCAGAATTTCGGTTTTCGGCTGAGGATTTGTCTGGCGGTACTGTGGTCACGTTGACTTGAATTTCGGTTTCTGAAAAACTAGCCGTACGCTTTCGAGCCGGAAACCAGAAACTTTAGATGGAACTGCTGCTCAATCTGGCGTGGATGCTGCTGGCGCTGCCGGCTTACTGGCTGTGGCGGCGGGACGCGGAAGTGCGGGCGGCGCGCTGGGTAAGTTCGCTGCAGTGCCTGCTGGCTCTGGGATGCGTGCTGGTTCTGCTGTTTCCGGTGATCTCGGCATCAGACGATCTGCATGCCATGCGGGCCGAGATGGAAGATTCTTCGATCAGCAAGCGGACGGTGCGGCAGGCTGGAAGCGAGAAAACTTCGGCCTGGGTGAACCGGCTGCAGGGGGCTCCGGCTGTGGTGGCGGGTGCGGTGCGGCTGGTGGCTCCGGAGGTCGGGCTGCTGGAAGTTTCCGATACATGTGTGTCGCCGTCGGCCAGGCCTTGCGTTTTCCATGGTGGCCGGGCGCCACCTTTTTCCCTCCTTGGCTAGTCCGCCGAACCATTCTGGTTGAGTCATGTTGGCGCATCGCTGATGGATTGAAGGAATAAATCCACGGCGAGTGTCTCTCGTCTTTGGGGAATCCTGGCGAGGGAGGCCGGGTATTTTCAGGGACGCTTTGGCAGATGGGATTGTGGCGGGAAGACGTAGCAAGCTACGTCTCTACGGAGGGTTTTGTGGCGTTTGGGGGCGTTCGGCATTCGGAGGGTTGATTGGAGTTGTTGATGCAGAGGAAATTCTTGCGGGGTTGCGGAGTGCTGCTGGTGCTGGGCGGCCTGGCGTCGGCACAGGTTGGGCCGCCTCAGAGTAATCCGCCGCCGCAGGCCTGGACGTGGGAGCAGGTGAAAGACCGGCTGGAGTTGAATAATCCGACGCTGCTGGCGGGGAAGTTGAATATCGGCGAACTGCAGGCGCAGGAGATTACGGCACATTTGCGGCCGAATCCGCAGTTGACGCTGCTGGCGGATCAGATCGATCCGTTTCCCGGCGGGCCGGGGCATGGGCCGTTTGCTTATTTGCTGCCCTCGGCTACGGTGACTTATCTGCATGAGCGGGCGCACAAGCGGGAACTGCGCACAGAGAGCGCGAAGCAGGCGACGGCGATTGGCGTGTCGCAGCAGCAGGATCTGGAGAGGAATCTCCTGTTCAATTTGCGGGGAGCGTTTGTGGGGACGCTGCAGGCCAAGGCGGTGCTGCAGTTCGCGAAGGACAATCTGGAATATTACGACCACGTGCTGCAGATCAGCCGCGACCGGTTTCAGGCGGGGGACATTGCGCAGATCGATCTAGACCGGCTGGAGCTGCAGCGGGTGCAGTACGAGTCGGACTTGCAGTCGGCGGACGTGAATTTGCGGACGGCGAAGATTCAACTGCTGACGCTGTTGAACGATCGGACGCCGGTGGAACAGTTCGATGTGGCGGGAGTGTTCGACTTCAGCGATCAGGTTGAGGCTTTGGATGCTTTCCGGCAGATGGCGCTGGATACGCGTCCGGATTTGAAAGCGGCGGCGCAGTCGGTGGAGATGGCGCAGACCAACTACAAGCTGGCGGAAGCGAACGGATCGACGGATCCGACGTTCAGCTTTGATGTGGGGCGGAATCCTCCGATTGACGCCTACATCGGCTTCGACGTGAATTTCCCGCTGCGAATCTTTGACCGGAATCAAGGCGAGAAGTTACGGACGAAGATCGATATCACGCGCAATGAACGGCTGCGTGACGCGGCCAAGGCGCAGGTGTTCAGCGATGTGGATTCGGCTTACGCCACTCTCAACAGCAACGTGACTCTGCTGCGGCCTTACAAGGAGAAATATCTGGCGCAGGCGGTGCGGGTGCGGGACACGATTTTCTTTTCCTACCAGCATGGCGGGGCGTCGCTTTTGGATTTTCTGAATGCGGAGAGCGATTACCGCGCGGTCGAGTTGAACTACGTGAACCTGGTGGGATCGTACTTGATGGCTGCGGCGCAGTTGAATCTCTCCGTGGGCCGTGAGGTGGTGCAATGAGAATTGAGCGGGGTAGCGGTGCCGTCCCTGGAGGGACTCTCTCGACGTTGGACCCTTCCCCGGACCTACGTCCGGGGCTAATGAATGTCGTCGCTTTGCGACTGGGGTTGGGACGTTGGTGCGGAGTTGCGCTGTGTATGGGTCTGGCAGTTGTGCTTGCCGGGTGCAATGACAGCAAGTCTGATGCGAAGGCTGAGGCTCCGCCTGCGGCGGCGGTTGTACCTGACCTGGACGCGAACAATTTCAAAGTAGACCACCCGGAGCAATTTCCGCTGGTGACGGCGGCTGAGCATAAGGCAGCTCCTCAGCTGAATGTTACGGGCGTGGTGCAGCCTGATATCAACCGGGCAGTGCCGGTGATCTCGCTGGCCTCGGGGCGCGTAGTGGAGATTAAGGCCAGGCTGGGCGATGTGGTGGAGAAAGGGCAGTTGCTGCTGAGAGTGCGGAGCAACGACGTCTCAGGAGCTTACGACACTTACCTGAAAGCCGCGAACGATGAGCGGTTAGCCCGGTTGCAGTTTGAGCGCGCCCAGATTCTTTTCGAGAAAGGCGCGATCGCCAAGAGCGCTCTGGAACAAGCCGACGACACTGAAGGCGATGCCAAGGCTGACCTGAATGCAGCGACCGAACAGTTGAAGCTTCTGGGCATCGATAAGGATCATCCATCCGGGATCGTCGATATCACCGCTCCTATCTCTGGCGTGATTACTGACCAACAGGTTACTAACGCTGCGGGCGTGCAGGGGTTAGCGGGGCCCAATCCCTTTACGATCTCCGATCTTTCCTATGTCTGGATCATCTGTGATGTTTTCGAAAATGATCTCGATGCCGTGCGCGTGGGGGAGTACGCGGACATCCGGCTCAACGCATATCCCGGCAAGGTTTTGAAGGGCCGGATCGATAACATCCTGCCGGTTCTTGACCCCAGTATCCATACCGCGAAAGTTCGCCTGGAAGTGGCCAACCCGGGAACGATGCGCGTCGGGATGTTCGCTACGGCCACGTTTTATGGGGGAACGCCGGAGATGCACGTGGCGATTCCCGCTACGGCCATTCTGCACCTGCACGATCGCGAGTGGGTTTACGCCCCGATCAAAGCCGGGCATTTCAAACGGCTGGAGGTGGTTCCGGGAAGCATGCTTCCGGGCGGCCTGCAGGAGGTGGTTTCAGGCGTAAAGCCTGGAGATCAGGTGGTCTCAAACGCCCTCGCGCTGCAGAACACCGTGGAGCAATAAAGGTGGGAATTTAAGGTGGAAGCGTAAATGATTCGCCGCGTCGTCGATTTCGCCCTGGGCAACCGGTTGCTGGTGCTGGCACTGGCGTTGATTCTTTTTGCCGGGGGAATCGTTTCATTCAAGCGCTTGCCGATTGAGGCTTATCCCGACGTGGCGGACAACTACGTTGAGGTGATCACGCAATGGCCGGGGATTTCGGCGGAGCAGATCGAACAGCAGGTCACGATTCCGCTCGAAGTGGTGATGAACGGCATTCCACATGTGGTGCATCTGCGTTCCTTCTCGCTGTTTGGACTCTCTGACCTGAAGCTGATTTTCGACGACGAATCGGACAACGACTGGAACCGGGAACGGGTGCTGGAGCGGCTGAGCGAGGTCACGCTGCCGCCGAACGTTGTGCCGCAGATGGGCACGGACTGGAGCCCGGTCGGCCAGATTTATTTCTTCACGCTGCACAGCACGAATCCCGCTTATGACCCGATGGAACTGAAGTCCCTGGAAGACTGGGTGGTTGAGAAAAACTTCAAGGCGGTGCCGGATATTGTCGACGTCTCGAGTTTCGGTGGACCTACGCGCGAATACCAGGTTCGCGTGGATCCAAACAAACTGGTGGCTTACGGTCTGAGCCTGGCCCAGGTCGAGCAGCAACTCACCAACAACAACACGAACGCCGGCGGGAGCTTCATTCAAGAAGGTCTGCAGCAGATTAATGTGCGCTCCGTGGGATTGGTCGACCGGGTTCATGACATAGAACAGACGGTCATCCTGACCAAAAATGGCACGCCGCTCCGGGTGAAGGATATTGCGGTGGTTGAGCAAGGTCCGAAGATCCGGCTGGGGCAGTTCGCCAAGGCCATTCACCGCGAGGACGGGAAGATTGTCGATAACGACGATGTGGTTTCGGGCATCGTGCTGCTGCGGAAAGGCGCGGCGGCGGATACGGCGCTACAGGGCATCCACAAGAAAGTGGAGGAACTGAACAGTCACATTTTGCCGCCGGGGGTGAAGGTTGTCCCGTTCATTGATCGCAGCACCCTGGTGCACTTCACCAGTCACACGGTGCTGCACAACCTGACGGAAGGAATGATCCTGGTCTCGATCATACTGTTTCTGTTTCTGGGCAATGTCCGCGGCGCGCTGATCGTGGCGGCGACGATTCCGTTTTCGCTGTTGTTCGCGTCGATTTGTCTGGACTTGAGGCACATTCCGGCGAACCTGCTGTCTCTGGGAGCGCTGGATTTTGGCATGGTGGTGGACGGCGCGGTGGTGATGATCGAGAACATTGTGCGCCACCTTCATAAGAACGACGATACGAAAACTCCAAACGAAAAAATCAGCGAAGCTTCGCACGAAGTGCAGCGTCCGGTGTTTTATGCGATCGGCATCATCATTACAGCTTATCTGCCGATCTTCACGCTGCAGCGCGTGGAGGGGCGACTGTTTCATCCAATGGCCTGGACCGTTGCGTTTGCGCTGCTGGGGGCTTTGCTGTTTTCGATTGTGATCGCGCCTGTGCTGGCGAGTTTCGCCTTCGCGAAGGGAGCGAAGGAATGGCGCAATCCGATCATGGAGTTTTTGGTCAAGAACTACCGCAGCGCGGTGCGGTGGGCGATTCGCCGGCGCGGGCTGGTACTGGGTATCGGCATATTCGGGTTTCTCTTTACGCTTTTCCTCGCGTTCGGCGGTGTCATCGGTTCCGAGTTTCTGCCCCACCTGGATGAAGGCGCGCTGTGGGTGCGGGGCACGCTTGCGCCGAGCGCGGGGCCGGACGAGGGCATCCGGGTATCGAATCAGGCGCGGGTCATTCTTTGCTCTTTTCCCGAGGTGCCGCAATGCACCAGTCAAACGGGACGGCCGGATGACGGCACGGATACGACCAGCTTTTTCAATACCGAGTACTTCGTCGATCTCAAGCCGAAAGACGAATGGCGGCCGGTTTTTCACCAGAACAAAGACGAATTGATCGCCGCGATGAATCGCGAACTCAACAACAAGATCCCGGGCGTCGTCTGGGGTTTTTCTCAGCCTATCGAAGACAACATGGAAGAAGCGGTCAGTGGAGTAAAGGGCGAGTTGGCCATCAAGGTCTACGGGGATGACTTGAAGACCCTGGAAGCAAAGAGCGCTGAGATCGCCGGCATTATGGGAACGGTTAACGGAGTCGAAGACCTGGGAGTCTTTCACGTGCTAGGGCAGCCCAATTTGAATGTGACGGTGGACCGGGATGCGGCCGCTCGTTACCAGATCAACGTTGCCGACGTGCAGGATGCGGTGCAGACCGCGGTAGGGGGAAACGCGCTCACGCAGGTGTTGAAGGGCGAAGCGCGATACGACCTTACGCTGCGCTATTTGCCGCAATACCGGAGTACACAGGAAGCGATTGAGAACATTCGACTGCTATCGCCTTCGGGAGAGCGGGTATCGCTGGGGCAGTTGTGCAAGATCAGCGAGGCCGACGGCGGTTCTGAAATTTATCGCGAAGGCAATCAGCGTTATGTCGCCATCAAGTACAGTGTTCGGGGCCGTGACCTGGGCGGAGCGGTGGAAGAGGCGATGAAGAAGGTCGAAGAACAGGTGAAGCTGCCACCCGGGTATCACATCGATTGGGCCGGAGAATACGAAAGCCAGAAGCGCGCGGACGAGCGGTTGCTCATCGTGCTTCCGATTACCATCCTTGTTATCTTTGTCATCCTTTATACGATGTTCAAGTCTTTCAAATGGGCGTTGTTGATCCTGGCCAACGTGGCGATGGCTCGCTTTGGCGGGTTGCTGGCGCTGCTGATTACTGGGACGAATTTCAGCGTTTCTTCGGGAGTGGGCTTCCTGGCGCTGTTTGGGGTGTCGGTGCAAACCGGAGTCATCATGCTGGAATATATCAACCAGCTTCGGGCTAAACGCTTCACCATTGAGGACGCAGCCGTTGAGGGCGCGGTGTTGCGACTGCGGCCGATTATGATGACGATGCTGGTGGCAACTCTGGGACTGTTGCCTGCCGCGCTTTCGCATGCTATCGGTTCCGATTCGCAGCGTCCGTTTGCGATTGTGATTGTGGGCGGATTGATTGCGGACCTGGTGATGAGCATCTTCCTGCTGCCGACGCTGTACGTGTGGGTTGCCGGCGAACGTGATGTGCTTCCTCATGCCGAAGAAGGATTCGAGGTGGGCGAGCATGTCGATTAGGGCAGTGGTCAGTGATCAGTTGTCAGTGACCAGTACTGGCTTTTCGACGCTGGCTTGACGGTGCGGTTTGGAACTCAGGCCTTTGTGAAGGTCTCGGTATATCCTGAATACTTACGAGACCCAATCCATGTCCGAAAAATCCGATACCTCTCTGGAAGAAATCCTGGCGCAACAGCAGCTCGATCTTGATCGCTTGAGGGATGCTCTGGGCCTGCTGGGTGTCAATGCGTGCTCCCAGTGTAAGACGTTTCTGCGGCGTTCCGATCCTGGCAGTCTTTTCGACGCCGGAGAACTGGTTTGCTACAGCTGCATTCACGAGTGGTGGCCGCAGCGCATTGTCGAACTAAGCCCCAAAGAACGCGAGAATCTTGAAGGCAAGCTGGTGTTCTGGCTGCGCGACCACCATCATGCTGAATTGTTCAAGGATCCGGCGAAGCTGCCGGAGAGTTCACTGCAGGAACTTCTCATTGTCGCGAATTGCCTGGAATGCCGGGGGACGGGAAAACTAATGGGAGAAGAACGCTGCCGCTATTGCGAGGGGCGTGGCACGGTGTGGGTTATTGTTTCGCGGAAGCAGGGGTAGAAGGTTCTGGTCCAGTTTCTTTTCGTATGGCCTATGATCCGTTCTCTTCGGCGCCAATTCGATTCCGTTGATCAAACAACGGCTCCGGTTGATTTCGTCCAGTATCTTGACACCACTCGAGCTACGGATTTTTTCCAGGAGATCAAGCAACGCACATTTGCCCTGATGGATCTTCACCCCGGTGAGAGTGCGCTCGATGTGGGATGCGGTACGGGAGAGGATGTGCGGGCCCTAGCAGCTAAGGTCAGCCCGGGCGGACGTGCGGTCGGCGTGGATCTGAGTTCGAGGATGATTACGGCGGCCCGGCAGCGGGCGCGCGAGAGCGAGTCGAGCGTGGAGTTTGTGCAAGCGGATGCGCAAAAACTGGCATTCGGGGATGCTTGCTTTGACGCCGTTCGGGGCGAGCGCCTTCTTCAGCACACTCCAGATCCCGTGGCTGCACTCCACGAAATGGTGCGCATTACAAAGAGCGGAGGACGAATTGTAATTTGGGAGGGAGACCTCGACCTGTTCGTTATCGACGCGCCAGATTACGGTACGAGCCGCATCATGCAGCGTTTCGTCTGTGACAGCTTTCGTAACGGTGGTATTGGTCACCAACTGTACAGGTTCTTCATCGAGTGCGGGCTGGTTGATGTGTATTCGATGCCCCTGGTAGGACAATTCACGAATCTCGCCTTGATTGAGAGCGGCTTCGATCTGACCGCCTCGGTGGAACGCGCGGTAGAGCAGGACCTGCTTCAAAAGGCGCCGGCGATGCGATGGCTCGAGTCCCTGCGTTCAGCGGATCGTTTGGGACGTTTCTCTTCGGCAGTCGGGGGATTCATTACGTTCGGTCGAAAGACCTGAGCTTCTCAGTTTCCGGGGTGGGGCTTCGGGGCCCAGGGGAGATGGAGGGTGGTCGCTAGAAGGGAAAAACTAGAGCAAAAATTAAGAGTTCCGAGGTGGTGTTGGGTCCATTCCTCTCGGCCAGTAGCTCGCTTTTAGACCCTTGCTCGACCTGCTGTCGCTGCATCCCTTGCGGGTCGCTGCGCGCGATCTTCGCTTGGGCTCCGGGCTTACCGCCAACCGGACAAACCTACCCAACGCCTCGGAACTCTGTCTTGCCTTCGACTGGGTTTCCCGTTCTCCTCGACCAGCGCTTTGCTATAGACCCTTGCTTGCCTTCCCTGCACATTTTGCAATGCTGAGGGTGACTTAGCTTGAGCCCCGGACGCTGCACCAACCGGAAAAACTTAAGAAACTGTCAAAGAACGATTCCCTTTGTACTACTTCCAATTTTGCAGTCAACAAAAAGTGCGTGCCTTTATCTGGCTTATTTTCAGTGGGGTGCAGGCCGTCCACAGGCGGGTGACCGGATTTTGTGCAGGCGCAGGAGGCAATATCGAGCAGAACGCAGGCGGGGCACGGGTTTTCGTGATGCCGGGCCGGCGTGGAGCCGGAGTTGCAGGTTCTTGCAATCGTCCGACGGGTGTGAAAATCCGGCAAAAGCCTTGCTGGGCAAGGGAGTTCGCGGGCTGGCATGGGCGCCGGGGCGCTTGCCCGGCTGGAAAGCTGGCGTTTTTGCCTGATTACTGGCGGTTTAGGGCTTAATTCCTTGACAACACGGGTAACTCTGCTAAAGTTCGAGAAAAGCGCTAACCTACAACTCGCTTACAGGTGCACCGTTTATGAAGAATGTTTACGAGGTTCTGAGGCAGAAAGAAATGGAGTTGACCCGGCTGGAGAAGGAAGTGGAAGCATTGCGGGTGGTGGCTCCGTTGCTCTCTGAAGGAATGGAACTGAACTCCGATGTAGCGAAACCGGCGCTGGCCACCGCCGTGAATGGACCGCAGCCGCCAGTCCGCATACCGTCGCCCCCGGTGGTAGCGGCGGCGCAGCCAGTGCGAGCAGCCGGTTGGGACGATAACACCAAGCGTTGGCCGTAAACCGGGTCCGGGCAGATTCGCCGGGATTCTTGCCGACGTGCTTCTCTAGCCTTTGTGTCTTGTGCACATTGTTTTGCGCTCCCTACCAGCCTGGGACTACGTCCCGGGCTGATGTGTTTCTAGGGAGGATGGTGTAGAGACGTAGCTTGCTACGTCTTGGCGGCGGGAAAGACGTTGCAAGCAACGTCTCTACGACAGGTCCGTGTCATTCCACTCTAGTCACTCCACTCTGAGTCACTCCACAATTTCCCTTAGCGCTTCAAGCAGGCGATCTACTTCTTCTGTTGTGTTGTAGTGGACGAGGCCGATGCGCAGGAAGCCGCCGGATTTTTCGACGTCGAGGCGCTCGGTCAGGTTCAGGGCGTAGTAGTTTCCGTCCCAGGTGAAGAAGCCTCGGTGGCCTAGTTTGGTGGCGAGGGCTAGCGGGGTTTGGTCTGCCGTTTGGTTCACTACGCGCACCGCTAGCGTGGGGCAGCGCCAGGCGAAGCAGGAGGGATCGGTAATTCCGTAGATCTTCACGCTCGGAATCTTTTTCAGGCCGGCGATGAGGCGATTCATAAGGGCGTGTTCGTGGCGGTGAATCGATTCGAAAGCGGAGATGATGGCCGCGCGGCGCGTGACGGCTTCGGGACTTGCGTGACGGCCCAGGTCGGCGATGTAATCGACACAAGCCGCGATGCCAGCGATGCATTCGTGGTTGAGGGTGCCCCACTCCCAGCGGTTAGGGACGGCGTCGGTGAGCGGGCGAACCTTGTAGGGACGCAGGCGTTGGAGGTGCTTGCGTTTGCCGAAAAGGACTCCCATGTGGGGGCCGAAGAATTTGTAGGTGGAGCAGACCAGGAAGTCGCAGTCGAGCGCGGCGACATCGATGAGGCCATGCGGGCCATAGTGGACCGCGTCGACGTAGGCTAGCGCTCCGACACTGTGGGCCAGGCGAACAATTTCTTTGACCGGATTGATAGTGCCGACGGCATTTGAGGCGTAGCCAATCGCGACCAGCTTGGTTTTGGAATGGAGCTTCGCGGCGAGATCTTCGACGTCGAGCGTGCAGTCTCCAGGGTGGATTTCTGCCCAACGAATGGTCACACCTTTTTCTTCGAGCGCTAGCCACGGCGAAACATTGGCGTCGTGATCGAGGCGCGTGACCAGAATTTCATCGCCGGGGCCGAGGTCGCGGCCGATCGCGCGCGACATCGCGTACGTCAGCGTGGTCATGTTGGGGCCGAAGACGATTTCGTCCGCTCCACAGTTGAGGAAGTCGGCCATGGCGGCACGGGCTTCGGCGAGCATGGTGTTGGTGCGGCGGCTGGTCGCATAGGCGCCGTCGGTGTTAGCGTTATCGCGGCTGAGGTAGTTGGAGATGGCGTCGATGACACGCTGCGGAACTTGCGTTCCGCCGGGACCGTCGAGGAACACGGCAGGATGTCCGTTGACGGTTTGGGCGAGGGAGGGGAACTGGGCGCGGACGTAGGCTATATCGAGGGCAGTGGTGGGGGCGGCGGTTTCGGTGGTGGTCATAGGAGTCACTTACTTATTATGCAGCAAGAATCCGTTGGGCCGTGGCTGACGTCACTGCACCGTGGGATTTCGCGCCTCACCTACTGCTTGAGGCTCCCATTCCACGTGGCCATGGAAGGTGTCGGCGTGCAAGTCAAATCGACGACTGCACATTGTGCATCGAAAGTGGTGACTAAG
>DATHMS010000118.1:0-4600 GCA_035486795.1 Candidatus Sulfotelmatobacter sp. | reverse complement strand
CGGATGGTTTGGTCCCAGTCCAGGCGGACGCCGGGCTCGATGAGAAATCTGTTGGTGATGCTCCATCGGTCTTCGGCATAGGCGCTGGCTTCGGTGTTGTACTGATCGTGCAAGGGAGCGGGGCCGAAGGTGGAGTAGCGGGTGCAGGGGAAGGTTGCGTCCTGCGGGGCGGTGAAACAGATGTTAGCGGGTTGAGCAGTGGTGATGGTGGAGATCAGATAGGAGATTGGCTGGCGCGCGAACTCCGCATCGTAGAAGAGGCGGTCGAGATCGACGCCGAATTTGAAATCGTGGCGGCCGTGCCACTGGTGGGGAGGCAGGTAGAGATTGGACAAGGCCTGCCAGCGGCGGGCGCGGGTTAGTTCGGTCAAATAATAGTTGCCGAAGGCGGTGTCGGGTGTTGGTTCGTACGGGGCGGTTCCGTAGGGCGTTAAATGCGCGTCGTATTGGTCGAAGGCGAATCCGGCTTCTAGAAGTTCGCCGCCGGGAAAGTAGTGCTGGTCTTTCGCGCTGGCGATGTAGGCGGAGGCTTCATTTTGTGGATTGGTCAATTGCGGACTGAACGGAGAGAGGAAGCCGTAGTCGTCGTGAATGTGGTTGACCAGGAAACTGCTGGTGAGAATGTTGCGGCTGGTGAGGTTAGTTTGAAACTTGGTGAGATTGCCGAAGCGCAAGACGTGGTCGTTGTCGGCGCCGACCGGGAGTTCGGTGTAGATGATGTTGTCGTATTCGCCGTCGAAGGCGTTGTAGAACCAGATTTTTCCTTTCACTACGGGGCCGGAGAAAGTGAAGTGCGGGAGGAACTGGTCGAAGCGCCATCCGTGCTTGTCTTGCGCGGAAGGGATGAAGTCGGTGGCGAAGAAGCGGAAGTGATCATCGCCGATGCCGGTGTTGAGGCTGAGCACGCCTCCGGATCCTTTGCCGGCTTCGGCGGGTTCGCGGGAGGGTTCGATTTTTATGGAACGAAACGCGTCGGTGCTGACGCGGACGAGGAGCAGTCCGTTGGCGGGTTGGGTGACGTTGAAGCCGTCGAGCAGAGTGACGGTTTGGTAGGTTTCGGCGCCGGCAACGTGGGGCTGGCCGCTCTGGTCCTGCACGACGCCGGGGATGAAGTTGAGGGCGTTGCGGTAGTCGTTGGTCGCGGGGTAGACGATGTTGAGGACGTCAAGGCCGCTGATGGTTTCCTGCGCGGAGATTTGCGCGGGATCGATGGCGGGAGGGGATTCGTGGACGTCGACGATCTCGCGGATTTCCTGCTGGTGTGAGATGGCGACTTCGATGTTCGAGGTTTGGGTGAGTTGGACGGTGGGCTCGAGGAGTGCGTAGAAACCTTCTTTTTCGACGCGGAGTTGATACTGGCCGGCGGCGAGTTGGGGAAACTGGCAGCGTCCGGTGAAATCGGTCTGGCAGTGTTGGGGCGGCTGCGGGGGGGATTCGAGTTGGACGCGGGCGGAGGGGACTGCGACTCCGTTTTCGTCGATGACGGTGATGGTGGGGATGGGCGGGGATTGGGCGGCGGCTGCGGATAGAAGGGCGAGCGTGAGGAGGAGGAAACGCATTCCTGGGATAGTTTACGGTGGGATGCGGAGAATGCAGTGGTGGTTTTCGGTGGGGTGCCGAGCTGCGCTCGGCCTGTCCGGGTCTGAGACCCGGATCCACACAAACGGGCGTGAGTTGTGGCGTGGGCTGGGAAAGCAGGTTCCTCGACTCGGGCGAAGTGCGCGCGCGCTCGGAATGACAAAATTTTATTTCTTGGGCAAGCAGACTCTTTCCTTCTGGACGGCTCTTACTTGCGGAGAGAAACCTAGGCGCGGCTGGCGAGGTATTCGCAGACGCGGTGGATGGTGTCGCGTTGGCCTTCGTTCAGGGTGAGGAATTCGAAACCGTAGCGCAGGCCCTGACGGTAGCGGACGATGGCGCGAACTTTGATGGGATAGGGTGAGAGGGGCAGGGGAATTTCGAGAGTGACGATCTCGCCGGTTTCGAGGCTGCCGGTGAGGGTGGCGCCGATGCCGTCCTGACCCATTTCGGTGGAACGTCCCCAGCAGGTGCGGAACTCACCGGCCTGAAACATTTTGACTTGCAGGCGAACGTCGAGGACGAAACGGGGAAAGCGGCGAGTGAAAGTGACTTTTCCAGCGGGCGCGCTAGCGGGCAGGCGCGTGCCGCTTCCGGTATCGCCGCCTGCGGACGCGCCAGCGGCTGCTGCTTGAGCTTTTTCTTCCGGAACTTTTTCTTCTTTACTCATGGACTCACGCCAATTCTTTTACTCGTTGCAAGTCGTTATGCGGCGCTAATTCCCGTGCAGCGGGTAACCGGGCTCGAGCGGAAGTTTGCCGGCAACCTTGATGACCGCAACGCTGCTGTTAATGGCATAGACATCCACGACGCCGACCGCGCCGGGAATGGCTGCGACTTTCTCGACCAGATCCTCATCGGAATCGACAATCATGACCGCCGGATGACCAGCGCGTCCGTGATTGGCCGCGGCGATGAGATCTTTCACCGGGGCCTCGGGGAGTTCATAAACTTTTTCGAGAAGGATCTTCATTTCCGGTGCTGATGGATTGCGCATGATGAAGGTGACCGACTTGCCATCAGGCCAATGTCCGGTTTGTCCTTTGCAGATCTTCACCAGGTCGGGCAGGGTGATGGTGGATACGGAGTTCACCTTGTTGGAAACGAGGGCGAGATCGCGGGCCGAGGCCAAGGTCGCGCTGGCGGTGAGAAATAAGACGACGCTTAAGGTTCGACGGTGGAACACACGCGCTCTCCGGCAAGGCAAAATGGGCCTTGCAGTGATTTTCATGGAAACGGGTCACCGGCTCAACGTAACTAAGGTCATGTGCCTGTAGGGGTAATGGTAATTGGGGACATCGACAGAGCTGGAGACGGCGTTTCTGTTGAGCCTGCAGTTTGAACCTGTTAGTTTAACGCACGGGCGGGCAAGACGGAGTGGGCCGGCCGTTTGTTATAAGAAAGTAAACCCCGGCCGGGAAGATTTCATCCTAAACTCTGCCAAGGTTGTAGGGGACTTGGCAAGTTGCGGAGGATAGAGTAGGCTATGCCTTCTCCTTTGTACAAAACCATTCGGTACGAGGATGACTCGCTCATGACGAATCGAGTAGCCTACGCTCCACACGATTTTCAGAAGATGTGCAAGCAGGCCGAGAGAGACCACGAGTCGAGAAAACTGGTGGTGCTGATGGAACGCGTGAAGAGGCAGATCGCGGAACGCCAGAACCCGGGCGTAAAGGGGGAAGGGGCGAAACCTCCGATGGCTGCGACCGGTGTTGCGTCGGGTGTGTTGCGGCTGCCTAGCCGGTCGGCGCCGCTGGAGAGATAATCGCCCGGACGGATGTTGCTGGTCTATATTTTTCTCTTCTCTCTTTTCTAGTTTTCTCTTTTCTTTCTGGCTGTCTTCTTGAGCTTTTAATTCTTGAACCCCTTGATTTTCCTGACGCGCGCGGTGAGGAAAACTTTTCTCTTGTGCGCGGCGGTTTTGCGCTAGAATGAGCGAGTTTTCTGCGGGCTCGTTTTCTACCGTTGACGAGTCTGCCGTGCCTTCCCCCAGGAGGTAGTAGATGTACCGGCCTTACTCGAGTTCCCAGCCGGACTCGCGTCCGTTTCTTGACGTGGAGTCTCAACTCCGCAACCTTTCCCAAGATTTTGCCATGGCGTTCAACACCGGAAACTACGACCAGGCCGCGGGCCTGTTCGCGGGTGACGGCGTGTTGATGGCCACACACCGTGACGGGGCGCACGGTCAAAAGGCGGTGGAGCGAACGCTGCGCCAGTTGGGGGAGGCGGGATACGGCGATCTGCGGCTTGAGACCACGCGCGTGGAGCACTCCGGCGATATGGCGATGGAGATTGGGCGCTTCTCGGTGGTGGTGCGGAAGGCGGATGGAACGATGCTGCCGGAGCGCGGAAATTATGTGAAAGTGTGGAAGCGGCTGGGAGCATGGCGGCTGATGGCGGATTGCTGGAGCGGGACTCCGCTGGTGGTGAGCGATCTCGCGGCGTGAGGAGAGTGAGATTCAACTGCGGAATCGATATTTGCACTTGCATTGGGACAGGAACGGCGAGTACGGTCGGTGGACATGAGACAGGAGCAAGCGGCGGCAGCGGCGCGAGGTGAGCGCGGACATGGGGCGGGAGCGAAGTTGGCCGATCCGATCCAGTTGGATCGAGTCCAGGTAGATCCGGGGCAGTATTGTCCGAATTGCTCAGCGAAATTGCGGGAGAGCCGGTGCAAGTTGAAGTGTCCGCTGTGCGGGTTTTATTTGAGTTGCTCGGATTTCTATTGAGTTAATTGCTGATTTTTGATTGCTGATGGTAGAGCGGGTCATCGCTTCGTAGCAGTCAAGAATTCCGATCATCTTCCTCGGGTGTGTTTTCAACCACTAATCAGAAATCAGCAATCAACAATTTTCCGCCCGGATGACGGGCAAATGCTGCCTCGTCTACAATAACAAGCGAGATTTCATTTCACTTATTCGATTTAGGAGACGATCAATGCAACGCAAGGCTAGTGCGGTTTGGAAGGGTGGATTGAAGGATGGGAAGGGCGTGATTTCGGCGCCGGGCGGGGCGCTGA
>DATHMS010000117.1:0-4936 GCA_035486795.1 Candidatus Sulfotelmatobacter sp. | reverse complement strand
ACAACTGCTGACCTCTTCCGTAGTGCGCGAATTTACGATGCGCACGCACTATCACATCCTTAACGATCCCGGTGATGCCGCCGATGCCACGCTGCGTGGCACTGTGATTTCGGCCTCTTCGTCGCCGCTTACTTACAACTCTGCGACCGGACAAGCTGCCAGCGTCCTGGTCGTGGTAAGCATGAGGGTGTCGCTCACCGACCGTCAGGGCAAGGTGCTCTATCAGAATCCTTCGTATCTGTTTCGCGAGCAATACGAAGTCTCTCAGGATCTGACGAGCTTTTTCGAAGAAGACTCGCCCGCCTTTCGGCGCCTCTCGCAGGATTTCGCCCGTACCCTGGTCTCTAACATCCTGGAGGGCTTCTAGATGCTAGAGTTTGATGTGGCAGAGTTATTGGTGACGATGGTTTCAAGCGCGGAGAACTTCTAATGCGCGCATTCGCCCAGGCGGATCGGTTTGTCAGCGAGATCGAATCGCACAAGCTGCGTCCGGCGTACGTGTTCGTGGGCGATGAAGCTTTCTTGCGCAATCGCTTTCGCGATGCCATTCTCGAACATCTCGTTCCGCCGGATCTCCGTGACTTCAGCGTGTTCGAGTTCGATCTGGGGGAAAATGATCTTGCCGAAGTTCTCGACCGCGCCCGCACGCCCTCGCTGATGGCTCCATTCCAGGTGTTCTTTGTGCGTGGCGTGAAGAGTTTGTTCGGCCGCGGCTCGAATGAAGAAAAGCTGGCGGCCATCGAAGAGTATTGCAAGAATCCCAATCCTGACGCGATGCTGGTTTTCGTTGCCGACCACATCAGCATCCCCGCCGACGTCCGCCGCATGGAGATGCAGGACAAAGAACGTTACCAGCGCATCCGCGAAACCATGGGCCAGTACTGCGGCATCGTCGAACTGGCGCGGGTGGAAGAGGGCGAAGCCGTGCGTTGGATTTCCGATTATTGCACCAGTCGCACGGTCCCAGTGAAGATCGATCCCGACGGCGCCCGTGAACTGGTCGACGCGCTCGGCGGCGACATGATGATGATCTCGAACGAACTGGAAAAACTGATCCTCTACGTGGGCGAGAAGAAGCGCATCACGCTGGGCGACGTCGAAACCATGGTCCTGGCGGCAAAGCAGCGCTCGCTCTACGAACTCACCGACGCGATCTCGGCGCGGGAGCGGGTGCGCGCGCTCGAAATCCTCGATGCAATCCTGTCGTCGGGCGACGGCGAGGAAGCCGCCATTGGGCACATCTACATGCTGGCGAAAACCTTCCGGCAGATGCTGGTGATTCTGGAGCGGAACGTGCGCGACCAGCGCATGCTGTGGGCGGCGCTGTGGCAGGGCTTCCGCGTGCCTCCGTTTGCTGCCGACGACATCATCAGGCAGGCCCGCCGTTACAAGTCGCGCCGCGAACTCACTCGCGCGATCCGCTTGGTCGCGAAGGCGGATCTCGCTTTGCGATCGAATCCGGTGAGCAAGCGCATGGTGCTGGAGCGGCTCGTGATGGATTTGACCACCGAGCCGAAGCTTGAAACTCCGGGATGGATGCAGGAGCAGTTGCCGGTTTAGCGGCTTGGCAGCTCTCAGCTATTCTAGATTCCCCTCTTGCTTTATCCCTTTGCCGGATGGGTGTAGACTTCGCCTGATCTGGCGATCTAACAACGGGGTCCACGATGCGACGTTCAAGATATCTGCACCTGATTTCTCTCTTTGCTCTTCTGCTGATGAGTTGCTGGTGGCCGCTTCCAGCCGAGTCCCAGGAAACTGTCGCTGTTCGTGAAACAGGAGTTACCCAGCCGCGGCGCTTGCATTTCAGTTCCACGCTGTTCGGCGAAGACGGCAGGCCCTTGGCGGGGTTCCATCTTCTTACGTTTTACATCCACCCCAACGAAGACGGCCGCGGCGATGCCCTGTGGACCGAAACTCTCCCCGTGCAGAGCGACGAGAATGGAGACTACACCGTAGACCTGATGACCTCGGCTTTGCCCGGCGTTGCCGATCTCGTCGATGCTCATCCGCTCCTTTACATCAGCGCCGGCATCCCGGGTTCTTCATCGTTTTCGGAATCCCATGTCATCACCACCATCCCGCAAGGCATCTACCAGGACTGCAACCTGGATGGGCAAAGCTGCAGCGGGCCTGCCGGAGACACGGCTGCCAGTCAGCTTGACAAGATTGCCGCCGCGAACTTTTCTGTGGTCCTCAACTACAGTGTGTTCTGGGGAACCAAAGAAGAACTGCTGGCCTACGCCGCACACGCTCATTCGCGCCATGTCAAAATCATGTGGGCTTTTAACGATCCGGATTTCGCCACCTATTCCAATAAGCCCGGCAAATATCTGATTAACGATTACGCCGAAATCTCTGCCTCCTGTGCCTGCTCAACCAATAAGGGATTTCTCGAGTACCTGGTAAATCTGGTGAAAGATCTCCCTGCCACATACGGGTACAACATTGGCGACGAACCCGCGCCTGATACGGCGTCAGACGTGCACAATCTCTACAACCTCATTCGGTCTCTCGATTCCAGGCATCCTCAAATGGTGAACGGCACCTGGGACGACGCCAACAATCCCAGCCTGGCTAATCTTCGGAAATATCTGGATCCTTTTAGTTTCGGGGACATTCTGGGTGGGGATTACTACCCTGTGGGCACTGGTGCGCCCGCCAGCGATACGGCTACGGCGGCCAGCGACGTCCACACCATCGCTGCAACCTACGGGAAGGCGGGGGAGATGGCGCTTCAGGCCTTCAACTGGGGCCAATATCCAGATGACGGTGTTTGCACCGGGTCGCAGTGTACTTATCCGACCACGCACCAACTCCAGCTTATGCTGCGCGACGCCGCCACGGAGGCCTACCCGAAGATTGTTTTCTGGTACGACTATTGGGACACGGTTAATGCCGGGGAGTGGAGCAATTTCGTCAGGGCCGTCAGTCCGCAACGGTGCCGACGTTAGAGGAATCAGGGAAGAAAGCCAAACTCAGAGTCAGCAGTTTGGGCAGGAGTCAGGCGGCGTGTGCGAAATGGCCATCAGCGCAGGCGAGCAGAGCCATCATTTCATCCAGCGTGGCGATGTCGAGTTCCCGCATCGAGCTGGCCTGCTCCAGCCGGTCGCGCACGGATTGACGGGGATTGAACAACTTAAATCGAATATCGTGGTCGTGAGCCCAACGCTGCAGAAAAACCAGCATGCCCAGCCCCCCGCCCTCAATGGCGGTGACTTCCGACAGATCGAGAACGATGATTCGGGCATCGCTCTGCAAGCTTACCGCTTTGCGTAACTCGAAGGCGGCTTCGCTGCGGACGATCCGGCCTTCGCATTGAATGACTGCCATCGGCCCAACATTCTGAGTATGCACGCTCAGCATATATTTTTCTCCCACCTTAGACGCTGCTTTTGATTGCACGCGTTGTGCCAATTTTTGCACCTTGTGTTTTGTGCGGGGTAACTGGCTGATTGGTGGAACTAGTGAGAGTTTTCGGCGAGGAGTAATGAAGATTTGAGCTACAGCAAATGCTGTATATGAGTCGAGTTCCGCAAACAATCCATCGCAGGCTATCGATAACGATGGTCGTGAGCCTCGGCTACGTTCGGCGCGTTAAAGCGAAGCGGCTTCCTACGGCAATGGAGGCTACGCCTCTCAGTTCTCGATAGCAGGCTTTAGCAAAGCTCGCGCCGTTTGTTTCGGTGAGAACCACGGCATGAGGCCGCGCGCGTTGAATCGACTCAAGCCAGCTTCCGCATCCAGAAACTCGACGGCCAGACGTGGTCGCCATCGCGCGTAGGAAGGAAGCGGCGCTTTTCCAGGGGCATGTTGCGATAACTGTGCCGCCAATGCGGAAAAGAGCTTTCGAGCGCGCTGGCCGCGCGACTCTGCATGTAACTGCTGCCCCAGAGCACTTCGAATTGCGCATTGAACATCAGCAAGGCCTGCAGAAGGTACTGCTCGGACCAGAAGGCAAGATTATGCAGCACCGCCTCGCGCGGATAGTCGGCGGGGATGAAAATGTCATGGGCGTGGATTAGCACGCCGCCAGCCAGGCGAGGAATGATTTCAAGATATTCCCGCACGACATCGCTGCCGACTCCCACAACATGGCTTGAATCCAGGAACAGAAAATCGCCCGCTTGTAAGCGGAGGAATACATCGAGATCTACATTCTGCACCCTTTGAGGAATGAGATGGACGTGATCGCTCAATGCATTCCTGGGAAAACGATGCGGGTAAGGATCGATGGTGATCAGCTCGCCTTGCACTCCATCCCGCTTGAAGTTCAGGTCGACGGCGGCCGCCATGACGCGGCTGCTGCTGCCACCGCCGACTTCAACGATGCGGTGTGGCTTGTAGTGGCGAACCAGGCAATAAGTAATCTCCGCATCGATGGTCTCGAAGAGGCCGTTGCCGCGGCTGTAACCCACGCTGAAAAACGGCGCCGAGCCCGATTCCCATTCGCTCCGATATTGCGGAACCACCGTCTGCAGGAACTTCAATTGCCGGTCGAGGCCAAGGTCCAGCCCTATGGGATCTTCTTCGGCTGGCCATTTCCGGGACTCAAGGTCGCGGAAATCGGGCACAGGCCAGTAGTAGTGGTTTGGGCTCACTGTGATCCCGATGCGCTGGAACAAGCGAAACGCGTTCCGCATGAAAGCGAGCGCAGTCTCATTGTCGTGCAGCTTGCGGGCAAAGTGGAGCAGCGGCTTGCGATTGTGCGTGACCTCCGGCCTTCCATGTTTTTTGCGCGTAGCTCCATGAAAGGACGGGATTTGATCGGGAGACACTACGGGTGGTTGTTCTTTCATCGACATGGAAAACCCACTAGAAACACCCCCGCACCGCCCCATATGCGTGTGTGGAAACTCAGATGCAAAGATGCGGCAGGACGGTCGCCAACGATTTCTGAGAACATTCAAGAAAAATTATTCAAGAGAAATTCCGACTG
>DATHMS010000116.1:0-32578 GCA_035486795.1 Candidatus Sulfotelmatobacter sp. | reverse complement strand
CATGGTTTTCGGCATCGGCCCGGCGGGCACGGGCAAGACTTATCTCGCCGTGGCGATGGCGATTTCCGCGTTGCTCGCCAAGCGCGTGAACCGCATCATCCTGGCGCGTCCGGCGGTGGAAGCGGGCGAGCGGCTGGGCTTCTTGCCGGGCACGCTGCAGGACAAGATCGATCCCTACCTGCGTCCGCTGTACGACGCGCTGTATGACATGCTCGATCCGGAAAAGGTGGACCGCTATCTGGAGAAGAATGTCATCGAGATTGCGCCTATCGCATTCATGCGCGGGCGCACGCTGAACGATTCCTTCGTAATTCTCGACGAAGCACAGAACACGACTTCGGAGCAGATGAAGATGTTCGTCACCCGTCTCGGATTCAACTCCAAGGCGGTGATTACCGGAGACATCACGCAGATCGATTTGCCCAATGCGCGCCGCAGCGGGCTGCTGGAAGCGATTGACATCCTGAAGAGGGTCGAGGGTCTGACGTTCGTTCATTTCGACGAATCGGATGTCGTGCGGCATCATCTGGTGCAGCGCATCATCCGCGCCTACGACGAGCACAAGACGCATGTCGCCGAGCAGCAGATGCTGCTGCCGGCGAGCGGAAGAAACGGCGAGGTGAAGGGCTCTGATGTGAAGGGCGCGCAGATAAAGGGCGTCGACACCAAGAATCAGGAAACGCCGAACGCAAACGATAGATCCAGAGAAGCTTCGGCCGAATAATGTCGCAAAGGTAAAGGGAGGGCTGAAACCGGGCCCTCCTGTTTATTTTGCGGGGTCGTCAGTGAGTGTACTTGGGAGCAAGGTGGTTATCCTCCGGAAGAGAATCGCGGGATTGAGTTCGTCAACGCTTGAACGTTTCGTGTTGCGGGCGCGGCGTGTGGTCCAACTGCGTGACCCGGTAAATGTGTTGGTTACAAACAGCGCTGAGATGCGATCTCTGAACCAGCGATTCCGGGGAGCGGACAAGGCCACTGATGTACTGTCGTTTCCGGCTTTGCCAGAGGCGAGCCGTCAAGCCAGATGCATAGCCGGGGACGTGGCGGTTTCCGCGGACATTGCCCGGGAGAATGCCAGGCGCTTTGGTCACTCGGTGGCAGATGAGGTGAAAATTCTTGTGCTGCACGGCATCCTGCATCTAGCGGGGTTTGATCACGAGCGCGATAATGGCAGGATGGCCCGCAAAGAGAGCCGGTTGCGGCTGCGTCTGAAGCTGGAGGGTGGACTTATCGAGAGGATGTCACCGCTCAATTCTCCGCGCGGTCGGAAGCGGAGAACCGCATGAACTGGGCTGTCGCACTGGCGCTGCTCCCGCTGCTCGGCCTGTTGGCGTTGGCGTCTTATGTGGACCGAGTCTACCAAGAGATCGGAAAATTTCTTTCGCGTGAGTTTCAGGACAACATCGACGTCTTCGAGCAGAAGGTTGAGCCCAACCTGCATGTGAGCCGCGCCCGGGCATCGCTCTCCATGTCAGTGCTCAAGCAGTTGACCACGGCGACGATTGCCTTGCTGGTGGGTTTCGCGGTCTTCGGGGACCAGCGGTGGAGCATCTATGAAATCCTGCAAGCCGCAATCAGCCTGATCCTGATTGTCATTGTCTTCAACCAATTTCTGCCATTCGTTTTCTTCTCGCGCACCAACGGCGCCTGGCTTATCCGCTGGACGTGGCTTCTGACCGTGCTGATTTACCTGGTGCTACCGGTGACCATTGTTCTGGGTTTCTTGCAGTCGGTGGCATCGCTTACGCGCCAAAACACGCGCGAGCAGCCAGAAAGCGCGGCCGAGGCTGTGGACGCGCTGATCGAAGCGGGCCAGGAGGAGGGCATTATCCAGGAGGGCGATCGCGACCTGATTCAGTCTGTGGTGGAATTCAGCGGGAAGACAGTGCGCGAAGCCATGAAGCCGCGTCCGGAGATGTTTGCCGTGCCCATGGAAACCACGGTCGAGCGTTTCATCGAAATGCTCCGCACCAAGCATTACTCGCGGGTTCCGGTGTACGCGGAGAGCATTCATAACATCCGAGGCATCGTCTACGCTCAAGACGTATTGCAAGTGCCGGACAGCGAAGCCTCCAAACGCACTCTCGAAACGCTGATGCGGCGCGATGTTTATTTCGTGCCCGAGAGTAAGCTCGGCAGCGACCTTCTGCGGGAGATGCAGAAGAACAACATCCGAATGGCGATCCTGGTCGATGAATATGGCGGCGTGGCGGGACTGGTGACCATCGAAGATCTGGTGGAAGAGATTGTCGGTGAAATCCGCGACGAGCACGAGAAGCCGGAAATCGTCAGGGAGAATGATCAGTCGTTCATCGTTGCCGGAGGAATGGACGTGGACCGGCTCGCCGAACTGTTCGGGACCAAGCCGGAAGGTAGGGAATCGGCCACCGTCGCGGGCCTGGTCAGCGAACTGGCGGGACACATCCCGCAGCGCGGCGAAACCGTGGATGACGACGGCCTGCGCTTCGAGGTTCTGGAATCGACCGACCGTAAGGTGGAGCGCGTAAGAATCACCGCCATGCAGCCGCGGCAGCTGAAGCTGATATGAGGCGGGCTTCGGGC
Source organism: Candidatus Sulfotelmatobacter sp. (assembly GCA_035486795.1). Lineage (GTDB taxonomy): Bacteria > Acidobacteriota > Terriglobia > Terriglobales > Acidobacteriaceae > Sulfotelmatobacter. The sequence continues at coordinate 30,016 of DATHMS010000116.1, read as the reverse complement.
CTCGGCCGTCGGGCTTCCGCAAAACCCTTTCGCTTCAGCCCTGCTCAATCCCACAGCCTGATATAGTCGGAATGTGGCCTCGGGCTTCGGCTCTCGTACCTTGGTTTCAGATTTTGCCGAAGCCCGATAGCTAAAGCCCGAAGCCCGCTCTTATGCCCTTCCGCTCCGGTTTCGTCTGCATTCTCGGCCGTCCTAACGCCGGCAAGTCCACCTTGCTCAATGCCCTTGTAGGCGAAAAGCTCGCGATCATCTCGCCGAAGCCGCAAACCACACGCAACCGAATTCAAGGCATAGTCAACCTGCCCAAGGGCAAAGGCCGGGACGCCGCGCAGATCGTCTTGATCGATACGCCGGGTGTTCACAAGCCGGATAGTTCTCTGGGCCGCAAGATGATGGTTGAAGTCCGGGAAGCGCTGGAAGGCTGCGACCTTGTTCTCCTGATCATGGATGCGACCCGCAAGCTGGATCGGCGTGATGAGTTCGCCATACAGATGCTGAAGCACTCCTCCACGAAAGTTTGTCTCGTACTTAATAAAGTGGATCTGCTGCGAGGTGGCAAGAGCAAGTTGTTGCCCTTGATCGAGGAGTACAAGAAGCTGCATCAATTCCACGCGATCATCCCGATTTCCGCGCTTAAGCGGGACGGGCTCGACATACTGCTGAAGCAGGTGACGGCCGCGCTACCTGCGGGCCCGCCATATTTCCCATCCGATCAGGTCACTGATCAGCCAGCGCGCTTCATGGCCGCGGAAATCGTTCGCGAACGCGTCCTGGTCGAGACCGAGGAAGAACTGCCCTATGCAACTACGGTGATCGTTGACTCCTTCGAAGAGGGTGCCAGGCTGACGCGCATTGCCGCCACCATCTACTGCGAACGCGAAGGGCAGAAGGGCATCTTGATCGGCAAGAAAGGGAAGATGCTGAAACGGATTGGTACTTCGGCTCGCCTGCAGATCGAGCGCATGCTGGGAACAAAAGTCTTTCTTGAACTCTACGTCAAGGTACAACCTAACTGGCGCGAATCGCGTGGTTTTGTGGAAGAGCTCGACTGGAGAAGGCAGTTAGAGCATCTGACGGAGGGCCAGGTTGAACTGCCGAGATCTCTGCCCAAGGCCTGGCAAAAAAGCAAATCATCGGAAGCTAAGGACGATACCCGGCGGCCATAGCACGAATTAGCATTCCCTGCGCCTCTTTCAGAGCTTATTTGTAGTCATCGACTCTCGCTGGGAGTTTGCCCTTTTGAGGCCTTGGCAGTTAGAATCAACCGACGCAGAGCTAAATCGCGAACGAGCCAATACATGCCACAGGTGGATTCTTCCGAAGAACCTCTTCCCGAGAAGGACTTTGATCCGGATAAGTTGCATTTGCTCTTGCGGGTAACGCTAGCCGCCGACCGCAGGGCTGTGGATCCCGTCCTGCAGGAAGTAATGGGCGTAGTCCGCCAGATGAAGGGCTTGAGCGGCAAGGAAGAAGCGATCGAGTTAGCACTGCAGGAGGCACTGGCCAACGCCGTGATACACGGCGCCAAAGAAGATCCTACCAAGACGGTCGAGTGCCTGGTGAGCAGCGACGACGAGCGTGGTGTGCTGATCGTGGTGCGGGATCCGGGCACTGGGTTTGCGCCCGAAGCGATTCCCGCTTGCACGGTCGGGGAAAACGTTTTTTCCAATCATGGGCGCGGAATTTTTCTCATCAACCAGCTCATGGACAAGGTGGAGTTCAGAAAGAACGGCACTGAAATCCACATGGTGAAACACTAGCGCTCGACCGTTTCCCGCCCGCAGCGGTCTTACTCCTTCACCGTAATTCCTAAGGTTTTCATTTTGCGGTAGAGGTGGCTGCGTTCCAGGCCCAGCACCTCGGCGGCGCGGGTGACGTTGCCGTGATTCTCGTCGAGCTTCTTGAGAATAAAATCGCGCTCGTAGGCGTCGCGGGCCTGGTGCAAGGTGGAGAACTCGCTGCGCGCCGCGCGCCGGTGGCCGTCCCGGTAGACCAGCGTAGGCAGATGCTTGCGGTCGAATCGCGTGATCATAGGGTTCATGATCACAATGCGTTCGATCACATTGCGCAATTCGCGCACGTTGCCCGGCCACGAATAGCGCATCAGGGCCTCGACGGCGTCATCCGTGATTTCGCGCGGGCGCCGCCCGTAGGTTGCGGCCAGCTCCTTCAGAAAGTGCCGCGCAAACAGCGGAATATCTTCCTTCCGGTCGCGCAGCGGGGGCACGAAGAAAGGGATCACGTTCAGCCGGTAAAACAGGTCTTCGCGAAAATTTCCCCGCGAGATTTCCTCTTCCAGATCTTTGTTGGTGGAGGCGATGATGCGCGCATCGACAACGATGGTCTCATTGCCGCCCAGTGGAGCGACGCGCTGCTCATCAAGCGTACGCAGCACTTTCGACTGCGTTTTCAGGCTCATATCGCCCACTTCGTCAAGAAACAGCGTGCCTCCGTTGGCCTTTTGAAATTTGCCCTCTTTGTCGGCCGCCGCTCCCGGAAACGATCCTTTGTAATGGCCGAACAATTCGCTCTCGATGAGGTCTTCGGGAATGGCCGCGCAGTTAACTTCGACAAAAGTCTCATCCTTGCGCAGGCTTTGCGCATGGATCGCATGCGCCACCAGTTCCTTCCCTGTGCCTGACTCGCCGTAAATCAACACCCGGCCGTTGGCCGGCGCCATCAGGCCGATCTGCTGGCGCAACGCTTTCATGGGAATGCTGTCGCCGACGATCACGCTCTTGCCGTGAAGCTGTTTCTTCAGATCGACGTTCTCGTGCCGCAGTTTCTTGGATTCGATCGCGTTCTTGACCAGAATTAATGTCTTGTCGATGGAGAGCGGTTTTTCCAGGAAGTCATAAGCGCCAAGCTTGGTGGCGCGAACTGCGGTTTCGATGGTGCCGTGGCCGGAAATCATGATCACTTCGGGCGGGTTGTCCATCTCGCGGATTCTTTCCAGTGTCTCCAATCCGTCGATGCCCGGCAGCCAGATATCCAGCAGCACTACTTCATAGTTGTGTTCGCGCCGCAGCAGTTTGAGGCATTCTTCGCCGCTCTCGACCGACGCAGTTTCGTACGCCTCGTCCGCCAGCACTCCCTGCAGCGAGTCCCGAATGCCGGTTTCGTCGTCAACAATGAGAATTTTATGCATGCTGCGCCGTGACGGTGGCCAGCGTGGACTCGGGAACCACCGGCAGCTCCACGATGAAGCGCGCCCCAACCGGCTGGTTTTCCTCCACGCGAATAGATCCGTGATGCTCTTCGATGACTCGGCTCACGATCGCCAGGCCGAGGCCGGTTCCGCGCTTTCTCGTGGAGAAATACGGCAAGAAGAGTTTTTCCTTCAGCTCGCGAGTTACTCCATGACCGGTGTCTGCGACGGTGATTTCGACCGCATCGCGGCTGGCGACCAGCGCAGTTGAAATCTGAATCTCGCGCACCAGAGAATCCTGCATGGCCTCGGCAGCGTTGTCCACCAGGTTGGCGACCGCTCGCTTAATCGCCTCCGCGTCGGCCATTACTTTCGGCAGGTCTGCAGCCAGCGACTTGTGGATGCCGATCCCATCGAGTCTCCCATTGAACATGGAGAGCGCATTCTCAATGACTTCGTTGATGTCGGCAGGATGCGGATTCGATGCGGGGAAGCGAGCCAGGGCGGAGAAATCGTCCACTAGTCGGCGAACCGTTTCAACCGCACTGGCAATAGTTTGGGCGCAGGAGCGAACGATATCTAATGATGCTTTGTCGAGAGGCATCCCACGCTGCAGATGACGTTGAATGCGTTCCGCAGAAAGCGCGATGGGCGTGAGCGGATTCTTGATCTCATGGGCGACGCGGCGCGCCACCTCGCGCCAGGCGGCCTGCTTCTGCGCCTTCAGAAGATCGGAGAGATCTTCGAGCACAATCACATATCCCGAACGCTCGTCCTGATGGCGCAGCGTCGCCACGGTCACGGCCACGTTCAGAGACGTGCGATGCAACGGCATCTCCATCTGGCTGGTGGTCATGCCCATGCGATCAGCGCGGCGCAGCAGCGGTTCCAGGTCCTGCAGCACTTCCGGCAAAAATACATCCGCCAAGCGTGCCCCACGCAGTATATGCTCGCCCTCCGCATAGCCTTCAGGGTGGAACATGCGCAGCAGGGCGTGGTTGGCATGAGTAACGCGGCGGGCCGCGTCGAGAGAGAGCACGCCGGTTGGAATGCTCTCGAGGATGGTCTCCATCTGGCGGCGGCGCTGGTCGAGTTCGGCGTTAGCAGCACTGGCATCGCGGCTGGAAGCCTCGATCTGCCGCCGGCTGGTTTCCAACTCTTCCGCCATCCGGTTGAAGGAGCGCACCAGGTCCCCAATTTCATCTGCGGCTCGCACGTCGATTCGGTAGTCAAGACGTCCGCGGGAGATTTCCTGCGTCGCCTCCGCCAGCGCAGCCAGGGGACGAGTCACCAGTTTCGACAGGAACAGTGCCAGCCATGTCGTCACGAACAGCACCATCATCGTGAGCAGAAGGAGCAGGCCCATGTAGGTGCGGCGCACAAGCCTGCGCTCGAGACTGAGTTGGAGGTAACGCTGCTGGCTGGCCTCAATCTGCCTGACCGTCTTCGAAAACTCTGGCGGCAACGGTAGGGCAACCAGGATCAAGCCATCTTTTCCCACTGAGGCGCTGCCCAGCGTGTATTCGGTTTGCTCCCAGGTAAAACGTGCGGGTTGCGCCGCGGCGGCCTGCGCCAGCGGCAACTTCTCTTTCAATACCGGCCATGGGGCAGGAACTCCGAGGCTGGCCTCTGGAATCCCGTTTTCCACGGCGAGGGCAAATCCGCCCTGCAGCGTCGGCTCGTGGTTGCGAAATTCCTCGACGGCCGAGGAGAATCCATGACCTTCGAAAGCCCGCTGCACCTCCGGCGAGGCTGCAATGGCAACCGCTTCCGCGCGCGCGTTCTGCGCCGCATAATTTGCCAGCAGCGAAGCCATGGCATCCGTATCTTCGCGCACTTCTTCGACCGGCGTGGAAAACCATATGTTGATCGAGCGATTCATCAGTCCGTAAGCAAACCAATACATCACCATGACCGGAACAAATGAAAGCAGCAGTGCTCCCACTACCATCCGCGTGCGGAACTTTGACCCCAGCACGCCCAGACGGCGCTCGGCAAATAGCTTGAGCAGGTTACGCAGCAGCACGAACGTAAGCGCCACGAATAAAAGAGAAATCAGCAGCGAGAGAGCGTAAAAAACAACTGCCTGCTGGTTAGTGTCGGGGCGCAGGATGGTTTGGTTGAACGCGGTCTGCGAAACCAGGATGGCGAATAACAGAAAAACTGCAATCGCCAGCAGGATAATGAGTCGCTTGCGGTTGGAAGTCTTGGGAAGTCGAGTTGGAACGGTCTGCACCAAGCGAATCCAGCGGTCCAGCCATCCGCAGTCACAAGCGGTGAGTGGACCGGAACTCATTATAGATGCAGACGCGGCCGGGGGAGATGACTCAATCGGAGTCGCTCTGGTGGCCCGGAACCGGGCCGATGAGTGAAATCGCCCGGTTACGACAACTGAGAAGACACGACGTAAGACGCACGTCCGTAACTCCCCTCTGGATACGAGTTCGCGATACGCTATTTCCCACGCGTGGTAAGGCAGAACTTCAGCGAAATGCGAACATTCTGGAGAATCCTTTACGTTTCCCTGTTTGTGGTGTTCTTTGCGACGTTTGCTGTTGACCTTTCCATGTATGTCTGGCCAAGCATTCCGTCGTCTCCGGTGCCTGCTGAGGGTCGGGTCTATCCACTCAATAACCATGGCACGTATACATATATGAACAAACAGGAGGATGAGCTGGACAATGCTGTCCAGTCGGGTCTTCCGATTATTCTTGCCGTAATTGGGGCGATCTACTACTTCGTTGACCCATTCGACCAGAAGCGGCGACAGTCAACCTAACGCTCGGCCCCCAGGGCTAGCTTTTGCAACATCGCGATTACACTCACTGACCGTCATTCCCGCTCGCGCGTCAGTGACCGGGCGTCCCTCCTGCCGAGAGCTCTTCCCATATCGCGCGGTAGGCGGGCTTGGCCTGGTACGCTCGATCGAAGAGCAGCGCGTGCCCGCGAGTGCCGTGCGAATGGGATCCAATCCACGAATACTTGTCGGTAAATCCCCAGGTCTGGATCGCCGTGCAGCCAGCATTGTTTAAGCACGCCCTGACGATGCCGCGATAGACCTCCGCCTGCCGCATCAAGTCCTCGGACTTCGGCATGCCGCTGGAATCCAAAGGCACAGACACGTCCAGCTCCGTGATATGAACCTGCACACCGAGCGCTGTGAGCCGGGCGATGTTCGAAGAAATGTCAGCGGTGGCGCCCATGCCCGCATCGAGCGCAGGTATATGCATCTGCAATCCCACGCCGTCGATCGGAACGCCCCGGTGCCTGAAATCCCTGACCATAGCGTAGATCGCGTCCGACTTTCGGTTCATCCCTTCGCCTTCCGCTTCGTTGTAGAAGAGCAACGCGCGCGGATCTGCCTTGTGCGCCCAGCGAAATACCTGCTCGATGTAGGCGGTTCCTTCGCTCGACAATCCAATGCCGGGCTGGTCGTACCAGAGGGAATCGCGCGGGTTGCCGTTTTCATCCAAGGCTTCATTCACCACATCCCATGCGAAGACTTGGCCACGGTAGTGCTTCATCACGCGCGAAATATGCTCGCGCAGAAGCCGCGAGAGTTGCCGCGGAGTGAAGTGACCCTGCATCAACCAATCCGGGTTGTAACGCCCCCAGACCAGGCAATGTCCGCGGACCTTCATCTGATGCCCCTCGGCGAAGCGAACGACTTCATCACCCTGGCGAAAGTCGTAGGTCGCTCGATCCGGCCGGAGTACCCACCACTTCATGGCATCTTCGGCCTCCACCATGTTGAACTCGCGAGCCAGGGTGGAAGCGTAGGCAGTCTCCGAAAACTGTGAGGGACGGACCGCCGTACCAACGAGCAGTCCTGCGTTTTCCGCTTCCTGCCGCAGCGATTGAGCGCCGCAGACAGAAGCCATCGCTGCCGCGAAGATTGCAAACTGGCAACAATGCTTAAACAAGGAGTTTCTCAAGACTGAAGACCTGAAACCGAATCCTTTTCTACTTAGACTGAGGCAGGAACCTGTGTAAAGGGCATTCGTCACACCGAGCCTGTGATTTTCTGCAGTAATTCTTTCCCACTCCCACAATGAGACCGTGCATCTCGTTGTAGACCTGCGCCAGGGCCGTGCGTTTTGCAGTGCTCATCGCCGACGGAGGGTGTCCCGCGCCGGGAAAGCCCGCCGCCAAAGGCTGACGCCAAGCTTCACTTCGCTCGGCGACGCCCTTTTCCAGACTAGTCAGTGCTTTCTCAAACAGCTCCCGAATTTCTTCATAGTCGCTTTTTTCGGGCAGAATCTGGTGGCGATCGAGAATCCGTCGAGTGTAAGCATCTACCACGAAGACCGGATGATTCCCGGCATATAGCAGCATGGAATCGGCAGTCTCAGGGCCGACCCCGTGCAGATTGAGCAGTTCTTCGCGAAGTTCTTTCGTGGGACGCGCAAACAGCTTTGCCAGTGAGCCCTCGTACCGCTCGTCCAGAAACGCGACGAACAGTTTCAATCGCTTAGCTTTCTGGCGGAAATAACCCGACGGACGAATCAGCCGCTCGAGTTCAGCCAGCGACGCCCGGCGGATCCCGTTCACGCTGAGCAGGTGCGCCGCACGAAGATTCGCCAGCGCCTTCTCCACATTTGTCCAAGCCGTGTTCTGGGTGAGATAAGCTCCGACGATCACCTCAAACCGCGACTGCGCCGGCCACCAATGCTGCGGTCCCCAAGCCCGAAATAAAGCGCGGTAATAGGTTCGAATCTGATGTGTTCTTGCGTCAGCTGACAAGGTTCGCGAGCCCTCATCGTTCACGGTATGCCCACGGTATGCCCACGGTATGGCCAGTGTACGCCGCCCGCAGACCCGGCCACACGGCTGCGGCCCGGTCTTCCGGTGCTTACCGAAGTGCATGTACCTGAGCCTGAGATTTGGGTTTTTCCGGAGAAAAAGCTCATCTGGCGCGGGTTCTGAAACTTAGCCTGCAGCCCATAGGGGATAGCGATAAGTCCAAGTACCACGGTAACTGGTACGGTAATCGACTTGCTGTGACAATTTATGTCACCACAAAGACACTGCTCTCTCCCACTGCAAAAGCAGCGATTTGTGTAAATGCCGGTGTAGCTGCCGGGCATTCGTTCCACTACGTGGATAGGAGATCGACGTATGTCTCAACGGCTGGGTGACCTTCTTGTAAAAGAGAAGATCATAACCCCAGAGCAGTTGGAACAAGCGACTAAGGCCCAGAAGGAGCAGAACTGCCGCCTGGGCTCCGCCTTGGTGAAGCTCGGCTTCCTCACCGATGAGGACGTCACGAATTTCCTCTCCCGCCAGTATGGCGTTCCGGCCATCAACCTCTCGTATTTTGAAATTGATCCGGCCGTGGTCAAGCTGATTCCGTTTGAAACTGCGAAGCGCTACCAGATTCTTCCCCTCAGCCGCGTGGGCGCATCGCTCACCATCGCCATGGTCGATCCCACCAACGTCTTCGCCATGGACGATATCAAGTTCATGACCGGCTTCAACATCGAGCCCGTCGTAGCCTCCGAAAGCTCCATTCTGACGGGCATTGATAAGGCCTACGGAGGCAAGGCGGAGGAAGATCTCGAAACCGTGATGCAGTCGATGTCGGAGCTGAACGAAAGCGACATCGAAGTGCAGGCCGAAGAGCAGGAGATGGAGCTCTCGCAGCTGGAGAAAGCGGCGGATGAAGCTCCAGTCGTCAAGCTCGTCAATCTGGTGCTCACCGACGCGGTAAAACGGGGAGCCAGCGATATTCACATCGAACCCTACGAAAAAGAATTCCGCGTTCGCTTCCGTATTGACGGCGTATTGCAGGCAATCATGTCGCCGCCGATGAAGTTAAAGGACGCGATCACTTCCCGCCTGAAGATTATGGCCAAGCTCGACATCAGCGAGAAGCGGCTGCCGCAAGACGGCCGCATCATGCTGAAAATGAATATCGGAGGCCGCAAGAAACAGCTCGACTTCCGTGTCAGCACTCTGCCCACACTGTGGGGCGAGAAAATCGTGCTCCGGTTGCTCGACAAAGAAAATCTTCGCCTCGACATGACCAAGCTCGGTTTCGAGCCGGAATCGTTGGTCAAGTTCGAGAAGGCCATTCTCAAGCCTTACGGCATGGTGCTGGTCACCGGTCCCACGGGTTCCGGTAAGACCAACACGCTCTATTCGTCGATCTCGCGCCTCAACCAGCCTGACACAAACATTATGACGGCCGAAGATCCCGTCGAATTTCAGTTGGGCGGCGTCAACCAGGTACAGATGAAGGAACAGATCGGACTGAACTTCGCGGCCGCCCTGCGTTCCTTCCTGCGGCAAGATCCCAACATCATTCTGGTCGGCGAAATCCGCGACTTCGAAACCGCGGAAATCGCCATCAAAGCCGCTCTCACCGGTCACTTGGTACTTTCCACTCTGCACACCAACGGCGCACCCGAAACCATCACGCGCTTGATGAACATGGGTATTGAACCCTTTCTGGTGGCGACTTCCGTCCACCTGATCTGCGCCCAGCGCCTGATTCGCAGGATCTGTAAGGACTGCTCCGAGACCGTCGACGTTCCAGTTCAAACCTTGATCGAAGAAGGATTTTCGCCCGAGGAAGCCAAGACCATCAAGATTCAAAAAGGCAAAGGCTGCGGCGTTTGCAACAACACGGGATACAAGGGTCGCTGCGGTTTGTATGAAGTCATGGAAGTGGACGATGAAATCAGGGAGCTCGTGCTGGTAGGCGCTTCCGCAGTCGAATTGAAAAAGAAGGCCATCGAGCGCGGCATGATCACGCTCCGGCGCAGCGGTTTGATCAAAGTGGCCGCGGGTATCACCACATTGGAAGAAGTGGCTCGCGAGACCATTCACTAGTTCAGAAAGATTTAGGAAGTAAAGAAGGGAACACGATTATGGGCCTGTCATTAAGTGATTTGCTGAAACGCATGCTGGAGATGAATGGCAGCGATCTCCACATCACCACCAATTCGCCGCCCCAGATCCGCGTCCACGGCCACCTGGTGCCGCTGGACCTTCCGCAGATGACGCCCGCCGAGACCAAGCAACTGGCCTACAGCGTCATGACGGATTCCCAGAAGCACCGTTTCGAGGAAAGCCTCGAACTCGACTTCTCTTTCGGATTGAAAGGCCTGGCCCGCTTCCGCGCCAACGTGTTCAACCAGCGCGGCGCCACGGCGGCCGTCTTCCGTCTGATTCCCTTCGAGATCAAGTCTTTCAACCAGCTTGGGCTGCCCGCCGTGGTGAGCAAGTTGTGCGACAAGCCGCGCGGCCTGGTGCTGGTCACCGGACCAACCGGCTCCGGCAAGTCCACAACCCTCGCGGCCATGATCGACAAGATCAACAGCGAGCGCCACGACCACATCCTCACCATCGAGGATCCCATCGAGTTCGTGCACATGAACAAGAACTGCGTGGTCAATCAGCGCGAGCTGCACGCCGACACCAAGAGTTTTTCCGACGCCTTGCGAGCCGCGCTTCGTGAAGACCCGGACGTCGTGCTGATCGGCGAAATGCGCGACCTGGAAACCATTGAGTCGGCCTTGCGCATCGCCGAAACCGGTCACTTGACCTTCGGCACCTTGCACACCAATTCGGCGACTTCCACCATTAACCGCATCATCGACGTGTTCCCGGCGCACCAGCAACCGCAGATTCGTGCCCAGCTTTCGCTGGTGCTCGAAGGCATCATGTGCCAAAGCTTGCTGCCAACCATCAGCGGTAAAGGACGCTCCATGATTATGGAAATCCTTATCCCCAACCCCGCGGTTCGCAATCTGATCCGCGAAGACAAGATCCACCAGGTTTATTCGGCCATGCAGTCCGGACAAGATAAGTTCGGCATGCAGACCTTTAACCAGGCATTAGCCACCGCGTACTTCCAGAAGCAGGTTTCGCTGGAAGTGGCCGTGGCTCGCTCCAGCAATCAGGAAGAGCTGCAGGAAATGATTAACCGCGGCGCCAGCTTGTTGAACCGTGGCGGCACGGCCGGAGCGACGGCGCGAGGGGCAGCTTCGAAGGGCTAGGACAACTGACGGCACGTCGCGCATGCGGCTGGCGCGATGGGCAGAGCAAAACAAGTTTGAGCCGCAACAGATTCAGGAATCAGCGACGAACACTGAGGAGAGGCTAAAACCATGCCAGTTTTCACATTTTCCGGCAAGGATGCCTCCGGACAGAAAATCTCCGGAGAGCGCGTAGCACCAAACAAGCAGGCGCTTCAGCAGCAATTGCGGCGCGAGCGCATTACACCGGGTGCGGTCCGGGAAAAGGGCAAAGAGTTTGTCATGCCCACCTTCGGATCGAGCAAGGTCAAGGTCAAGGACATCGCGATTTTCTTTCGCCAGTTCTCGGTCATGATCGATGCCGGTCTGCCGCTGGTGCAGTGTCTGGAAATCCTGGCTGCCAACCAGGAGAACCCGGCCTTCCAGAAGACGCTGACCGGCGTCCGTACCACGGTAGAGGGCGGCGCGACCCTGGCGAATGCCATGCGGGGCTATCCCAACGTCTTCGACGACCTCACCACCAACATGATTGAGGCCGGCGAAACCGGCGGTATTCTCGATATCATCCTGCAGCGTTTGGCGATCTACGTCGAGAAGGCGGTTCGCCTGAAAGCTGCCGTGAAATCGGCTTTGATCTATCCCGTCGCCGTCGTCAGCCTGGCTGGGCTCATCGTCGGCGCCCTGCTTAAGTGGGTGGTGCCTATCTTTGCCAACCTCTTTGCTGGCCTCGGTGTCGCCCTGCCTCTTCCCACGCGCATCGTCATGGGATTGAGCGGGTTCGTGCAAAGTTTCTGGTGGGTCTTCATCGTAGCTGGATTTGTCTTCGTCTTCGGCCTCAAAGCGATCCGGAAGAATCCGCGAGGACGATATTACTTCGACAAGTTCCTGCTCCATCTACCCGTAGTTGGCTCCCTGTTGCGCAAGATCGCCGTGGGCCGTTTTACCCGCACCCTGGGCACTCTGATCACCTCCGGCGTCCCCATCCTGGAAGGTCTGGCCATCACCGCCAGAACCTCAGGCAACGCCGTGCTGGAAGAAGCGCTGATGAAGGTGCGGAAAGCCATCGAAGAAGGCCGCACCATCGTCGATCCTCTCCGCGAATGCGGAGTGTTTCCCAACATGGTGACCCAGATGATCGGTGTCGGCGAAGCCACCGGCGCCATGGACAGCATGTTGCAGAAGATCGCTGACTTCTACGAAGAAGAAGTGGACGCCGCTACCAAGGACATGCTGGCCATGCTGGAACCGGTCATCATCGGCTTGCTCGGCGTAACCATCGGCGGCATCGTGATTTCGCTCTACATGCCGCTGTTCGCCATGATCGCAAAGTTGGCGGGATAAAGGCGAAGTTTCAAGGTGAAGGTAAGGTTTCAAGGCTCAAGGAGAGCTATTCCTGAAAATTGGGAAACCTTGAAGCCTTGAAACTTTGAAACCTGGATTGACCATGCAATCAACATTTGACGAGCGGAATTGGCTGGCCTGGCTGGTCAAAGTACGAGTCCTGATCCTCACCTTCCTGCTCGCAATCCAGTTGGCGGTCGCGGAGTTGACGCCGACGCGTCTGCCCCTGCGCCTTTTCCTCAGCACCATGCTGCTGTGGTATACCGTCTCGCTCTTCTATGTAGTCCTGCTTTCCTTCTGGCGCGAGCATCGGTTGCAGGCATCCATGCAGGTCCTCACCGACCTGGTCATGGTCAGCCTGGTAGTGCACGAGACAGGCGGATGGGACAGTTCGTTGAACTTTCTCTACCCTCTGGTAATCATCGTGGCCGGCATCTTGCTCCCGCGGGTGTGGGCGCAACTGGTCGCGGCGCTGGCCTTCATTCTTTACGGTACCGTCCTCGAACTTAACTATTACGGACTCGTCCGCTCCTACTGCACCACCCATCCTGAACTGAAGGCGCTGCAGGGCATCATTTTCGTGAACCTGTTTGCGTTCCTGGCCGTCGCCTACCTGGCCGGCCTGCTGGTCGCCAAACTGCGCCAGGCGCGAGTGCAACTGAAAGACGCCAGCGGCGCGCTCGAAGACCTTCAAATCCTGCACGAAAATATTATTCAGTCCATCAGCAGTGGATTGATCACCACCGGTCTCGATGGGCGCATTACCCTGGTCAACAACGCAGCCATGAAACTCCTGGAGCGCACCCCGGAACAGTTGCTGGGAAAAGCCGTCACCGAACTGTTTCTCGATGCTCTTCCTAACGCCGAGTCCCAGACCCACGCCGAAGTTCGCTTTGACCCAGCGGGGACGTTCCGCAAGACGGTTCGGGTAAGAGTTGCCGCCCTGCACGGGTCGGAGCGCGGTGCCCTCGGCTACGTCTATGCCATGGATGATCTCACCGAGATCCGGCGACTGGAGCGCGAAGTCCGCATGCAGGACCGTCTGGCTGCCGTGGGTCGCCTGGCGGCCGCTATTGCCCACGAGATCCGCAATCCACTCACCTCCATCGCGGGCTCCGTCAGCATGCTTTCCGGCATACCTGAAATGAGCGAGGAGCATCGCCACCTGCTCGAGATCGTAACCCGGGAATCGCAACGGCTGAACAGCATCATTACTGATTTTCTGGCTTACTCCCGCGGCAAGAAGTATCACTTCGACCGGGTTGATCTGGTGCTTTTGCTCGAAGATACCCTGACGCTCATGCGGCACCGCATGACCGCGGAAAATACCGGAATCGCCATCGAGAGTTGCTTTGCCGTTTCGGAAGCATGGATAATCGCGGACGGAGACAAGATCAAACAGGTCTTCTGGAACATCGCCGAGAACGCGGTCCGCGCCATGCGCGACGGCGGCACCTTGAAGGTCGGCATCGAACACCTGGGAGACGATTGGCAGGTCAGCTTCGCCGACACCGGAACCGGAATGACCCCGCAACAAACCGAAAAGATTTTCGAGCCCTTCCAATCGAGTTTCGAAGGTGGCACCGGCCTCGGCCTGGCAGTCGTCTACCAGATCGTGCAGGCGCATGAAGGCAAAGTCTGGGCCCGTTCCAAGCCAGGACATGGCACCACTTTCGTTCTTAGGCTGAGGCGACTGGACGCAGAAAGGCTCGACGCAGAAAGGTCTGCCACCGCTCGCACGTCTGAAGCCCTCGCCGCACCTGGCTTGCCCGCCGCTCCGCCGGCGCAATTCGCAACCGCCGGGGCAGAAGGGAGGCTGCGTGGCTAATATTCTGGTTTGCGACGATGAGCGCTCCATCTGCGAAATGCTCGATATCGCCCTGCGCCGTGACGGACACCGTGTCGAGACAGTGAATTCCGGTCAGGCTGCCAAAAACAAGATTGATGGCGCTCTTTACGACCTGATCATCACCGATATCAAGATGCCGAACATCGACGGCATCGAAGTGCTGCGCCACGCCCACCGCGTCTCGCCCGATTCCCCGGTGATCCTCATCACCGCGGTCGACGACTACGAAGCCGCCGTGGAAGCCGTAAAGGCCGGAGGAGCGTCGGATTATATTCGCAAGAGCCCGGGCCTGGTCGACGAAATCAAGCTAACCATCAACCGTGTGCTTGAGAACTTGTCGCTGAGCAAGCAAAACTTCGCCCTGCGCCGCGACGCCGCTTCCCACAACTCGCTCGATAACATCATCGGCTCCAGCGCGGCCATGGAAAAGCTCAAACAGACTCTGCGCACAGTAGCCTCCACCGCCAGCACCGTCTTGATTCACGGCGAGAGCGGCACCGGTAAAGAGCTCGTAGCCCGCGCTGTCCACATTTGTTCGCCTCGCGCCACCGACCCGTTCGTCTCCGTAAACTGCGGAGCTTTCCCCGAAACTCTGCTTGAGAGCGAACTCTTCGGCTATCTGAAGGGAGCCTTTACCGGGGCCAATCAGAACAAGCGTGGATTGTTTGAAGTCGCCGGCGGCGGCACCATCTTCCTCGACGAAATCAGCGAAATGACCCTCGCCATGCAGGTGAAACTGCTCCGAGTGCTACAGGAGCGCACCGTACGGCCGGTCGGCGGCACCAGCGAGATTCCCATCGATGTGCGCGTCATCGCCGCCACCAATCGCGACCTCGACAAAGCCGTTGCCGAAAACCTCTTCCGCGAAGATCTCTACTACCGTCTCAACGTAATTCCCATCCGCGTGCCCAATCTGCGCGAGCGCCGCGAAGACATCCCGCTGCTAGCCAATCACTTTCTGAAGAAATACGCCACTGCCGCGAACCGAAGTATCCTGCGCGTCAACAAAAACTCGCTAGACACTCTCTGCGATTACGAATGGCCAGGTAATGTCCGCCAGTTGGAGAACACTGTCGAGCGCGCCGTTGCCCTGGAGATGACGGACGAGCTGCACGTCGAACTGCCCGCAGAGCGCCCCAAAGCCCGCGCTGCAGCAGCTGGCGCTGTCGGAGGAATGTCCGAGGTGGCGCCCGGCGCAGTGCTCCCCGAAGGCATAGGGATGGAGGTCTACGTGGCAAACATCGAGCGCACCCTGCTGCAAAGCGCTCTAGACCGCTCCAATGGCGTCCAGACCAAAGCCGCCGACTTGCTCGGCATCTCCTACCGGTCTTTCCGGCATTTGATGAAAAAGTACGAGCTGTGAGGTGTTAGCTTTCAGCCATCAGCTCTCAGCCATCAGCTCTCAGCATGGAGCATCGCAGCAGTTCTGAGCGTCTTGATCTGAAAGCTGATCGCTGACAGCTAGCTCTTCTTCAATTGCTGCTTCCACCCCAGCACCCGCGCCTTCGCGCCCTCAGCCTCAGCCTCCGGAATCATCCCTTTCTTCTGATAAAGCACCGACAAGCTAGTGTGCGCCAGCACATCATCTGGATCCAATTCCGCAATCCGCTGCGCCACCGCGATCGCCTCATCGTAGCGCTGCAAATCCTGCAAGGCGCGCGCCAGCCCGTGCATGCATTCCGTGAACGCAGGATCAATGGCTAATGATTCTCGATACGCCGCGACCGCGTCGTCGAGCTTCCCATCCGCCATTAAATCCAGCGCGGCATAGTAGTGGTCTTCGGCCTTCTGGCGGGTGTCTGCATCGGACATGAAAGGAAATTCCTGGCGGAGACAGGATTCTAACATGGGTTAGGATGAGCCGGGTTATGATGAGCCCATGCGCCATTCGGTCCGCTTTCTCTGGAACGCCACCCGCGGCCATCGTCTGGCCCCGTGGCGAAGCCCTTATCTGCTGTGGCGCATCGAAACCTACTGCGGCGTCAAGATGACGCAAATCGGTTTTCTTGAGTTCTGGGAGTTTATGTGGTGGGAGCGCGCCAGCCTCTGGCGCTTTCTCAAGTGGACCGCTGAAATGGAGCGCTACGCCCACCCCAAGCCGAAGAGCTAGAACAGTGGCCAGTGATCAGTGTCTAGTGGTCAGTAAAATCGCTGATCGACCGACGACCTGTATTTTTACTGCCCACCGCTTACTGATCGCTGACCACTGTCTTACGCCTTGCCCGCTGCAGCAGCCTCGCCGAGAATGATGCTCACTTCGTTCCCCTTGCCCGCCCCGGTCAACTGCGCCGCGGCTCCGCGATTGACGGCAATCTCAAGGAAACCCATGCTTCCGAGAACGCCGAAAACCTCACCCGGCGCGCCTTCGCCGTAGGTATTGTGGATTTCTGTGATCTCGCGGCTGCCCACAACGATCTTGAATCCGCTGGCGTTGGCTCCGAAAAGCATAGGTGCGTCTTTCGGAGTGATATTGGTAACGAGGTTCCCGAACCGGTCGACCTTCAGCACCACCCCGCGCAGCCGGTTTTCATCCACGGCTTTCGGCTTGGGGGCATTGAACCGAACGTAGTCTTCAATCTCGTCCCCGAATTTTTGCGAGTCCACTTCTTTGGCCAGCCATGCGGCCACGGGGGAAAAGATGTCGCGCGCGTGGAAGGTGTTGCTTACCGGTTGCAGAAAGTAATGCTCAGAAGTGATGTGCCTGATGTGCATGCGCTCTTCGCGCGCGTACACCAGCGAAAGCACTCCGTTGTCAGGCGCCACGAAATGATATTTGTCGCACGAAGCCAGAATCGGCCGCCGCGCCGTGCCCACGCCCGGATCGACGACCACGACATGAATCGTCCGGGTAGGAAAATAGGAATACGCCTGCGAAATCGTAAGCGCTCCATCTAGCACATCGAAGGCCTGCACCGAGTGGCAGATATCGACAATCTGCGCCTCCGGCACAATATCCAGAATGACTCCCTTCATCGTGCCCACAAAATGATCGTTGCTGCCGAAGTCAGTGGTCAGTGTAATGATCGGACGGGCCAAGGTTCTCCTCGTGGGAAAGACGAAGTGCTCCCAGAATGTCGAAACTAACCGCTGCTGACTGCAGAGTCAAGGCACCGAGGTAATAAGAGGCAATTGGCCAGTGATCAGCGTCGTGGCCAGCAAACCGAAATCACGATCTAAGAACCGCGGTTCGTTAAAGAAGAAAAAGGAATTGCCGATGTTCCTATTCTATGCGGGGTCACGCCACGAGAATCGGCGACATTGTTCTAACCGTTATTGCTCTACTCTTTGCTTGCGCTTTGCCCTTGCTGGCCTCGGCGCAGGACGTTGCCGGATCCGGCGCTCGATCTAGGATTCTGTCCTCGGAGGCCGCTTGGTACAAAGCCGAGAATGAAGGAGACTCCACGGCCATGCAGGCGCTGCTCGATCCGACCATGGTTGATATTGATCACGATGGCGTTCTCAGGGATAAGTCACGGCTGATCGCCGATATGAAAGCGGCCACTGCGCATGCTGCCAGGATCGTGAATGAGTCGGTCGATGTGCACGTATTCGGCGACACTGCGATCGCGGCCGGAGTAAACAACGAAAAGGGCTTTGCTCGAGGTAAGTTTTACCAGCGCCGTTGCAGCTTCATAGCCACCTGGGTATATCGGAACGGAAGCTGGATGTGCGTGGGCCGCCAATCGACGTTTATCCAGAAGTGAAGCTGGGCAGGAGTCGCCAATGAGGGCAACGATCTGCGGATTCGCTCTGCTACTTAGCTTGGCGCCGCTGGCTCCGCCGCAGGATACGGAAGCGCAAGCTACCTCGACTCTGATTATTGCCCTGGAGTACGCCTGGAATCAGGCAGCGGAGCACAAAGACACCAAGGCTTTGGACGCCCTGCTGGATGACTCGCTAGCGATGATCGACCCCGGGGGCAACCTTATGAGTAAGGCAAGTTATATGGCTGCTATCAAGGCACCGGCTCTCGATACGCAACTGCAAGTTACGGAGTCGATGACGGTGGCGGTATACGATCACAGAGCAATCTTTCGGTATGTCTTTCGCAATAAGGGAGTGAATAAAGGCAAGCCATACTCAGTGAGGGGCCGGGGAGCCGATGTCTGGGTCAACCGTCAGGGACGGTGGGTGTGCGTGGCGTCGCAGGTTACACCCATCAGCCAGTGAGCCTAGCCCATATCGAGGGCTTCCATCGGGAACTGCGGAGTATTTTCTCAGCCCTCTGCCACTCTCACCTTGCAGCGTGGCTGTAGATCACTTTGCCTTGCCGAATCGTATAGGCGACCTTGGCCAGGTTCCGCACATCGGCCGCTGGGTCTCCGTCTAGCACCACCAGGTCCGCCTCCATGCCCTTCTCCACGCGCCCTTTTGCCGCCGCCTTAAAAAAATCGCTGGGATTCGTGGTCAGCGAAGCCAGAATGTCGCGCCAGGGCATTGCCCGTCCCATGAATTCGTATTCCAGCGCAGTGTCGTATTTCGTTTGAAAACCAACGTCGGTGCCGAACAAAATGGTCCCTCCGGCTGAAAAATAAGCTTTCAATTCGTCGATTCCAGCCTGCACCAGTCTGTTCTGCACCTCGGGATTCTGCACTACCGTGGTCCACAGTGTCAGAGTAGGACTGAGCCCGACGTGGTGCCGCTTCATTCGCGCCAATTCATCTTCCGTGAAACTGCCTTCGTTCGGAATCGTGTGTGCCAGCACATCGACCCCGCCCGTCAAAGCATTGTCAACGCCGGCCCTATTCTGGGGATGGGTAAAGACCGGTTTGCCTTGCGCGTGCGCGACATCCACTGCCGCCTTGACGGTCGCCGCATCCATGTTGACCACCGGCTTGTCTCCCATGTAGGCGCCGGTGAACAACTTGATGCCATCCATCCCATCCTGCATGTAGGCGCGTGCCTCTTGTCCGGATTGTTCAGGCCCACCCGCCTCGGTTAATTGCAGTTCAGCTGGAAGGTACACAGGATGGCCGCCCTTGGGGAAGATATCGCCGGCCATCAGAATGGCTGGCCCGGGAACTTCCCAGCTCTCGATTCTCTTGCGGAGTGCGAATGTGTTCTGCGGATTCGAACCTAAATCCCAAACCGTGGTGACGCCCCACTGCGTCAGCATCTCTTGCATGTGGGTTTCGAGACTTGCCGCCGGAGCGGTGCCCGCGTTTTCCCACCCCGTTTCGAAATGCACGTGGCTGTTCCAAAAGCCTGCTGTGATCACATTGCCCGTACAGTCGATTCGCTGCGACGATTGAGGGATCTTTATCTCGCTCTGTTTCCCGGCTGCGGTAATTGTGCCGTTGTGAATGAGCACGACCGCGTTCTCGATCGCATCGGATGTTGGAGACGAGTATAACTTCCCGCCTACCAGTGCGAGGTCGTGCTCCTGGGCTCCAGCCAGGGTGCCCACGGCCACAAGCAAAAGCACCAGAACAATTGGAATCTTCTTCATTCGGTTCCGGAGCGTGACTTATTCGATGTGGATATCGCCCGATCCTGTGTGCAGGGTAAGCAATGGGCCGCCTCCACGCACTTTGCCAACGATCGACTTGCGCCTCTCCTGCACCCGACCCTGCACCGTCATCGTGACTGGCGCTTCCACGTCCAGCGTTCCCGAACTGGTCGACAGATCGGCATCGAAAGCGGCATTCGCGGGCAACCGCACGTGCATATTGCCCGATCCAGTGCGGATCTCCCACGTCCCCGTCTGCGTGCCCTCAGCGGTGATGTCGCCGCTGCCCGCCTCGCCGCGAAATGCCCCTTGAATGCCGTGAACCGTGATGTTGCCCGAGCCTGTGTGCAGATCAATATCGCCCGCCGCAGTCTCATCTAGTTCGATGTCACCGCTGCCCGCGCCTCCGCGTACCGGACCCGCGATCTCTCGCGCCTGCACATTGCCTGACCCGGTCTGCACGCGAATCTCCCCCGTAAGCCGCGACAGCCTCATGTCTCCCGATCCACTCTGCAGATCGGAGTTGCCGTGAATATCTTCAATGGTCTGATCTCCCGATCCGCTGTGGGTGCGGACCGTGGTGTCGGCGGGCACAGTGATTTCATAGTCCACCGAAATGTCGTGGGTGTTCACGTAGTCGATGCGGATGTTGTTCCCCTCCTGCCGCAGAGGAGGATTCTGCTCAATCTCAGAGACTTCCGCGTGGCGGTTTCCGGCCAGCCAGTGGTCACCCACAAAGATTTTCCCACGAATCGAGACCGAGCCCGCTGGACCACTCCGCACAATAATGTCGCCCGAGTGGGTTTGCACTTCCAGATTCGCGGCACCCGTGACCTGGAACGTCTTCTCGAAATGTCCTTGCGGCGTGGAAGCAAATGCCGCGCTGGAGACAAGCACTGCTGCCATCGTGATCGCCACGAGCGCGGTTCGGGAAGGCAGCGAAATCGCATCACGGAAAATTTGTCGTCGACCGTTCATTGTCCTAAGCTCCTCAGAGATTTAAAGCGCGCTTACGCGCCTATTTCGAGAACCACCGAACGCTGAAGGAAATTGGCAGTCCCACCACGATCATGTGCACCAGCAACCCTAGAAGCACGTCGTGAAGTTCGTAAGGGCCCCGTGAGCGAAGCGCGGAGAGCGGCAGCACCACATAACTCATTACCAGTTCCACCGCGATTCCGTAAAACAACCCACACACCAGCGGGTGCTCCGTCAAGAAAACCAGCTTGCGGCTTGCTCCATAGTAAATAGCCGTTGCCGAGCAAGCGATAAAGAAGTGCAGGCAGACGCCAAGAATGTAGGTGCCGGTGCCTCCATGCAATGCCTGCGGCCCCAGCAAGCCCGCCGCTATCACGAGCGGAACCTTTACTCCAAACAGGATGCAAGCCTGGGTGAGATCCAGACTTCCCGCAATCAGGCCGCCCACCCCGATCGCCAGTAGAGGGTTCCTGTTCTTCGACGGAGCAGCAGGACTTTCCACCATCCGACAACCTCTCTTCCAGGTGCCGAACCAAGTCGCAATAGATTAATTTGCCCCAAAGCCCAAGTAAAGAATTTAATCAGCGCTTTACTGCAGTACTACCTGATCGCCTTCCTTCAACCCGCCGAGCACTTCCGTCTTCGCGCCATTCGAAATCCCGATGTTCACCGCGACCTTATCCTTCCCTTCCTTGCCCTTCGGATCCGGGATCTCCACCGACGCCTTCTTGTCCTTGTCGTAAAGGATCGCGCCTTCCGGAATCTGCAGCACGTTCTTATGTTCTTCGAGGATAATCTCAGCGTTAGCGGTCATCTCAGCCTTGAGTTCTCCACCCGGATTCTGGATCGAAACCCGCACTTCAAACGTCGTGACATTGTCCTTCTCCACGCCCATCGGAGAAATCTTGGTCACCTTCCCGGTAAACGTCTTGTCCTTGAACGATTCCACCTTGATGCGCGCCGGCTGCCCCAGATAAACCTTGCCAATGTCGCTCTCGTCCACTTTGCCCTTCACATAGACTTCGCTGGTATCGCCCAGCGTCATCACCAAAGTGGCCGAAGACCCCAGCACCAGGATCGAACTCACCGCATCGCCCATTTCCACATCGCGCGAGAGCACAATGCCATCGATCGGCGAAACAATGTCGGTATAGCTGAGCTGCTCCTCCAACTGCGTAAGGTTGGCCTGATCCTGTGCCACGTTGGCCTTCGACTGCGCAATCTTTGCCTTCAGCACGGTCACCTGCGCTTTGGCGACGTTCTGTTTATTCAGCGACATTTCATAATTCTTCTCCGCGTCATCGAGCGCCGACGCCGAAACTACTCCGTCCTTCGCCATGCCTTCCGCTCGGTCATACGCACGTTTCAGCAACGGCACGTCAGGACCTTCGGCGTCCACTTTGGCGCGCTCATAATCGGCCTGCGAGCTCGTCATGTTGGCCTCAGCCGCATCCAAAGCCGCGCGCGACTGTGCCACCTGTGCCTCGATCTCCACCTTGTCGAGCTGCGCCAGCAACTGCCCCTTCTTCACGCGATCGCCGTAGTCCACCAGCAGCTTCTTCACAATACCGCTGGCCTTCGATTTCACCTCGACCTTGGTGATGGGCGTCACCTTGCCGGTAGCCACCACACTCTTCGCCAGGTCACCCTTCTCCACCTTAGCTAGCTTCGAGGGATCAATCTTGGTGCCGCCACTCTTGGCGGCGATTACGCCGACCGCAATCAGCAGGACAATCCCCACCCCAACGCCGCCCCAGATAAATAGTCTGCGCCGTTTCTTCTTATTATTTCCGTTTCCGTTCACAACCCGCCTCCTGAACTTCTGGAAATGCCTGCCGGAAATGCTCGTTGAAAATGCTGCTGAAAACGCTCGCCGAAGAAGCGCCGTCTCGCGCCTCCACAATCATGTACGCAGCCAGACTTCCCTTTGTTCCAGGGATTGCGAACCCGAGCCAAAATGACCTGAGGCAGCGTGAATAACCAGCCACCTGCCGGTTAGACCCCCCTCACAGAAAAAAGGTAGCCCGGCAGGTCCAAAAGTTTTAACCCGTGCTCCGGAGCCTGCCCAAACCTCAGTCGAAGGGAACCCCTGTGCTAAAGGAACTATGTCGTAATCTCAACTCTCCCGCACCCTGCCAGTCCCTTTGGAATGTTAGAATTGCCCCACTAGAACCAATCCTCAATGATCGCCTTCGTGCTGCTCCGCGTGCTGCTGATCCTTCTTCTAGTGGCAGCAAATGCGTTCTTCGCAGCCGCGGAATTCGCCCTGGTCAGCATTCGCGACACCCGCATCCAGCAGCTCATCGAATCCGGACGCACCGGCGCTCGCATCGTCCAGCGCCTCCACCAGCATCTCGACGAAGTCGTCAACGGCGTGCAACTCGGCATCACCATGGTCAGCCTCACCCTCGGCTGGATCGGCGAACCCATGGTGGCCCGCCTCGTGGAAGCTCTCCGTTTCGTGCAGGAGGTTCCCCACGCCGCGGTTTACGCCCACGGCATCGCCATCGTCGTCGCGTTCAGCCTGATCACCTACCTGCACGTTCTCCTGGGCGAGCTCGTCCCGAAGACTCTGGCCCTGCAGCGCTCCGAGCAAATCGCCCTGGCCGTAGCCGCTCCCATGGAAGCCTTCCTCACCCTCACCCGGCCCGTACTTTTCTTCATGCGCCGCTCCGGAGGCCTGGTCCTGCGCCTCTTCGGCGCCCGCGATACCCGCCGCGGCGGCGCCGTCCACTCCCCCGACGAACTCAAACTCATCGTTACCGCCAGCCGCCAGTTCGGTCAGATCCCCGAGTCGCAGGAAGAAATGATCCACAACGCCATCGAACTCGACAGCATCACCGTCCGCGAAGTCATGGTCGCCCGTCCCGATATCTTTTCCTTACCCTCGGACCTCAACCTGGACGAAGCCCTCAACCGCGTGGTCGAAGGCCAGCACTCTCGCATCCCCGTCTACGATCCGCAGCGCGGCCCCGAACACATCGTCGGAGTCCTCTATTACAAAGAGCTGGTCCGCTGGGTGCGGCTCAGGCTGATCAATCTCGGAATGCCTCTAGCCTCACGCATCGCCCGCACCCAGATCAGCCAGATCATGCACGACGTTCTGGTCGTTCCCGAAACCAAAGTCCTGGCAGAACTGCTGTTCGAATTCAAACAGCGCCGCCGTCACCTCGCCGTAGTAGTCGATGAGTTCGGCTCCACGGCAGGCGTAATCACAGTCGAAGACATTCTGGAACAGCTGGTGGGCGATATCGAAGACGAATTCGACGTTCCCCCCGAGCCTGCGCTCGAAGACGAGTCCGTCCTCATCCTCGAAGGCGCAGTAAACATCCGCGACCTCGAGGCTCAGCATGGCCTGCTCCTGCCCCGCGACGCCGGATTCGAAACCCTCGCCGGATTCATACTGGCCCGCCTCCAGAGGATCCCCTACCTCGGCGAATCATTCGAATTCGAAGGCCACCGCTACACGGTTGAACAGATGGAAGGTCACCGCATCGCCAAAGTAAAGATCGAAAAGGTAGAAAGTATCGAAGACAAAGCCGAAAGCGCGAAGCACGCGGGAGATTGAAGATGTGGCGCTCTAGTCACCACGACTCTGTCATCCTGAGCGAAGCGGGTGGTTCGCGAAGCGGACCAGCCACGCACTCGAAGGACCCCTTACATCCGCGAAGTGCCGCCAGCTCTGGAAGGAGTCTCAGGTACGCGCCCGCGGTCGGAACCGGAAAGTGGCAACTGGGTACTGGCAACTGAAGCTCCTACTCCAACGCGTCCTCTACACCCTCCCAGTAATCTGGCTGGTAGTAAGCCTCGTCTTCCTGCTAATCCACTTAGTCCCCGGCGACCCAATCCAACAAATGTTAGGCGAAGGTGCCCCGGCCGCCGACATCCAAGCCGCCCGCCACGCCTACGGCCTCGACGCCCCGCTAGGCGAGCAATATCTCCGCTACTGGAAAGGCGTTCTCCACGGCGACCTCGGCCCATCGTTCCGCTACAACCAAAGCGTGACGCACCTGCTGACCCAGCGCTATCCCTACACTCTGCAACTAACGCTGGCATCGCTATTCGTGGCGATAGTCCTGTCGATTCCAGCCGGTGTGCGCAGTGCCCAGCGCCGCAACCGCTGGGACGATCGCCTCCTCAGCGTTGTCAGCCTTTTCGGCTTGTCATTCCCCAACTTCGCCCTGGGTCCAATCCTCATTCTTCTCTTCGCCATCAAGCTAGGCTGGCTCCCTGTCTCCGGCGCTGGCTCTTTCGCCAGCATCATCCTGCCCGCCATCACCATGGGGGGAGCCCTGGCCGCCATCCTCACCCGCATGGTCCGCACATCAATGCTGGAAGAGCTAAGCCAGGACTACATCCGCACCGCCAGAGCGAAAGGCCTGCCTGAGCGCACGGTGGTCTACCGCCACGCCCTGCGCAACGCCATGATCCCCATCATCACCGTCTTAGGTCTGCAATTCGGCGCGTTACTGGCAGGCGCAATCGTCACCGAAACCATCTTCTCCTGGCCCGGCATAGGCCGTCTCACCATCCAAGCCATCTCCAACCGCGATTACTATCTCGTGCAAGGCTGCATCCTCGCGATCGGTTTAACCTACGTAGCAGTGAATTTCCTGACGGACGTGCTGTACTCGGTAGCGAACCCGAGGATTCGGCAATGAGCGGGTGCTAAGATTCATAACTGAATGCGTGTGTATAAATTCTTGGATTCCAATTTCGGCGTCAAGAGCATAAAAGACAGACGGTTGAAACAGTCCCGCGTTGCTGACCTTAACGATCCATTCGAGTTGATGCCTTACCTCGTTACCGACATTGTTATTCGCATGGCATTCATAACGACGAGAGATGATGTCCATAAGGACCGAGGCCTGCTATGTTTTAGCGCAGACTGGAAGGATCCGGTTATCTGGGCGCACTACAGCGACAAGCACCGGGGGCTATGTCTCGGCTTCGAAATTCCGACGTTGAACGAGGATCCTAAGAGCAATGCCGGGCCTGTGTCATACATCTCAAGCCCCTTACCTTTTCCGCTCAATTTCAAGGAAATGTCGGACTCCGAGCACGACGCTTTTGCGCGAAAGGCGATCTTTACAAAATTCGAGCACTGGCTCTACGAAAAGGAAATCCGCGTCTGGGGCCCTCTAGAGAACGAGGACAACGGCTTGCACTTCGTGCCCTTTGGCGAAAACATGCGGCTCACGGACGTTATCGTCGGGCAGAGATGTAAGGTCCCCAAAGTGGAGATACTGTCGGCGCTGAGACCGCTCGTCGGCGAAGTGACGATCATCAAGGCGCGTGCCGCCTATAACAAGTTCGAGATGGTCGAGGACGAGGAAGGACCATAGTGGTTATTCAAACCGGCAACGTCGGGTGCCATTTCGCTGTCGCATTCCCCGCGACAGACGACGCTCTGAGCGCCGTCGAAGGGCTGGGACTTCGACTCAAGTACGCCCAATTAGCCCTTGACCTGTATATACCACTATCCTATCCTGTATATACGAAGGTGCAAGGGAGCACTATGGCTGTGACCATGACTTCAATCCGCCTCGACACTCAATTGGCCGACGAGGCCGTCAAGGTCCTCGGAGCAAAATCCCGCACGGACGCAGTCCATATCGCCCTGCGCGAAATCGTCGCGCTCAAGCGTTTCAAAGCCCTGATGAAAAAGAACTCCGGCAAACTCAAATTTTCCGGACTTGATGAGTGACCTCGTCATCTTCGATACATCCGTTCTGGTCGACGAGGCTCGCACCGGGCGTCATCGCAAGAGCATCGAATCGGTCGGCGGCTTGGTTCGCACATCATCCGCCGTCCTCGCGGAACTGATGGGTGGCGCCGTCGGGCCGGCGGAACACAAGTTTCTCCGCTCCCTGGCAAGAAACTACCCGATCTTAACTCCGACGCAAAGGAATTGGCTGGAGTCGGGCGAGATACTGGCCAACATTCGCCGCGATCAGGGCCTCGAGCCGCACAAGCTGCGCGACTTGCATTTCGACGTGCTGATCGCCCTCACCGCTCGCTCTCACGGTGCCCGCCTCATCACCACCAACCGGAAAGATTTTGAGCTAATCAATCGCTATCGCCAGATCAAGCTGGAAGTCTGGTGAGACGGAGTCATCCCATTCTCCACTGCCGGCGACAGATGATGAATTCCCTCCGTGAACCTCTGTGACCCCTGTGTTTAGGTTTGATTTTGGTGACTGGCAATAGTCCGCGGAGGTTCCGAACGGTGTCAGGGAAATCCACAGCCCCCTTGTGACGTCTGACCTTGCGCTCGATTCTCAATTAGACCAGAATGGTCAAGGCGGAGGCGGTACAGACAGTGGAGAACGCAACAGACGCAAGTCCCGTGTTCTCTAGATTTTGACCTCTAACTCTTTTGCGCTCCGGATTTTGCGGGGAATTTCCTGCTAACGTAATGATTCCAGTGGACCCCCGGGGGGAGGGGGTATCGACAAAATCAAAAGAGTTTCCCATCCTCGCAGTGCCTCGGAAGCAATGAAGAGCAGAATTATTAACGGGTAGAATTCCACAAGCGAACTTGTCCACGACGACCATCTCGTTCCGCCGCTCAGTATCCATAAACGCCCGCCACAATCCGCTGGCCGCAACAGGCGTCGTGTTGGTCGTCATCTTCGTGATCTTTGCCCTCTTCGCTCCCTGGATCGCGCCGCAAGATCCCGCTGCCATTAATCTCCCCGCGCGCCTCGACCCCCCATCCCACGCGCACTGGTTCGGTACCGACGAACTCGGCCGCGACATTCTCTCGCGCATCGTCTACGGCGCTCGTATCTCGATGTTGGTAGGAAGCTGCGTTGTCGTCACTTCGCTCGCCCTCGGTCTCATCATCGGCTCTATCGCCGGCTACTATGGCGGAGGCATCGACCGCTTCGTCAACGTAGTCCTGATGAATGCGTTCCTCTCGTTCCCCGGAATCCTGCTAGCCATTGCCTTCGTAGCCTTCCGCGGCCCCGGCATCTTCAATCTGGTTCTGGCACTCTCGCTTGGAGGCTGGGTCGGCTACGCCCGCCTGGTTCGAGGACAAGTTCTCGCCGCTCGCGAACGTGAATTCGTCGAAGCCGCCCGCGCCCTCGGCGCCAGCGACCTGCGTATCATCGTCCGTCATATTCTGCCGAACATTATTCAGCCTGTGATCGTGCAGGCCGCGATCGGCATGGCTGGAGCCATCCTCGCTGAAGCCACCATGAGTTTCCTCGGCCTCGGCGTTCCGCCGCCCACCGCAAGCTGGGGTACGATGCTCAACGACGGCCGCGCCCACCTGTTCGACGCGCCGCACCTCGTCCTGTTTCCCGCGCTAGCCGTGATGCTGGCCGTACTGTCGTTCAACTTCATCGGCGACGCCCTGCGCGACTACCTTGACCCCCGGTCCCGCATCGAAGCCGGCTTGTAAGCCGGCTGCAAGCTCCTCAAAACACACTAAATCCGTTTCTTGACAAGCATTGCATATTGCAATATACATATAGCGATCTGGAATATGAAACTGGGAGAGAAAATTCGCTACCTGCGCGAGGTGGAAGGCTCGCTGCGCGGCCTCGACCGTCCCATGACGCAGCAGGAGATGGTGAAGTCGATTCGCCAGGAACTGCGCAAGAGCATCAGCCAGTCTTACTTGTCGCAGATCGAGAACGGATCGCGGCCTCACATGACGCAGTCGTCGCGCGCGCTGCTGGCCAAGTTCTTCAAGGTGCATCCTGGCTTTTTAGTGGATGATCCCGAGGGTTATCACACGGAGCTGACCTCCGACCTGCGTACGACTGAAGGCCAGCTTGACGTCTGGTTGCTGCAGGGATCGGAGCGCTTTGTCAGCGATCCTGAAGTGAGCGACGTGCTGATCAAAGCTGCACGCGAAAAAGACACGAGACGCTGCCTGTTGCTGTTGGGCGCGATTCTCGACACGCCAGGCTTGGCCGAACGTCTGCTGGAAGCCTTGCGGCCGGAATTGATGAGGACAGGAAATCACCGCCGCGACAGTCACGTCCGTACCGCGAAGGCAGAAGGGAGGAGAATCCGGTGAACTACTCCATGACCTGGGCGAATTTTTACTTGATCTGTTTCGCTGTCGGCTTCTGCTTGAGCTTTTTTTCCTTCGTGTTCGGGGGAGCGCGCACGGGCCGGCTGCATCTGCCGCACTTTCATGGGCACGTTGGCGGCGCGCACCTGCCAGCGGCCAGTGCCAGCGCAGCGCATGGTCCGATCATCGCGGGTCACGCGCCGGTCGCAACCGATGCATCAGTTGCCACGAGCAATGCGCACGCGCAGCGAGGTGGAGGGGTTTCGCCATTCAATTTCGTCACGCTAACGGCGTTCCTCGCCTGGTTTGGCGGCACCGGATATCTGCTTACGCGTTACTCCGGCCTCTGGATCGGTTTTGGATTGCTGGCCTCGGTCACGAGCGGACTGGTTGGTGGAGGCATTGTGTTCCTGTTTCTGAGCAGGGTGTTGATCTCGGAAGACGAGAACATGGATCCCGCTGACTACGAAATGGTCGGAGTGCTGGGTCGAGTTTCCAGCTCTATCCGCGAAGGTGGAACCGGCGAAATCATTTATACGCAGATGGGTACACGGCGGGTGTGCGGGGCGCGCAGCGACGACTCGAGCGCCATGGCCAAAGGGACCGAGGTCGTGGTGACTCGCTACGAAAAGGGAATTGCTTACGTGCGCTTGTGGAGTGAGATGTCCGGGGAATGAATTGCGCAGCTGAACGCAGGTAGCGTGCGAGGCGGAGACGGTATGGAACGAAAACTGTTTCTAATCGTGGTGGGGTTGACGTGGCTGGCGCTGCCGCTGACTGCGCTGAACTATTGGAGAGCGTGGAATCTGCTGCCGGCGCGAGTGGCCGTACACTTCGACAGCAATTGGCAGCCTAACGGCTATGCGTCGCGGGAAGGTTCTTTAATGATGGCTTTGGGGACCACGGCCTTTATGCTCTTGATCTTCACGATCGCTTCGTACGCGGCGCGCGGCGCGGCAGTTTCGAATTTGGCCAGGTGGTCGATGGTGGTTGTTTTTTATATCGTGCTCGGCTTTGTCTACGGCGTGAATAACTGGATCGTGGATCGCAATCTCGCCGGGCAGCACAGTGAGCTAGTTGTTCCTCGTGCGTTCTACATGTTGTCGAGTCGTTGAACTGCATTCGTAGAAGGAGGCGTTATGCCGGAGATGTCACGGATGGTAGAGATTTGGATTTTCGCCGGGCTGGGAGTGATGGTCCTTCTGTTCCTGATGAGCGGAATGGCCAGGCTATATCG